>NZ_JAJOZB010000001.1:0-347500 GCF_023701745.1 Streptomyces sp. RKAG293 | reverse complement strand
TCTCCGGCCGGCGGGCGAGGGCGCGGCAGACCGCTTCGAGATTGCGTTCGTACGGTGTGTCCATGCCGTCCCACAGGCCGTCCTGCTTGAACGTCGCGTTGAGGAAGACCAGGGAGGCGACGTCGCCCGGGTGGCGCCGCTGGTACGCGGTGGCGATCTTGGCACCGGTGCACCAGCCCACCAGGTGGAAGCGTTCGGCACCGGTCAGGCCGAGCACCGCGCGCAGGTCGTCGAGCTGGTGGTCGATGTCCCAGGGCGGCAGGTCGGGATCGGTTCCGCGGACCTGCCACGACACCACCCGCCGGTGAGCCGCGAGCTCCCGCGAGAGGCGGTCGAGGAAGCCGTGTCCCTGCCCGAGCGCATTGATGAGGACCAGGGGCGCCTGGCCGGCCGCCCTGGCGGCTCCCGCTTCGAACAGGGTCAGCGGCGCGCCGGCGACCTCGACGGTACGGGCCGGACCACGGGGCGGCGTCCGCGCCGCCGAGCGGTCCTGGTTCTCGCGGACCGCGCCGAGCAGCTCCCACTGGGCGGCTACGGAGAGCGCCTCGGGCGCGTCGTCGGCGGCGCTCCCGCCGAGCCGGACGGCCGCGCTCCGTACCGCGTCGAGCCGTAGGTCCAGCAGCCGTTCCGCCGCGGTGAACCCGTCCCGCCCGGTCACGGGCCGCAGATCGATCCCGTACACGGCGCCCGCGCGCGGCAGCAGCTCCTCCAACGGGGTCGGCACGGGACAGGGCAGGGTGGCGAAACCGTCGGGCAGGCCGGGCGGCCCCCCGGTGGCCCACAGCCACTCGGCGGCCCGTCCGGCCGGGAGCAGCGCGAGCCCGCGGCCCCCGAATCCGGCCACGCGCAGGGGGTGGCGCTGGAACCAGTCGGGTATGCGGTCGGCGACCTCCGACCTGACCGAGCGCAGCGCTTCGAGCAGCTGGTGCGGTCCCGCCGGGCTCTCGCCGAGCAGGGGGGCGGCGGCGTCGGCCACCGGGGGCGTACGCAACACGCGCCAGGCGGCTCCGTGGGCCAGACAGCGCTCCACGGTGGTGCGCTCCAGTTCGCGATAGGGCGGGGGCGGCGGGGTCAGGCGGTCCGCACCCCCCGCCCCTGAAGGACCGACGTGCACGTACTTGGCGGCCCGCAGAGCGGGAAGGGCGGCGAGCAGCGCTCCGGCGACGACGCCGTCGGCCCACGCCCCGCGCGCCGGGTCGCGGTCCAGGCCCGGGGTCACGCACCAGACCTCATCGGCCGTCTCCGCGGCGAGTGCCTCCGCCAGCGCGTCTGGGTCCAGCCGCAGGATCCGCAGCCGGTCGCCCGGGTCATCCGGCGCGGTGCCGGGCGCGCTGCCGGCCACGTCGTCCCGGACGAAGGACCGCAAGGCCGCGGCGTCGGGCCCCGGTGCGGTCGGGCGGCTCCTGGCCGCCAGCAGCAGCAGTACCGAGGGGCGGTCGGGCGCCGCTAGCCGGCGGGCCGCCAGCCGCCCGGTGAGAAGGGCCGAGGTGCCGACGAGCAGCACATGGTGGGACATCGTCCTGTCCTCCTGGACCAGTGCTGCGGGCCGCACGGCGGGTCACCTGTTCCCGGAAATACGCGGGATATGAGAAGACCATCAATGATGCAGGATTTCACCATCCCTTTCTGCTCAAAAGTGAGCACGCCGGTAATTGCCATGAATGGCATTGTGGAGAACGCTTCCGTGCCGTGTGGAACCCGGTTCCGGAATTGCTGATTTCTCCGTGACCGAACATCTCCGGTACCCAAGGACCGACGGAAGGACGCGCGGCATCGTGACAGCTCACTGGGACGCGACATTCGAAAAACTGGTCAGGGCGGCGCTCACCGACTACCCCGCCGATGCCCCCTCGAGCCCGGAGTCCCGCTGCCGGCCCACGGCCTCGACTCACTGGGCATGGTCGGCCTCTCCGCATCGCTGGAGGACGCCTACGACTTCACGTTCCCCGACGCGGCACTGGTCCCTGCCACCTTCGCGTCACCGGAGAAACTGTGGGACACCGTCAGCGCCTGCCTGCAGGGCACGCCATGACCGGCAGGCCGCTGGACGGCTGGTTCAGGGACGGCCTCGCGCTCAACCCGCACGGCCCCGCGCTGCGCATCCTCGACCGCAGCTGGACCTACACCGAGGTGGACCGTATGGCGCGGTCCTGGGCGGCGGCGCTCAGCGCGCGGCACAGGCCACGATCCGTGGCCGTGCTGGCCGCGAAAACGCCCGAGGCGTACATCGGCCTGCTGGCGGCACTCTACGCCGGCGCGACGGCCGTGCCGCTCAACCCGGAGAACCCGCCGGCCCGCAACGGCGCCGTGCTGCGGGCCGCCGGGTGCGAGGCGGTCGTCGCCGACCCGGCCGGCGCGGCCGGGCTGGCGGAGGTGATCGCCGGGGCACCGGTGCACTCGGTCCTGGCGCCGCGGGTGGCAACGGACCTTCCCGGCACGATTCTTGCCCTGCGGGTCACTGCGGACGACGCGGCGGCGGACGGCTTCGTCACGCCGCCGCGCGCACCCGACGACATCGCCTACACCCTCTTCACCTCGGGCTCGACCGGGACACCCAAGGGCGTTCCCATCAGCCACGCCAACGTCTCGTCCTTCCTGCAGTCGGCGCTGCCCCGCTACGGCGTACGGACGGACGACTGCTTCAGCCAGGTGCACGAGACCACCTTCGACCTGGCCCTGGCCGACATCTTCCCGGCCTGGGCGGGCGGGGCCTGCGTGTGCGTGCTCTCCCGCCTCCAGGCGCTCGACCCGGCGCGCTGGGTGCGCCGGTACGGACTCACCGTCTGGCACAGCACCCCCAGCCTGGCGCGCGGCCTCCAGCGCAAGGGCATGCTCGCGCCCGGCAGCCTCGCCGGACTGCGGCAGTCGGTGTTCGCGGGCGAGGCACTGATGACGGACACCGCCAGGTACTGGCAGCGGGCCGCCCCCGACGGGGTGATCGACAACATCTACGGCCCCACCGAACTCACCATCGCCTGCACGGCGTTCCGCTGGGACCCCGCCGTGCCGGACGCCGAGTACGGCGCGACGGTGCCCATCGGCACGCCCAACGACGGCATGGAGGCGCTGCTGCTGGGGGCCGACGGCGAGACCACCCCGCGGCTGGGCGAACTGTGCCTCACCGGCGGGCAGATGTTCGCCGGCTACCTCGACCCGGCCGAGGACGCGGGCCGTTTCCTCGAACGCGGTGGACAGCGCTGGTACCGGACGGGCGACCAGGTGCGCGCCGACGACGGCGTGGGCTTCATCCACCTCGGGCGCGGGGATTCGCAGGTGAAGATCAACGGTTATCGGGTAGAGGTCGGCGAAGTGGAGGCCGCGCTGCGCGAGGTCTCCGGCACGGACGCGGCCACGTTCGCCGTCGAGGCCCCGTCGGGCGCGGTGCTCGCCGCCTACGTCCTGGGCGACGCGGAACCCGACCTGAAGGCGCTGGTGGAACGACTGGCCACCCGCCTGCCGGCCTACATGCTGCCCCGGTACGTGTGGTGGCGCCCTGAGGCTCCGCTGAACGCCCACGGCAAGACGGACCGGAACCTCCTGCGCGAGGAGGCGGCCCGCGAGGTCGCCGACCGCGCTCAATTCTGAGCAGGCGCGGCCGGGCCGCCTGCCTAGGGTCGGACCCCGCACGATCGCGATGTGACCACTGCCCGCGGGCGACGGATGAACGAGGGGATGTGCGGCCATGAACGACAGCCCGATCGAGTGTCAGTTCTTCCTGCCTCACGACGACTTCGTCATGCTGCACCACCGCATCCACGGGGTGTCGGTGATGCCCGGTGCCACCTTCCTCGACATCGTCTACCGCATCCTGCGGGCGCAGGGGTACGACCCGGCGCGCGCGGTGCTGAGGAACATCCTGTTCACCGCCCCGATGGCCACGGAACCCGGGCACGACCTGGAGGTCCGGATCACTGTCGGAAGCCCGGACGGCGAGGGGTCGCGGCCGGTCGCCGCGGACAGCAAGGTTGCGGGGGAGAGCGACAGGGCGCGGGACGACGGCTGGCGTCACCACTTCTCGTGCCGGCTGGAGTTCACCGACGAGCCCGCTCCCGGGCCGGTGGATCCGAGGGCGCTGCTGGCGGGCCGTACCGGCGGCAAGGACATGGCGGACCTGTACCGCCAGGCCAGGGACGAGCACATCGAGCACGGGGCGCCGATGATGGGCTTCGGCCCCGTCCACCAGATCGGCCCCGGCCTGCTCGCCCGGCTGGAACTCGACCCCGGATCTCGCGCACAGGAGGGCGAGTTCCACATTCATCCCGCGAAGCTGGACGCCGCCACCCTGGTCGCCTTCGGGCAGCTTCCGCCGCCGGACGGCGATCCGTTCATCCCCGTCCACCTGGAGGAGTTCCGGGCGCCGCGGGCACTGGAGGGCCCGTGCTGGGTCCATGTGCCTGGGCCCGAGACCACCGCCCCGTCCGGCGACGTCATGCACAGCGATTGCCTGATCTACGACGAGCAGGGCAGGTTCGTCGCCCGCTTCCTGAAGCTGACGTGCAAGCGGGTGCGGAACGCCGCGCTGATCACCCGGCTGCTGCACCCCGAAGACGCCGGAACGGGCCCGCGAGCGGTGCCCGCCCCGGCCGTCGCGCCGGCTCCCGCCGCGCCGCCCGCCAACTCCGCGGCGCGCCTGGCGGCGCACCTCCAGGCGATGATCGGCCAACTGCTCGGCAGGCCGCCCGGATCGATCGACACCACCACGGGCTTCTACGAGCTCGGTCTCGACTCCATCACCATGCTCTCCATCAGTTCGGACCTGGAGAAGCTGGTCGGCAGCCGGCTGTACCCCACCCTGCTGTTCGAGTACAGCGACATCGCCGGTCTCGCCCGGCACCTCGCTGAGACGTACCCCTCCGCCACCCTCCCACGGCTGCCGGACCAGGCCGGGGCCACCGGCCCCGACGAGCCCCCCTCCGACGCCGAACTCCGTTGCTACCGGCCCGAATGGGTGCTGCGCCCGTCCGGGCGGTCGTCGCCGGACCTTCCCGGCGACCTACTGGTCGTCGCCGCCGATCCCGCCCTGCCCGTCGAACTGCGCCGCCGTGCCGGACCGGGACGCCGTACGGTCCAGGTGACCCCTGGCCCGGAGTACGCGAGGACCGGCCCCGACACCTACCGGCTGCGCGCCGGCAGCCGCGCGGACTTCGGGCGGCTGCTCACCGAACTGCGGGCCGACGGGGCGGAGCCGGCGCTGTTCGCGGTGGTCCCGGCCCCGGCCGGACACCCCTCGGCCCGGACCGCGGACGGCTACGACGTCGTCTGGGCCCTGGCGGCGGCCATCGCGGAGAACCGTCCCGCGGACGACTGCCGGCTGCTCGTCCTCCATACCCGGCCCGACGGCGAGGAGGTGCCGCAGCATTCGGCGCTCGCCGCGCTGGCCCGCGGCATCACCGCGGAGACCCCCTGGCTGCGCTGTCGCAGCAGTTGCCTGGACGGCAGGCCGTCGGCCGGCGAACTCGCCGCCGTCCTGCTGGCCGAGGCGGGCGACGGCCGGGACGACAGCGAGACGTTCCACCGGCGCGGTGGCACCGACCACGAGTACACCAGGACGACGCGGCAGCTCGTCCCGTACCTGCCCGCCGAAAGCGACGGCACGGAACTCGCCGAGGGCGCCGTCTGCCTGATACCCGGCGGCGCGGGCGGCGTCGGCTCGCTGCTCGCCGAACACCTGGCCGCCACCCGGCGGGCCCGGATCCTGCTCTGCGGGCGCCGCCCGGCCGACGGGACCGTCATCGCCGTCCTGGACCGGTGCCGGGCGCTCGGCGCCCAGGCCCACTACGTCCAGGCCGACGTCACGCACCGCGCGGGCGCCGACGAGGCCGTCGCACGCTGCCGTGAACTCTTCGGGCGCGTCGACGCCGTGCTGCATTGCGCGGGAACCACCGCCGACGGGGTCCACTTCCGCAAGGACCCCGGGGACACCGAGCCCGTCCTCGCGCCGAAACTGGCCGGGACCGTGCACCTCGACGAGGCCACCGCCGACTGTGACCTGCGGCTGTTCCTGCTGTTCTCCTCCCTGTCCACCGCCGTGCCCAACCCCGGCCAGTGCGACTACGCCTACGCCAACGCCTTTCTCGACGGATTCGCCGAATGGCGCTCCGCCAGGACCGACCGCCAGGGCGTCTCCCGGTCCGTCGCGTGGCCCTACTGGGCCGACGGCGGGATGCGCGTCGGCGCCGCCGCGCTCAACCGCGCCGCGGCCTCCGGAGTGCACCCCATGCCCGGCCGCGAGGGCCTCGCCCTGCTCGAACGATGCCTGGGCGAGGGGCCGTCGCGGGTGGTGGCGGTGTACGCGGAGCCCGGCGCGGTCCGTACCGGACTGCTCGCCCCCGACGATGCCCCGGTCCCTGCCGATGCGCCGGCGCATGCCGATGCCGCCGTGCGGCCCGGTGAGGCCCGCGCGACCACCGTGCACCGCGCCGACGGCGCTGACATCGCCGTCATCGGCCTGGCCGGTCGCTATCCGCAGGCCCCGGACCTGGAGACGTTCTGGGAGAACCTCGCGGCCGGCCGGGACTCCGTCACGGAGGTGCCGCCCGACCGGTGGGACCACGAGGCGATCTTCGACCCGGAAGTCGGAAAGCCCGGCAGGACGTACGGCCGCTGGGGTGGGTTCCTCGATGGCGTGGACCGCTTCGACCCGCTCTTCTTCGGCATCTCACGCCGTGAGGCCGAGCGGATGGACCCCCAGGAGCGGCTCTTCCTGACCATCGCCTGGCAGTCCCTGGAAGACGCCGGCTACCCGCCCTCCTCGCTCGCGGCCGAGCAGGTCGGCGTCTTCGTAGGGGTGATGTGGAACGACTTCCAGTTCGTGCGGGACGCCGGGGACGGGGTCGCGCCCGTCGCGATGCACTCCTCGGTCGCGAACCGCGTCTCGTACACCTTCGACCTGTCCGGCCCCAGCATGGCCGTCGACACCGCCTGTTCGTCCTCGCTGACCGCAGTGCACCTCGCGGTCGAGAGCATCCGCAGGGGTGAGAGCACCATGGCGCTCGCCGGTGGTGTCAACGCCATCCTGCACCCGCAGAAATTCCTCCAGCTCGCGCAGGGCCAGTGGCTCTCCCGCGACGGCCGGTGCCGGGCCTTCGGCGCCGGGGGCACCGGCTACGTGCCGGGCGAAGGCGTCGGGGCCGTCCTGCTCAAGCCGCTGGACCGGGCGCTGGCGGACGGCGACCACATCCACGGCGTCATCAAGGCGAGCCGGCTCAACCACAGCGGTCGCACCAGCGGATTCACCGTTCCCAGCCCCGCCGCCCAGGCGACTCTGGTCCGCGCCGCGATCGAGGACGCCGGGGTGGACACCGCGACCATCGGCTACGTCGAGGCGCACGGCACCGGGACCTCGCTCGGCGACCCCATCGAACTGGAGGGGCTGCGGCGGGCGTTCGCCGCCCTCGAACCGTCACCGGCCCACCGCACCTTCGGCTCGGTCAAGACCAACATCGGCCATCTGGAGGCCGCGGCGGGCGTCGCGGGCCTGACCAAGGTTCTGCTCCAGTTCCGCCACCAGTCCCTCGCCCCCTCCCTGCACGCCGGCGATCTCAACCCCCAACTGGACTTCGGCGACGGGTCCATGAGCGTTCAGCGCCAGGTGTCACCCTGGCCGCGCCCCGCGTCCGGGCCGCGCAGGGCGGGGCTCAGCGCGTTCGGTGCGGGCGGCTCCAACGCCCACCTGGTGCTGGAGGAGGCACCCGACGCCGTCACCCCGAGGCCGCCCGCCACCGGACCCGAGCTGTTCGTCCTGTCGGCACGCGACGAGGAAGCGCTGCGCGCCCGGGGGCGGGAACTGCTGGCCTTCCTGACGCCCGTACGACAGGACGCGGGCCATGCCGAGCGGCACGCCGACCAGGTGCGCTCCCGCGTGCGGTCGCTGGTCGCCGAGCGGGTCGGCGTGGACGCCGGTGCCCTCGACGGCGGCGAGACGTTGGAGGACCTGGGTCTCGATCCGGCGGGACTGCTGGCCGTTGCTGTCGCGGCGGCCGGTGTGGTCGACGGGGGACCGGCGGACCGCTTCCACGCCTCCCTCGCCCCCGGGTCCACCGTGGCAGGACTCGCCGACGCGTGCGCGGCGGCGGCCGTTGCATCCGGCTCGGAGCAGTACCTGCCCCGTATCGACGATCTGGCGCACACCCTGAGGGCCGGCCGGGCGGCGATGCGCACCCGCTTCGCCGTGGTGACCGGCGATCTGGCCGACCTGCGGGTCGCCCTGGAACGCCTCGCGTCCGGAGAGAACGCCGGGCCCGGTGAGTTCCGGGGTACGGCGTCCACCACGGGCACGGGCACGGGCACGGTCATGGGCGTGGAACCGGAGGCGGGCCACGAGGGTCCGGCCTGCCGTGAGGAGTTGGAGAAGCTGGCCGAACTCTGGGTCGCGGGGGCGGGGACCGACTGGTCGCGCCTCGGCGCGCGGGCAGGGCAGGCCGGACCGCGGCGGATGGTGCTGCCGGGTTATCCGTTCCGCGAGGAGCGGTGCTGGCCGGGCGGCTGGCAGGCGTCGGGCGCCACCGAGGCGCAGCCGCAGCCGCATGTGGCGGAAGTCGGCACCGACTGGCTCGTGAGCGACGGAGGGGACAGCGGCGACATGCGGGACGACGGAGTGGAACTGAGCGAGCTGGAGCACGGTGTGGCCCTGGTGCGCCTGGTTGCGCCCATGTTCACCGACCGGCTGCTGCGTCAGCTGCGGGAGGCATTCGCGACGATCGACCGGCGCCCCGACATCCGTGCCGTGGTCGTGACCGGCGTGGAGGGCGTGTTCAGCATGGGAGCCACGCCCGAGGCGCTCGAAGGACTGGCCGGCGGCCGGGGCAGCTTTACCGACCAGGCGTTCCTCTACGAAGGGCTGTTGCGTTGCGAACGGCCTGTCGTCGCCGCGATCCAGGGCCATGCGTCGGGCGGCGGACTGGCCTTCGGGCTGTACGCGGACCTCGTCGTCATGGCCGAGGAGGGCGTCTACAGCGCCAACTTCGTGAACTACGGATTCACTCCCGGCATGGGTGCCACCTACATCCTGGAACGCAGGTTCGGTGCCGCGCTCGCCGCCGAGATGATGCTGACGGGCGCCCCGATGAGCGGCGGTGACCTGCGCGACCACGGGGCGATGGTCACCGTACTGCCGCGTCAGGAGGTGCTTCCGTCGGCGCTGGACCGTGCCAGAGCGCTGGCGGACAAGCCCGAGACGGCGGTCCGCCGTCTCAAGAAGGAGCTCGCGGGGCGCGTGCTCGCCCGGCTCGGCGAGGTCGTTGCGAGTGAAGTCCGCATGCACGAGGAGGTGTTGGGCGACGAGGCCGGGGATCTGGTGCGCGGCCACTTCGCCCGCGTCGAGGCGTTCCGCAGCCCGGCGCCGCGCGTCGTCTCCGCCCCGGTGAGCCCGCCGGAGCCTGAGCCGGCCCCGGAGCCGGCACCGGAGCCCACGCCTGCCCTTGCCGCTCCGCCGGTGCCGGAGCAGGTCCCGGAACCGGAGCGGGAACCGGAAACGACGGCCGCAGAGGTCAACGAGGCCATCGTCACCGCCCTCACCCAGGTGCTCTACCTCCAGCCTGCCGAGATCGACCGGGAGCTCACCTTCTCCGAGATGGGCCTCGACTCCATCGGAGCCGTGGAGGTCGTACGTGACCTCAACCAGCGCTTCGGCACCGGGCTCGACGCGGTCGCCGTCTACGACCACCCGACGGTGCCCTCACTCACGGCGGCGCTGTTGACGGCGTCACGCCAGTCGCGTGCGCTGCACCAGGAAGCGGTGCGCCAGCAACCGCCGACGCCCGCTCCAGCCCCGGTCCCCGCTCCAGCCCCGGTCCCCGAACCCGCCCGCCTCGCCGAACCCGCCCCGGTCCCTGAACCCGCCCACCTTCCGGAACCTGCGACCGTGACGCTCCCCGCTCCGCCCCCGGCCGTGCCCGTGCCCCCGGCGCCTCCCGGCATGGTGACGCTCCGGCCGGTCCAGGCACCTGTGACGGAGCCGTCGGCCGGCGCGCCGCCCGCGGACCCGCCGGGCAGCGGCGCTCCACGCACCGGGGACATCGCGGTGATCGGCATGTCAGGCCGCTTCCCCGGCGCCCCTGACCTGGACGCCTTCTGGCGGAACCTGGCCGCCGGACGCTGCGACATCGCCGAGATCCCCGCCGACCGCTGGGACGCCGAGCGCTGGTACGACCCCGACCGGTCCGTGGCGGACAAGTCCGACAGCCGGTGGGCGGCGCTGCTGACCGGCGTCGACGAATTCGATCCGGCCTTCTTCAAGCTGTCACCCCTCGAAGCCGAGGCGATGGACCCGCAGCAGCGCCTGTTCCTTCAGGAGGCGTGGAAGGGCCTGGAGGACGCGGGCCACGCGGCCGGTCAGGAACCCCTCCCGCGCTGCGGTGTCTTCGTCGGCTGCGGGACCGGGGACTACGACACGGTCCTCGCCGAGGCGGGCCGGGCCGACACCACCCACGCCTTCCTGGGCACGTCGCCCTCGATCCTCGCCGCCAGGATCGCGTACCTCCTCGACCTGCGGGGACCGACGATGGCCGTGGACACCGCCTGCTCGTCCTCCCTCACCGCCGTTCACCTGGCCTGCGAGAGCATCCGGCGCGGTGAGTGCGAGACGGCACTCGCCGGTGGCGTCGCCGTGATGCTCACCCCGCGCCTGCACATCAGGTCGAGCAACGCCGGAATGCTCTCTCCGACCGGTACCAGCGCCCCCTTCGACGCCGCCGCGGACGGGATCGTCCTGGGCGAGGGCGTGGGTGTGGTCGTCCTGAAACCGCTGGAGCGGGCGGTCGCCGACGGCGACCACATCCACGGCGTCATCCGCGCTTCCGGCGTCAACGGCGACGGACGGACGAACGGCATCACGGCGCCCAGCGCGGGCTCCCAGGCCGACCTGATCCGTCGTGTCCACAGCGCGGCCGGTGTGACCCCCGAGGACATCGGCTTCGTGGAGGCCCACGGCACCGGCACACCGCTGGGCGACCCCATCGAAGTCAAGGCGCTGCACCAGGTGTTCGGCGACGGAGGGTCGCGCACCGGGTTCTGCGGGCTCGGATCGGTCAAGGGCAACATCGGCCACACCACCATGGCCGCGGGTGTCGCGGGCCTGATCAAGGTGCTGCTGGCGCTGCGGCACGGCCAGTTGCCGCCGTCCGTCGCGTTCACGACGGCCAATCCGGAGATCGACTTCGAGCACGGCCCGCTGCGGGTCGTGACCGAGCTCACCGACTGGCGGCCGGGTCCCTCAGGGCTCCGGATGGCCGGGCTCAGCAGCTTCGGCTTCAGCGGCACCAACGCCCACCTCGTGGTCGCCGAGGCCCCGGGCACATCCCCCACCGATGACACGGCCGAGGACACAGCGGAGGGCTGGCACCTGATCCCGGTGTCCGCACGCACCCGGGGCGCGCTCAGCCGTGGGCTGGACCAGCTCGCCGACGCGCTCGGCGAGCGCTCCGCGGTCCCGCGCGCGGCCACCCTGGCGGATCTGGCCTTCACCCTCGCCACCGGGCGTACCCACTTCCCGGTCCGCGCCGCCTTCGTCGTCCGTGACCGCGCGGAACTGGTACGCGCGCTGCGCTCCGCAGCCGTGACCGGCGACCACGGCGCGGACCCCGCCGGGCCCGGCGAGCTCCTGCGGCTGGCGGCGGCCTACGTACGGGGCGACGACATCGGGTGGGCGGCGCTGCACGCGGGCACCGCCGCGCGGCGCGTGCCGCTGCCGACGTACTCCTTCGAACGCCGCCGCTGCTGGGCCGTGCCCGAGGCACCGGCCGCCGGCACGGTGCGCCGCACTGTGGACCCCTCGGACTGGATGGTCGCCGACCACCAGGTGGGAGGGCGGCCCGTACTGCCGGGTGTCGCGAGCCTTGAACTGGCGGCGGAGGCCGCCGCCGCGCACGGCATCACGGGTCCGGTCCGCGTCTCCGCCGTGCGGTGGCTACGGCCCCTGGAGGTCACCGGGCCCCGCGGACTCGTCTGCACGACGTCCGTCCACCCGGCGGGCGGCCTGCGCTTCGAAGTCACCGACGGCGCCGACCCGGCGGTGCCCTGCGTCCAGGGGCGCGTGGCGGCGATGCCACCCGAGGAGCCGCCCGAGCCGCTGGACATCCGGGCCGTACGGGAGCGGTGCCCCCGCCTGCTGACCGCCGACCGGCTCTACACGGCGTTCGAGGCCGCCGGGATCAGCTACGGCCCGGCGTTCCGGGTGCTCGGCGAGGTGTCCGTCGGTGAGGGCGACGACGGGACCGGGGCCGGGACCGGGGACGAAGCGCTGGGAACGCTGCTCGCCCCCGCCGGCCGTCCGTTGAACCCGGCCCTGCTCGACGGCGCGCTCCAGACGATCGCCGCGTTCACGCCCTCGGACGGCGAAGGTCCCTTCGTCCCGTTCGCGCTGGAGTCGCTGGAGGTCTTCGGACCGGTCGGTACACCCGCGTACGTGCTGGCGGCCAGGGACGGGCAGCGAGGTTTCACGGTGCGGGTGACGGACGCCGAGGGCCGGATCGCCCTGCGCTTCACCGGCGTGGCCTTGCGCCGGCTGTCCACCACCCTGTCGCGCACCCTCCCCGTAAGCGATCTCCTCTTCGTCCCCGCGCTACGCGACGCTGCTCCGCTGCCCGTCCAGGGCGCCGGGGCGGGCGGCGGAGCGCGGGTGCTGGTGTTCGGCGCGGACGGGGCCCTGCCACTGGCCGACGCGCTGGCCACAGCCCACGGGTCGGCGGGCGACACGGCCGAAGTCCGCCCGCCGGGCGCGGCCCTGGACGATGGCGGGCTGCCGGACGTCGTGTACTGGTGCGGCGGGGACGCCGGACCCGAACCGTCTCCCGTCGGGCTGTTCCGGCTGTGCAAGGCCCTGATCGCCCAGGGTGGCGGAAGCCGTGACCTCACGCTGAAGGTGGTGCTCAACGGCGCGGTGCCCATCGGCGACGGTGGCGAGGTCCGGCCGCACGACGCAGGCCTGCTGGGCCTCGCGCGGAGCGCGGCGGCCGAGTACCCCCGGTGGCGGGTCGGCTGCGTGGACGTCGGGCCGGTCGCGACCGAGCCGCGGGTGACGGCCGGACGGCTGCTCCGGGAGCCCTGCGCCGAACGGCTCGTCGTGCTGCGCGGGGACCGTCGTGCGGTCCGCGTACTGGAGCCGCTGGCCGAGGCCCTCCGTACCGGTTCGTCCGCCGGAACCGCACCCTCCCAGGCCTTCCAGGACAACGGCGTGTACCTCCTCGTCGGCGGCACCGGCGGGATCGGGACGGTCCTCGCGCGCCATCTGGCGAGCGGTTTCCGGGCGAGGCTGGCCCTCGTCGGCCGGCGGCCACTCGACGCCGCGATCCAGGCGCAGCTCGACGAGATCGAAGCGCTCGGCGGGCAGGGCGTCTACCTGCGCGGCGACATCACGGACGCCGCCGCGACGC
The DNA here is from genome assembly GCF_023701745.1 of Streptomyces sp. RKAG293. Taxonomy (NCBI): domain Bacteria; kingdom Bacillati; phylum Actinomycetota; class Actinomycetes; order Kitasatosporales; family Streptomycetaceae; genus Streptomyces; species Streptomyces sp. RKAG293. Next base: position 334,130 of record NZ_JAJOZB010000001.1, on the reverse strand, counting down.
GCCGCGTGGTCGGTGCGGCACGCGAGCGTTTCGGCCGCATCGACGGCGCCTTCCACAGCGCGCTCGTCCTGCGTGACCGCACCCTGGCGAGCATGGACGAGGCCACCTTCCTCGACGTGCTCGGCCCCAAGACCACGGGCGTCGTCACCCTCGCCGAGGCGCTGGAGGACCAACCCCCGCGCTTCCTCACCTTCTTCTCCTCCGCGATCTCCTTCACCGACGCCGCCGGACAGGCCAACTACGCGGCGGCCAGCACCTACGAGGACGCATGCGCGGCCTCGCTGCGCCGGCGGCTGCCCTTCCCCGTGTCCGTCGTCAACTGGGGGTTCTGGGGGAGCGTGGGCGCCGTGGCCGACTCGCGGTACACCGAGCGGCTCGGTGCGTTCGGTATCGCGTCCCTCGAACCGGCGGAGGCGATGACGGCGCTCGGCTTCCTGCTCGGCGGCGACGTCCCGCAGGCCGTCGTCGCGAAGGGGACCCCCGAAGGGCTGGCCCGCCTCGGCGTGGTCGGCGGTGCGACCGACGGTCCCCCCGCCACCACCGCCACCACGGCCACCACGGCCACCCGGCCCACTCCGGGGCCCGGCCTCGCCTCGGCCAGGGAAGGGTTCGCGGCGCTGGAGCGGCTCGCCCCGGTCCTGCTCCGGCACGCACTCGTCCGACGGGAGGTCCTCCCCGGACCCGGGACGACGACCACCGTCGACGAGCTGAGGGGCCGGCTGGGCTGTGTCCCCGCGAACGAACGCCTCTTCCAGGCCCTCCTGGAGATGCTCAGGCGGGCCGGGATGCTGCGGATGGACGGCGAGAACGTCGGGCTGGCGGCCGAAACCCCCGCCGGTGACACCCCGGACGGGGCCACGGCCCAGCTGGTGGCGGACCACCCCGCCATGCGCCCCCACGTGGAGCTCCTGCGGCGGTGCGTGGAGGCCCTGCCGTACGTCCTGGACGGCTCGCGCAATCCGACGGAGGTGCTCTTCCCCAAGGGCTCCGTGGCTTCCGTCGAACAGGTCTACCGGGGTCAGCCGGTCTCCGACCACTACCACCGGCTGCTCGCGGGACAGGTCGTCGAAGCGGTGGAACGGTTCGCCCTCGCGGGAGCCCCGGCGGTCCGCGTCCTGGAGGTCGGCGCCGGGACGGGCGCGGGTACGACGTTCGTCCTTGAGGCGCTTGCCGCCTGCGGGCGGAAGGTCGAGTTCTGCTACACCGACATCTCCACCGCGTTCCTGCGGCACGGCGAACGGGAGTTCGGCGCCCGCTTCCCCTTCGTCACCTTTCGTCCTCTCGACATCGAGCGGCCGCCGACCGCGCAGGGCTTCGGGGAGAACGGGTACGACCTGGTCCTGGCCACCAACGTCCTGCACGCGACCACGGACATCGGCCGGACCCTGCGGCACGTCCGCGGCCTGCTCAGGCCCGGCGGGGCGGCGCTGGTCAACGAGGTCACCCGCGCCTCCGACTTCCTGACCCTCACCTTCGGTCTGACACCCGGCTGGTGGGCCTACCAGGACGCGGACCTGAGGCTGCGCGACGCACCGCTGCTGGACCCGGCCGGGTGGGGCAGCGCCCTGGCGGCCGGCGGATTCGGCCCGGTGCGCACCCTCGGCATCCCGGGGACACCGGAGCCGGAACTCGAGCAGTGCCTGTTCGTCGCCGAAGCGGCACCGGCGCCCGCACCGGAACGGGCAACGGCCGCGGCCCCCGCGCCGCGGTCGGCAGGTGGGCGCGAGGCGCCCGACAGGGCTCAGGTGCGCAGCTATGTGCGCCGGGTCTTCGCCGAGGTACTCAAGTTCGGGGAGGAGGACATCGACGACCGGGTCACCTTCGAGAACTACGGTGTCGACTCCCTCGTCAGCCTCACCATCATCAGCCGCTTCGAACAGGATCTCGGTGACCTTCCGGCCACGCTCCTCTTCGAACGCCTGACGCTGGCCCAGCTGACCGACTACTTCATGACGGAACGTCAGGATGAACTCGCCGAACTGATGCGGCCCGAGCCCGGACTCCCGACCGAGCCCCGGCCCGTCGCCGCCGTGCCCGCCGAACCCGCATCCACCCCCGCACCCGAACCCGCATCCACCCCGCACCCGAACCCGCATCCACCCCCGCACCCGTCGCCGCGAGCCGTCCCGGCGACATCGCCGTCATCGGGGTCAGCGGCCGCTACCCCGGGGCCCCCGACCTGGACAGCTTCTGGCGCAACCTCGAATCCGGCACGGTCAGCGTCACCGAGGTGCCCGCCGACCGCTGGGACTGGCGTCCGACCTTCGATGCCGAGCGCGGCAGGCCGCAGCGCAGCTACAGCCGGTGGGGAGCGTTCCTCGACGGCGTCGACCGCTTCGACCCCGCCTTCTTCGGCATCCTCGCCCGCGACGCCGCGCACATCGACCCGCAGGAGCGGCTGTTCCTGGAGACCACCTGGAACCTCCTGGAAGAGGCGGGGTGCCTCGGGGAGCACACCCGCGAGACGAGCACCGGTGTCTTCGTAGGCCTGATGTACGGAACCTACGGCCAGCTCGCCGCCACCGGATGGCCGAGCGGAAAGCTCTCGGGGGCGCACTCGGCGCACTGGTCCGTCGCCAACCGGGTCTCCTACTTCTTCGACTTCCAGGGCCCCAGCCTCGCGATCGACAGCGCCTGTTCGTCCTCGCTGAGCGCCGTCCACCTCGCCTGTGAGAGCATCCGGCGCGGTGAGTGCCGGACCGCCGTCGCGGGCGGCGTGAACCTCGTCCTGCACCCCGCCCACCATGTGTCGCTGAGCGCGCTCAACATGCTGTCCGCGGACGGTACCTGCAAGGTGTTCGACGCGCGCGCCGACGGCATCGTCCCGGGCGAGGGGGTCGGCGCGGTCCTCCTGAAACCGCTGGAGCGGGCAGTCGCCGACGGCGACCGGATCTGGGGCGTCATCAAGGGCGGCTCGATGAACGCGGGCGGCAAGACCGGCGGTTACACCGTGCCCAACCCCAACGCCCAGACGGCGCTGATCAAGGACGTGCTGGCGAGGGCCGGCGTGGAGCCGCGCACCGTCTCGTACGTCGAGGCCCACGGCACGGGCACCTCGCTGGGCGACCCGATCGAGATCACTGCCCTCGCGCAGGCGTTCGGCACCGGCCCTGAGGACCACGCGTGCGCCGTCGGGTCCGTCAAGGCCAACATCGGTCACCTGGAGGGCGCGGCGGGCATCGCCGGCCTGACGAAGGTGCTGCTCCAGCTACGGCACGGCAAGCTGGCGCCCTGCGCCAACCTGGAGGTCGACAACCCCAGGATCGACTTCGCATCCGGGCCGCTCCGCCCGGTCCGCCGGCTCACCGACTGGCCGGCGCCCTCCGCAGGCGCCGCTCCGCGCCGCGCGGGCATCAGCTCCTTCGGCGCCGGCGGGGCCAACGCCCATCTCGTCGTGGAGGAGTACGTGCCACCACAGGCGCGGCCGCGGCCCGAACCCGTACACCCCGGACCCCACCTGTTCCTGCTGTCGGCCCGGTCCCCGGAGCAACTCCGACACCACGCCCGTCAGGTGGCCCGTCATCTCGCGGGCTCCCAGGGGGAGGTCGACGCGCTGGCCGCGCTCGCCTGGACCAGCCAGACCGGACGCAGGGAGTTCACCGAGCGGCTGGCGGTCGTCGCCCGGGACACCGCAGGACTCGCCGCGGAACTGCGGGCTTTCGCCGACGGCGGACCGGTGCGCGGGTCCGCGACGGTGGCGGGGCGCGCGGGCCGTTCGGCGAGCGGCGCGGCGGACGAGCGCGCCGACGCGCCGCTGCGGGACGCGCGGACGCAGGCGCCGACGGACACGCGCAGGGAGCAGGCCCTCGCCGACCTCGCGGCGCTGTGGACCGAAGGCACCAGGATCGACTGGCGCGACATGTGGTCCGCACACCCTCCGCAGCGCGTTTCCTTCCCCACCTACCCCTTCGAGCGCACCCGGCACTGGCTGGACACCGGCGTGGCGGATCCCACCCTGGGCGGGGACCGGACCGTGGCCGCCCACCGGTATCTGCTCCCGGTCCACGAGCCGACGCCGTTGAGCGGGCCCGAGGACCCGCCGGACACCGTGCTCCTGCTGTCGGCCGAGCCGTCCGTACGCCGGGCGACGGCCGAGGCGTTCGCGGCACGGGGCGTGCGCTGCGTCCACGTGGTCCCCGGCGAAACGTTCGAGGAGCGGGACGCCGACGTGTTCACCCTGGTGCCGGGGGACAGGGAGCACTTCCGGCGGCTGGCCGGTGCGCTCGCCGCCCGCGACCAGCTCCCCGACGCAATCGTGCTCGCCTGCCCCGCATCCCCGGACGGGGATGGCCCGCCCGAGCCGGGGGCGCTCGCCGCCGACCTCGCCGCAGGCCCGTACGCGCTGCTCTGGGCGGCGGCCGCGGTGCTGGGGCGCGGCAGGAGGGTTCCGCTGCGGGTGGCCGTGCTGCACGGTCCGGCAGAGCGGCAGCCGCAGTTCTCGGCGCTCGGCGGCATGCTGAAATCCCTGGCGCTGGAGCACAGCACCTTCCGCGCCGTGCGCGTGGAGCACGACGACAGCGGCGACATCGGCTCCGCCGCCGCGCTCGGCGCCCTGCTCGCCGACGAGACCGTCCGCGTCGGCGAGAGCGTCACGGAGGTGATGTACCGCGATGGCGTGCGCGCCGTCCGGCGGCTGACGGACCGCGCCGACGACCCCGATGGCCCGGGGGACGACCCTGACCGCCCTGGCGGCGCTCGGGTACAGGCCGGCGGCACCTATCTGGTCACCGGCGGAGCGGGCGCGCTCGGGCTGTTGTTCGCCGAGTTCCTGGCGGACCAGCAGCCCGTCAACCTGGTGCTGGCGGGACGTTCACCGCTGGACGCGGAGATCGAACGGCGGACGGCCGCGCTGTGGCGTGGCGGCTCCACGGCCTGGTACCGCCCCACCGACCTGCGCGACGCGGACGACGTCACCGGGCTGGTCGACGACATCCGCGCCCGGTACGGCGCGCTCAACGGCGTCCTGCACGCCGCGGGAGTGCGCCACGACAGCCGGGCCGTCCGCAAGACCGTGGCGGAGGCGGAACAGGTGCTCGGTCCCAAGGTGGCGGGCACGCTCCTGCTCGACCTCGCCACCCGCGGGGAACCGCTCGACTTCTTCGCCGTCTTCGCCTCGCTCTCCGGAGAGACCGGCAACCTGGGCCAGACCGACTACGCCTACGCGAACGCCTTCCAGCTCGACTTCGCCGGTGCCCGCGAGCGGCTCAGGCGCTCCGGAGCCCGGCCGGGCCGCGCCCTCACGATCGGCTGGCCGCTGTGGGCCGACGGCGGTATGGCGGTGGACGACGCCACGCGGCGGCTGTTCGCGCGGCGCTGGTCGATGGTGCCGATGCGTACGGAGACCGGCCTCCGGGTCTTCCAGGAGGCCCTTGCCGGTACGCACACCCGGTACCTGGTCGTGGAAGGCACCGCGGGCCAGGAGCCGCCCGACGACAACCCGCAGGACCCGCCGGTGGCAGCGCCTGCGGCTGTGCCCGCGACAGTGACAGCGACGGAGAGGACGGCCGTGGAACAGGAGCAGAGCGTGGAGGAGATCCCCGAGGTGTCGGCTGTCCCTCTGGTCGAGGCCCGGCTCCGTTCCTTCGCCGCCGCGTACCTGATGGTGGCCGAGGACGAGGTGGACCCGGAGGCCGAGCTGATGGACCTCGGGTTCGACTCGATCTCCCTGGGTGAACTGATCACTCAGATCAACGACCTCTACGGGCTGGATCTGCTGCCCACCGTGCTGTTCGAGAACCCGACCCTGGGCGACGTCGCCCACTATCTCGACGACCGGCACGGCGAAGCGGTCCGGAGCACACACGGCCCGACCCCCGGCATTCCCGCCGCGGCCGCGGCCACCGAGGAGGAGCCGGTGACGGAACAGGACCGCCGCCCGGCGGTCCTGCCCCCGGCTCCGTCCGTCTCCGTACACGGGGACGTCTCCGTACGCAGGGACGTCGCCGTCATCGGCATGGCGGGGCGGCTGCCGGGCTCCCCGGACCTGAAGGCGTTCTGGCACCACCTGGTGGCGGGCGACGACCTGGTCACCGGTCCCCCCGCCGACCGCGCCGAGCTGCTGGCACATCCCGACGCCGCCTCGATGCGGGGCGGCTTCCTGGAGGACGTCGGCGACTTCGACGCCGCGTTCTTCCGCATCTCGCCCACCGAGGCCCGGCAGATGGACCCCCAGCACCGGATCTTCCTGGAGACGGTGTGGCGGACCCTGGAGGACGCCGGCTACCGGCCCGACGAACTGGGCGGGACCGCGACGGGAGTGTTCGCGGGTGTGGCCACTGCGGACTACGCCGAACTCGTCGCCCGCTCGGGCGTCCCGATGCAGGCCCACATGGCGACGGGCATCGCCAGGTCGCTGCTGGCCAACCGGATCTCCCACCTGCTCGACCTGCACGGTCCCAGCGAGACCGTCGACACGGCCTGCTCCAGCTCGCTGGTCGCCCTGCACCGGGCGGCCCGCGCCGTGGCCGAGGGGGAGTGCTCCATGGCCCTGGCCGGAGGCGTCAGCCTCCAGCTCAGCCCGGGGCTGTTCACCGTGTTCACCCAGGCCGGAATGCTCAGCCCCAGCGGACGTTGCCGCACGTTCGACAAGGACGCCGACGGGTACGTACGGGGCGAGGGCGCGGGCGCCGTCCTGCTCAAACCGCTCGACCGGGCGGAGGCGGACGGCGACCGGATCATCGCGGTAATCCGTGGCAGCGCGGTCAACCACTGCGGCAAGTCGCCGTCGCTGACCGCCCCCAACCCGCGCGCCCAGGCGGACGTGCTCGTCCGCGCCCATCAGGCGGCGGGCATCTCGCCGTCCACCGTCACCTACCTCGAAACCCACGGCACCGGCACCCGGCTCGGTGACCCGATCGAGGTCGAGGGTGCGAAGGACGCGTTCGCACGGCTGTACGCCGAGGCGGGGGAGGACGTACGGGAGGCGCCGGGCGTCGCGATCGGCTCGGTGAAGACGAACATCGGCCACCTGGAGGCGGCCTCGGGGATCGCGGGCGTGCTCAAGGTGCTGCTGAGCATGGTGCACCGCACGCTCCCCGCCCATCTGCACCTGCGGGAACCCAATCCGTACCTGCGCCTGGCGGACACCCCGTTCCGGATCAACGACCGGACCACCGAGTGGGAGGGTGCCAAGGACGAGAACGGCCGGCGCACCTGGCGCGCGGGCGTCAGCTCCTTCGGATTCGGCGGGACCAACGCCCATGTGGTGCTTGAGGCGTGGAACCCGGCTGTGGACGACCCGGCGGACGAGCGTACGCGCAGGCAGTCGTTGCCCGCCGCGCGGTTCACGCCCCAACGCCACTGGTTCAGCGAGGCGCCCCGCGACTCCGCGGACTCCACAGCGCCCGCGCCGACGGGTGAGCGACCCAAGGTGAAGCTCGCCCCCCTCGCGCAGGCCGCTGCTCCCGCCCCCGTCCTCGCTCCGGTCCCGAAACCGACGCCGCCCGCACCGCCAGCACCGTCCGCACCCCCCGCAGCGGCCGGGGAAGGCCCGGGGGAGATCCTGCTGGCAGTCCGCGGACTGCTGGCGAACGTCCTGGGCCTGCCCGTGGACGGGGTGACCGATGACGCGGTCTTCGCCGACCTCGGTCTCGACTCCATCTTCCGGATGGACGTGGCCCGCGCCCTCAACGACCGGTACGGGCTCGACCTGAAGGGCGCCGACCTCTACGAGTACGACTCCAGCGGCCGACTGGCCGCCCACGTCGCGGCGCTGGCGGCGCCGGCGCCCCCGGCGGCCACAGCCGCCCCCGTGGTCCCGGTGGTTCCCGTCGCGTCCGTCGCGTCCGTCCCGTCCGTCCCGTCCGGTGTGGACGAACCCCAGGAAGCACTGGTCCGGCTGCTGACGGACATTGTCGGGCACGACCTCGACCGGGAACGCACCTTCGAGGCGAACGGCCTCTCCTCCTTCGACATGCTCCGGGTGGTGAGCGCGCTGGAGAAGAATCTCGGGACCCTGCGCAAGACGCTGCTGTACGACCGGCCCACCGTCGCGGACCTCACCGAGCACTTGAGCGACGTGTACGGCGCGGAGGCGCTGGCCCGGATCCGCGTCGACGATCCGCAACCGCACGCCGCGGAAGAAGCACCTCCCGGCCCCGCTTCCGCTCCCGACGACGGCGGACTCGCAGCCACCGCGCTGCTGCTGCCGCGCGACGAGGCGCTGCTCGACCCGGAACTCGGTCCGGTCATGGCCCGCCTCGAAGCCGAGCACGGCAAGGAGAGCGGCCTCGCCGGCCGCGACATTGCACCCCTCGTCTTCGTGGGGGCGGAGCGGCGCGGCTTCTACGCCTGCTCCCGCAAGGGCCCGGCCATGCTCGTGTGGGTCTACACCGGTCCCGGGGAGCACTTCACGGAGCTGGCCGCCGAATACTTCGCTTACGCGCGGCGTCACGGCCTGCGGCCCAACCTGCTGTCCCTGGTCCGGCTGGACGAGATCGGCGGGGCGCCGGTCACCTCGACACCGTTCGGCGCGCTCCAGCGCATCGAGGACGTCGGCTCCTTCTCCCTCAAGGGCGGGCGGATGAGCCGGTTGAGGTACATGGTCAAGCGGTTCGAGCGGGCCGGTACCTGCCGCACCGACGAATACCGCAGCGGAACCGATCCGGCCGTGGACGCGCGGCTGGCCCTTCTTGTCGACCGCTGGGCTGCCACGAAGCAGATGGTCAACCCGTACGTCGGCAGGGTTCGCGCGGAGCTGGCCGGCGGTGTGCTGGACGCGCGCCACCGGATCTTCCTGACGTACGTGGACGACACGGTCGTGAACGCCGTCGTCGTCACGAAGATCCCGTCGGAGAACGGCTATCTGCTGGACGTGGAGTTCTACGCCGACGATATGCCGCTCGGCGGCCTGGAGTACGCGATCGTGGCGATCCTGGAGCGGCTCGGCGCGGAGGGCTGCGAGATCTTCAGCTTCGGCGCCAGCTTCGGCGGGGAGCCGGGGAACTCGCCCAACGCCTCGGAGCAGGCAGAGCGCGGGCTGGCCGAACTGCGGTCGGCGGGTGTCTTCGGAGGCGGGAACTACCAGTTCAAGAGCAAGTTCCGGCCGGTCGCGCAGCCGCTGTACCTCTGCCAGCCGACAGGCAACGACGCCACCGAGGTGGGAGACGTCATCCTGATGATCGCCGACCCCCACCCCACCGCCGCCACCGCGCCCACCCCGGCGCCCATGCCCGCCGCCCTGCCCGCCCCCACTGCCGTCACCGGTCACCGTCCCGAGGCCGACAGCCCCGCGGTCGCCCGCCGGACCGCCGAGCTCGCCGCCCACGGGCACAATCCGATCCGGATCGCGCACCCCCGCGTCGACGTGGACCTGCTCACCGACTCCTGGGCGGAACGGACCGATCCGTGGCAGCGGGACCGGCTGCGCGCGCTGGCCGACAGCGCGTCGTCCGGCGCGGCGGACACCGTGGGCGCGGAGGCCGTCGGTGGTGACGGCGCCACCGCGCCCTGGCTGCCGTTCGCCCACGCCTTCCTCACCGCGTCGGGCCGTTCCGCGGAAGCGCTGCTGTGCCGGGCCTGGCCGGGTCGGCGCGGTCTGGTACTGCACAACGAACTGTTCCCCACCTGGCTGTACAACCTCGCGGACGAGGGCTTCGACCCGTCCACCGTGCTGCGCGCGGGAGGCGGAACGGGGCCCTTCACCGCGGACCTGGACACGGTGGCCCTGGAGGAGACCCTGGAACGGCTCGGGGGCAAGGTCTCGTTCGTCGCCGTGGAGACCGCGGGCAACGCCCGCGGCGGCGCCCCGCTCTCCCTCGGCAACCTCAGGGCGGTGGCCGCGCGTGCCGCCGTCCACCAGGTACCCCTGGTCCTCGACGCCACCCGGCTGCTGGACAACGCGGTGCTCATCACCGCCCACGAGCCGGGCCAGAGCGGGCGGAGCCCGTGGGACGTCGCCGAGGAGATCCTCGCGCTGGCCGGTGCCGTGACCTTCAGCCTCTCGAAGGACTTCGGCGTCGACGCCGGCGGTCTGGTCGCCGTCCGCGACCGGGAGCTGGCGGTGAGCCTGGACGAGCAGCTGCTGCGGCGGGGGCGCGAACCGGGACTGTCCGCCCGCCGGTCCCTCGCCGTCGCCCTCGGCGACCAGAGGGCCGTCATGGACCTCGTCCGCACCCGGGTGGACCAGGTGGCCGAGCTGCAAGCCCGGCTGGAGGCGGGGGGCGTCCCGCTGGTCCCTGGCACCTCGGCGCACTGCGTGCTGCTCGACCTGGACCGGCTGACCCGCTTCGACGGGTTCCAGCATCCGATGCAGGCGTGTCTGGCCTGGCTGTACCAGCACACCGGCATCCGTGGCGGCCCGCACCTGTCGCCGTACGGTCCTGACACGCCCGGCACCGCCGCCGGGGCCGACCGTCCGACGCGGCAGCTCGTCCGGCTCGCCGTGCCGGTCGGCATGGACCGTGAGACGGTCCTCCTGGCCGCCGACCGGCTCGTGGACCTGGTCGCGGGACCGGTCCCCGGCACCGATCTCCTCGAGATCGGCGGCCCGTCCGACGCGCTGGGAGCGGCCCGCGCCCACTACCACCCGGCCGAGGCGCTGCCGCCGGACGTCCGTGAGGCGCTGGCGGAAGGGCGCCCGAGCGGTTCGGGGACCGGCAACTTCGACGTGCTGCGCGAGCGCGCCCCGTCCGCCGTCCGCCATCTGCTGCGCCTGCCCGACGGCGAGGTGGAGGTCTTCGACTGCGGCAGCGGCCCGACCGTCCTGATGATGCCGCCCTTCAACATGGGCGGCGGAGTCTTCGCGGGCCAGTTCGCCGGCCTGGCCGACCGGTACCGGATGCTCGTGGTGCACCACCCGGGGGTCGGCGCCACGACCAGTGCGAGCGACATCTCGCTGGAAGGCATCGCGGGGTTGTACCGGAGGGTCCTGGACCAGCTGGGGCCGGCCGGTCCGGTGCACGTGGTGGGCACGTCGTTCGGCGGGTTGCTGGCCCAGAGTTTCGTGCTCGCCCATCCCGGGCGCGCCGCCTCCCTGACGCTGCTGTGCAGCTCGTACAAGTACGCCAACCGGGCGGGCGAGGTGAACCGGCTGGAGACCATCATCGAGGAGGACCTCGACCGGCACGCCGCGGCGGACGTTCCCGGCTTTGGGCAGCGCCGCGCGGAGTACGCGGACGTGCTGAGCCGATGCGAAAGCATGGCCCCGCACATCGGGCTGCGCTACCTCGACGTCTTCGCCGAGCAGCCCGACCTGCTCGGCAGGCTCGGGGACATCGCGGTCCCGGCCCTGATCGTCGCCGGGGGCCTGGACGCCGTCGTGCCGCTGAAGACCTCGCACCTGATGCACGGCGCCATCCCGGACGCCCGCTACCGGGAACTGCCCCACGCCGGCCACTTCCCCACCGTGACCGATTCCGACGGGGTGAACGCCGTGCTGGCCGAGTTCCTCGGCGCGTGCGAGACACGGAGGGCACAGCGATGAACGACACCGCCCAGGAAAGCCGCGGGACCTTCGGCATCGAGGCGATGGACGTCTACGGCGGCTCCGCGTCGATCAGCGCGCAGGCGCTGTTCGCGGGCCGGGGCCTGGACCCGCAGCGGTTCGACAACGTCGTCCTCAACCGCCGTGCGGTGGCCCTGCCCTTCGAGGACCCGGTCACGCACGCGGTCAACGCGGCCCGCCCGCTGCTCGACCGCATCCCGCGCCGTGACCTGGACCGCATCGAACTCCTGGTCACCACAACCGAGTCGGGCATCGACTACAGCAAGTCGGTCGCCACGTACGTGCACGAGCACCTGGGACTCGGCCGCAACTGCCGCCTGCTGGAGATGAAACAAGCCTGCTACTCCGCCACCGGCGCGTTGCAGCTGGCCGTCGGCCAGCTCGCCGCCGGGATCTCCCCGGGGGCCAAGGCCCTGATCATCTCCACCGACATCTCGCTGGCCGACGAGCGCGCCCAGTACGCCGAACCGGCCACCGGCACCGGGGCAGTGGCCCTGCTCGTCGGCGACCGTCCCCGGGTCCTCGCGGTCGATCTCGGCGCCTTCGGGCTCTACAGCTTCGAGACTCTCGACTCGGCCCGGCCGCTGCCCGACCTCGACATCGCGGACGCCGACCGCTCGCTGCTCGCCTACCTGGAGTGCCTCAGCCACAGCTTCGCCGACTACCGGACCCGCGTCGAGGGCGCCGACTTCGCCACCACCTTCGACCATCTGGCGCTGCACACACCGTTCTCCGGCATGGTCAGGGCGGGCCACCGACGGCTGATGCGCGAGCTGTACGGAACCTCGCCCAAGGACATCCAGAACGACTACGAACGGCGCGTCGAGCCGTCGCTCAACTATCCGGGCGAGGTCGGCAACCTCTTCTCCGGCTCCCTCTACCTCGCACTGGCCAGCCTCATCGACCACGTTCCGCTGCCGGGGCAGACGCGGGTGGGTCTGTTCTCCTACGGATCGGGCTGCTCCTCGGAGTTCTTCAGCGGCGTCCTGGGCCCGGATTCGGCGGCCGAGGTCGGGCGGGCCAGGATCCGGGAGCGGCTCGCCAACCGTGCCGAGCTGACCTTCGCCGAGTACACCGAGCTTCTGCCGGAGACCCTCGGCTGCCTGCGCCCGGTCAGTGACCGGATGGTGGACCCCGCCGGATACAGCGCGTATCTCGACCGGGTCGTGGACCGGCCCAAGATGCTCGCGCTGACCGGCGTCGAGGGCTATCACCGTCGCTACGAGTGGATCTGACCAGGCGGTCCGGAACCATCGGCCCGGATCCAGCACACCCCACCCTCCGAAGGAGTTCACCGTGACCCGACCGGCCATCGGCCCCGAGAGCATCGACGACACCCACAGCACCCCCAGCATCGAAGACACCGGTGAGCGCGTCCTGACCACCCTGCGGCAGAACACCGCCGAAGTCGTCCCCGAGCTCGACCTTTCCCTGTTCACCCCGGAGCGCACCCTCGCGGAACTGGGCTGCAACAGCATCGACCGCGCCGACATCGTGACGATGACCATGGAGACGCTCGGCATCGTCGTTCCCGTCCACGAGTTCCACCAGGGCCTGGACATCGGCACCCTGGTGGAGATCATGCGGAAGCAGCTGTGAGCCCGGCCGCACGGATCGCGGTCACCGGGCTCGGTGTGCTGTGCTCCGTCGGCGACGGCGTCACGGAGTTCACCGAGTCCCTGCGCACCGGCCGCAGCGGGCTGTCCGCACCGGGCCCGGGGCCGGCGCCCGGCCCGGCGTTCACCGCGCCGCTGCGTGACTTCGCTCTCGACCGGTCCCTGGACGCCCTGCGACAGCTCCCCGCCCCGCTGCGCGACCTCGCACTGCGCACCGCGCGCCGCTCGCCGCTCCCGGTACAGGCGGCCGTCACCGTGGCCCTGCAGGCGTGGCAGCAGGCGGGGCTGCACGAGGTCGCACCGCCCGGCGACCGGACCGGCGTCGTCGTGGCGGGCAGCAACCTCACCGAGCGCTACACGGAGGACAGCCGTGCTCGCGCCACCCCCAACCCCGCCTACCTTCCAGCCCGTTACGCACTGCACCACCAGGACACCGACCACGTGGCGACACTGAGCCGCGTCCTGGGGATCACCGGCGAGGGCTTCACCGTCGGCGGCGCCTCGGCCAGCGGCAACGTGGGGCTGGTCAGCGGCGCGCGAATGCTTGCTGTGGGCGTGGCCGACGTCTGTCTCGTGGTCGGCGCGCTCAGCGACCTCTCGGAACTGCAGATCCGCGGCTTCCTCACCCTCGGCGCGATGGCGGTGGCCGATGCCGGGAACGGAGGCCCAGGTGAACACCCCGCCGCCCCGTTCGATACCCGCCATCGGGGCTTCCACCCCGGCCAGGGCGCGGCCTGTCTCGTACTCGAGACGGAGGAGTCGGCGCGGCGCCGTGGCGCGGCGGTCCTGGGCCGGTTGGCCGGTCACGCCATCGCGCTGGACGGCAACCACCTGGCCGACCCCTCGGCCGACGGCGAGGCCCGGGCGATGCGGGCGGCCCTCGCGGCAGCCGGTCTGGCGCCCCGGGATATCGCCTACGTCAGCGCCCACGGCACCGGATCGCCACTCGGTGACGCCACGGAGACGACCGCGCTGCGCGACCTCTTCGGCGAAGCGGCGGACGGGCCGTGGGTCAACGCGACCAAGGGCCTGACGGGTCACTGCCTGGCCGCCGCCGGCGTCGTCGAGGCGGTCGCGGTCATGCTCCAGATCCGCGAGGGTTTCGTGCACCCCAGCCCCGGCCTCGACAAGCCGGCTGATCCGGGGTGCCGGTTCTCGGGGCCGGTGGCGGCACGGACCGACATCGCGTTCGCGCTGTCCAACGGATTTGGCTTCGGCGGCATCAACACGTCGGTGGCGCTGGCACATCCGGATACATGACCGCGACTTCCGGGGCAATGCTCAGTAGTGAACAGACGTCCGCTCCGGCGCCCGTTAGCGTCCGGTGCGGTGCCGGGCGCCGCGCCCGGCCGAAGCGGAGGGCACCATGACGGAGACGACGGGGGCGGGGCGCGGCGGGCTGAGCGAGGGCCCCGACGGACCAGCCTTCCCGCAGGAGAAGGCACCGGGCTGCCCCTTCGACCCGCCGCCCGACTACCGCCGGATGCGCGCGGAGGAGCCGGTGGCCCGGGCCACCCTGCCCAGCGGCCAGCAGGCGTGGATCCTGACCGCGTACGAGGACGTGCGCGCCGTGCTGGAGGATCCGCGCTTCAGCGCGGACAGCGCCCACCCAGGCTTTCCCCGGATGTACCGGCAGGCCGTGCCGCAGGTTCTCAAGGGCACCTTCCTGCGTATGGACGGCGCCGAGCACGTGCGCTATCGGCGGATGCTGGCCAGGGACTTCACCGGCCGCCGCGCCGCGGAGATGCGCCCCCGGATCGAGGCGGTGGTCGAGGACCGTCTCGACCGGATGACGGCTGCGGGCGACACCGCCGACCTCATGGAGGCACTGGCCTACCCGGTGCCGTCGACCGTGGTGTGCGAACTGCTGGGCGTACCGGAGGAGATCAGCGGATTCCTGGAGTCCGGGACCAGGGTGCTGATCAGCGGCCGGAGCACACCGGAGGAGATGGGGCAGGCGAAGGCCGACATCCTCGGCCACCTCGAAGCGGTGGTCACGGCCAAGGAGAAACAGCCGGGCGACGACCTGATCAGCCGCCTGCTCTCCGAACAGGTCGCCCCGGGCCGTCTCGACCGCGAGGAAGTGGCCGTCCTGGCCTGGTTGTTGCTCGCCGCCGGACATCACACCACCGCGACGATGATCGGTACCGGAACTCTCGCCCTGCTCCAGCACCCCGACCAGCTCGCCGCGCTGCGGGCCGACCCCGCCGGCTATCCGGACGCGGTGGAGGAGCTGCTGCGGCACCAGACGGCCATGCAGATCGGTATGAACCGCGTCGCCGTCGAGAACACGGTGGTCGGCGGCCGCGAGATCCTGGCGGGGGAGGGCGTGGTCTGCCAGCTGGCGGCCGCCAACCGCGACCCGGAAGTCTTCAGTGATCCCGACCGGCTCGACGTCTCCCGCGCTACCCGCGGTCATGTCGCCTTCGGCCACGGGCCGCACCAGTGCCTGGGACAGACCCTGGCCCGGGTGGAGCTTCAGATCACCCTGTCGAAGCTCTTCGAGCGCTGCCCGGGACTGCGGCTCGCTGTGCCGTTGGAGGAAGTGCCCTTCTGGCACCACCTGTTCGGCATCAACGGCGTCCAGCGGCTGCCCGTAGCCTGGTAGCGCAGGGCAGCCGCCGCCGGCCCGTCCATTCCGTCGCATCGGCCGCAGGGGGTTTCGTTGTCGCAGGTCCAGAGTGTGCTGCTGAATCAGTTCGACGCGCTGGAGGTGCCCGCGCTGTCGGAGAGGCAGAGCGAGAAGTGGAATCGCTACCCCTTCGACGTACTGCCCGCGTACATCGCGGAGATGGACCTGCCGGTGGCCGAGCCCGTTCTCGACGCCGTCCGCGCCATGCTGGAACGTGGCGGGGACCTCGGCTACGCCTACACCTACACGACCGATGCGCCGGTGCAGCGCGCGTTCGCGCGGTGGGCGCGGGCGAGGTTCGGGTGGCGGATCGTGCCGGAGCGGGTCGTGGTCTTCCCGGACACGATGCGGGTGATGGAGGTGGCGCTGGAGCGGTTCACCGAGCGCGGTGACGCGGTCGTGGTGGACGTCCCGGCATACCCTCCGTACTTCGACGCGATCCCGGCGGCCGGCCGCGAGCTGGTGCTCAACCCCATGCGGCTGCGGGGGGCGTGTGGCGGCTGGACCTGGAGGGCCTGGCGAGGGCGTTCCGCGAGGGGGCGTCCGCCTACTTCCTGTGCAATCCGCACAACCCCACCGGCCGGGTCTTCACCGTGGTGGAACTGCGGGAAGTGGTACGGCTCGCCGCCGACCACGGCGTCGCGGTGATCGCGGACGAGGTGCACGGGCCCCTGGTCCACCCAGGGCGTCGTCATGTGCCGATCGGTTCGCTTCCCGAGTCGCTCCGGATACCGCTGGTGACCGCCGCGTCGGCAAGCAAGGGCTGGAACGTGTCCGGGCTGAAGTGCGCCATGGCAGTGCCCGGTTCGGCTGCCGACTTCGAGCGGTTCATGGGGATGCGGCCGAGGGACCGGGACGGGGTGGGGATCCTCGGCGTGGCGGCGAGCATCGCGGCCTTCACCCACGGCGGGCCGTGGCTGGAGACTGCCGTGCACTACCTGGACGGGAACCAGCGGATGCTCAGCGAGCTGCTGGAGTGTTTCGGCGGCGACATCGGGCACGTCCCTCCGGAGGCCAGCTATCTGGCCTGGCTCGACTGCCGCGGTCTTGGCGACCGGCTCGGCTGCGACGACCTGGCCAAGTTCTTCCTGACCCGGGCGAAGGTGGCGGTGAGTGACGGCCGGGAGTACGGGCGGGAGGGATTCGTCCGGCTCAACTTCGGCACGTCGCGCCAGTTGCTGGAGGAGATGGTCAGGCGGATGGAGAAGGCGGTGCGGGAGGCCGGAACCGGCAGCGGGGGAGCCCGGCTCTCCGGAGGGCGCCGCTCCGCTGTCCCGCAGATCGGCCCCTGGGGTGGAAGTGGCGTGTTCTCACCTGGCAGCGGCTCAGCTGAGGTGACGGGTTTTCAGGCTGCCGCCGGTGACTGGAAATGATGGCGTATGGGGTTGACGCATCCGTGGTGAGGAGTTGCTCGAGCCCGTCGAGTTCATGCAGTCCCCACTTGCGCACGGCAGATTGACAGGACTTGACGACCGTGAGGTCGATCATTGGCTGGAGGATCCGCCAACAGCGCGCGTATGCCTGTGAAATGCAGAACGGCCACTGTCCGCAATTGCCTGGTGACGGTGGCCGCCCTGTTCTCCGTCTATCTCTCCACGAGTTTGGCACTGTCCAGATAATCGGTTAGTTCTGGCACGTGAATGCAGAGGTATGACTCCTCGGTGCGGTGCAATGCGCCTGCGAGGGTGAATCTCTTCAAGAAGTAGCCGATACGTGAGCGGGTGGTGCCGACCATCTCGGCCAGCTCCTCCTGGGTGAAACGTTCCCGGACCAGTATCGTGGTGTCCCGTTGTTTTCCGAATTTGTTGCCCAGCGTGACGAGCAGGGCGGCGAGCCGATGTTCGCTGTCCATGGTCACCAGGTTGGCGATCGCCTCCTGCTGCTGCAGCAGCCGGGCCGCCATGTGATTGACCAGAGCGTTACGGAGCGACGGGTCGGGAGCGTTCATGATCCGTGCGACCGGTATGCGAATCAGCGTCGTGGCCTGCATGGTCTGCGCTGTTTCGGTACGGGCCGAAAGGAGGACGCTCGACTCGCCGAAGACGTTGTCGGGGCCGTGGATGGAGAGAATGCACTGTTTCCCGTTGCGGGTGTATGTCAGGGTTTTCACCTGACCGCTCTCGATGAGATAGACGTTGCCGTCCGATTGGCCGCAGTTGTACACATGTTCGTGGCGGGAGATATGGATTCGGGCGGCGCTTGCACAGATGCCGTCATCAGCGGCTTCCTGTAACTTGTGCGCAAAGATTTTTTCAGCCTTACAGAAGGGTTCCATTCTGCTCCACTAATGCCGTGTCCACGCCCCGGACGAGGGAATCACGTCCGGGCTGTCCACTGCCTATCTTTGCCCGTACGCGGGTACTCAACCGGAAATTTTGCCATTGGTTTGTGACCCTGGTGCGCTGTGGCCTCGAGCTGGACCGGTGGTGCGTAATTGGTTGGTGACCGCTAGGTGGACCGGTGGTGCGCATGCTTCGCTTGAATCTGTTATCGAATCTACACCGTTCTGTCACTGAAGCCAAAAGTTTGAGGTGGACTGACGCGATCGTTCGCTAAATACCTGAAATCGACGCGCAGGAATGGGTGTTATACCGGAAATATCTCATACGTATGGATATCCGCTCAGTGCTTTCTGGCCATGATCGACCAATGGCTCCGCCGAACGGGCGGGTGGCGGGAATCGTCATGGCGTCGCCGTGCTCGCCGGCGCCGCGCGCCGGGTCGCCCTTGTCCCGGCGGACAGGAAGACCTGGCAGATCATGATCCTGGTCGCCGCCGCCAGGGTCCTCGGAACCGTCAATCGGCGGCATGCGCGTGCCCAGCGCCTCGGCGAGGGCGTGGTGAAGACGCATCACAAGGAAGGATTCCTGGCCAATCTCACCGCCGCGACCCTGGTCGGCAGGGGGGCGGGTTACGGTCGGCCCATGTCCACCGCCCACGTCTCCACCGGAGTGATCGCCGGGACCGCCGGCCCCGACCTCGGCCGCCTCAGCGGTAGGACGCTGAGTCCCTTTCTGCTCGCAGGGCCGGTAACACCCTTCGTGGCGAAGGGAGTTGCCGCTCTAGTGGCCCCGCACCACATCTGACTGCGAGGAAACCCCATGCCAGCAGATCCTGCGCCTCCCGCCCAGCACACGAGCGGCAACCTCATGGGCGCCCCGACCGTCCCCGACACGCGTTCGTCGATCACCTGGAACGACGGTGCCGTCGTCACCCTCGACCAGCGCGCGCTGCCCCATCATCGCCGTGAGCTGACACTCCGCTCGGTCGACGAGGTCATCGAGGCGATCACCTCACTCGCGGTGCGCGGCGCTCCCACGATCGGCCTCATCGGCGCACTCGGTGTGGCCCTGTCCGCCCGGCTGCACAGCAACGCCGGCTTCCTGGACGAGGACGCGGTGCGCACCGACGCCCGGCGGATCGTCCGGGCCAGGCCCACCGCCGTGAACCTGTCGTGGGCCGTGGACCGCACACTGGAACAGCTGCCGAACGGCCCGGGAGCCGTGCTGGCCTGTGCCCTCGAGCTGCTCGCCGAAGACGCCGCCACCAACCAGGCCGCAGCCGAGCGTGCCGCGCACCTGGTCACCGAACTCCTCCCACAGGGCCAACTCCGCATCCTCACCCACTGCAACACGGGCCGGCTGGCCACGTCGGCTGTGGGCACCGCACTGGGCGCGATACTCCACCTCGCCGCCTGGGGAGAAGTACGGGAGGTCCTGGTGGGCGAGACCCGGCCGCTGCTGCAGGGCGCCCGGCTGACCGCGTGGGAACTCGGCGAGGCGTCCGTGCCCTACCGGCTGTGCACCGACTCCGCCGGCCCCGCCGCGATGGCCCGCGGAATGGTGGACTGCGTGCTCGTCGGAGCCGACCGCATCGCCGCCAACGGGGACGTCGCCAACAAGATCGGTACGTACGCGCTGGCGGTCGCCGCCGCCCGGCACGGGGTCCCCTTCCTCGTCGTGGCCCCCGAATCCTCCTGGGATCGCACACTGCCGGACGGCTCCGGCATCGTCGTCGAGGAGCGTGACCCGGCCGAGGTCACCGGATTCGGCGGCGTGGACATCGCACCAGCCGGATCCGCCGCCTACAACCCCGCCTTCGACGTGACGCCGGCGGAACTGATCACCGCGATCGTCTCGGAGCGAGGGACCGTGCGGCCCTGCCGGACCACCTCCGGCGGACGTGAACGTGATCACCTCGGTGACCAACTGGCGGTCATGTCAGCAGCGTTGTACGAACGCGGCTGGATGCCCGGAACGGCCGGCAACCTCTCCGTCCGGATCCCCGGACCGGATGACCTCGCACTGATCACGCCCAGCGGGCGCGACAAGGGTGACCTGTCGTTCACGGACATGGTCGAGGTGACGGCGACAACGGGGGCCGCGGCGCGGCCCGGCTCACCGCGACCCTCCGCCGAGACCGTTATCCACGCCGCCGTCTACCGGCACACGTCGGCCCGAGCGGTGATTCACGTTCATTCCCCGTACGCCACCACCGTCGCTTCGCTCCAGGGGCACGGCGCCGGCATCCTCCCGGTACTCCTGGAACGGTACGAACTGATCAAAGGGCTGGGCCGCACGGAACCGGACGGCGTCCTGGTTCCCGTCTTCGCCAACTGGCCCGAGGTGCCACGCATCGCGGACGAAGTGGCGGCACATCTGCGACGAGAGACCAGCGCTGTCTGTGGTCTGTTGATCGTGGACCACGGCATCACGGTCTGGGGTGAGGACCTCGCCCAGGCCAAGAACCGGCTGGAGTGCTTCGAAGCGATGTTCCAACTGCGCCTGCTGGCCGGAGCCCACCCGATCCCCGCTCTGTGAAAGGACCCACACCATGACACTGCTTCAGGTCATGTCCGCAGAAGACGCCGAAACCGTCGTGCTGCGGACCCGGGACGAAGCCGAGATCACCCGCGCCCTGGAGCCCCAAGGCGTCGCCTTCCAGCGCTGGCCGTTGCGTATCCAGGTCACCTCGGATGTCGACTCCGACGCGCTCCTGGGCGCCTATGAGGCGGAGGTCGACGAACTGTGCGCACAGCAGGGGCTCCGGCTGGTCGACGTCGCGCGCATCCATGTCGAGGACACCCCGCAGTGGCAGGAGAAGGCAGACAAGGCCCGCTCCACCTTCCTGGAGGAGCACCGGCACGCGGAGGACGAGGTGCGGTTCTTCGCACACGGCACAGGCTGCTTCTACCTGCACCTGGACGGACAGGTCTTCGCCGTGGTCTGCGAGGCGGGCGATCTGCTGTCGGTGCCCGCCGGCACCCCGCACTGGTTCGACATGGGACCGCGCCCGGAGTTCGCCGCCATCCGCTTTTTCGAGAAGGAGGACGGCTGGGTCGGAGACTTCACCGGCGAGCCGATCGCCCAGCACTTCCCCCGCCTGGACGCCCTGCTCGCGGACAACCGGTGAGCGGGGCCGCACACGCGGCGCGAGCAGTCGTCCTCGACATCGAAGGCACCACCGGCTCGCTCTCCCATGTGCATCGCGTGCTGTTCCCCTACGCCCGCAGCCGCCTGGCCAACTGGATGCGGGACCACGAGGAGAGTGATGCGGGCCATGCGGTACTGGCCTCCGTACGCGAGGCGACGGGGACACCCCAACTGGCGACCGACCAGGTCGTTGCGGTTCTCCAGGAGTGGTCGGACCACGATGTGAAGGCCGCTCCGCTCAAGACGATCCAGGCTCTGATCTGGGCTGACGGATACCGCACGGGCGAACTGACAGGCCATGTCTACCCCGATGTACCAGTCGCGCTCGCGCGCTGGAAGACGTCCGGCATCGCACGCTACATCTACTCATCCGGCGCCGTAGCCGCGCAGCGCGACTGGTTCGCCCACACCGCCTTCGGCGATCTGACGCCGCTCCTGGACGGCTACTTCGACCTCACCACAGCGGGCGGAAAGCGTGACCCCGCCTCCTACCGAGCCATTGAGAACGCCCTCGGGATGTCGGCCGACCGCATCATCTTCGCCAGCGACATCGGTGAGGAACTCGACGCCGCCGCGACGGCCGGCTGGCAGACGGTGGCGGTCCGGCGCGACGACGATCCCCGGGGCCCGGCCGTCCCCGGCTACCGATCCCGCAACTCGCTCGATGGACTGCTGTCCTCCCATCCAGTCGGCTGACCTGCGGCACTCGCCCGAACGGAGACCGATGGCGTGAACCGGGCACCATGAACCAGAGATAGTTGACAGCGCCCGCCGTGGGGGTGACGACCCGGAACGTAGTGATCGGCAGGGATTGCCATCCCGTCCGCGTGGGCGCCCGGTGCTCGCCGGGAGCCCTCGTCGTGCTCCCCTGTGCTCAGCCGCGTACGGGCCGCTCGACGGTCGGCCACGTGATGATCGATCGTCTGCTTCTCGGTGGGATGGATCGCCGAGTACCGGGGTTGCGGGTCGGCCCTATCTCCCATGCCTGCCGTGGTGGCTCCGGGATTGGGTGGGTTCCAACGCGTGTGGTCTGGGCGGGGCGCCCAGGGCGGCGAGGAGATCATCCAAGTCCGTGTGGAAGTGCCGGCTGACGTTGTACCGGTGGGTGGCGCCTGTGGCATCGGTGAACCGCAGCCGGGTCCACATCCAGCCGCCGCGGACGTCGTCGATGCGCATCTGCTCCAGGGGAGTGATCGAGACGATCTTCTTGGGCGCGAGGGTGACCTTCGAGATGGCGACCACGATCACAGCGTCGCGGCTCACAGCCAGGAAGTGAAACTTCCACCGGTGCAGGACCAGGGCCGGCAGTACCGTCCAGACCGTAAGGAGCAGGCAGATCCGCAGATAGGGGCTGGGCCCGGTGAGGGCGAAGACTCCCTCACCTGTGTACCCGGCGACCTGCCCGACGCACCATGTGTCCACACGCCGATCACCTTGCTGACGCGCCGGGCCGAGTGTACCCACCGCGCGCGACGCCCCTGGCGGTCCGGCACCCATCGCACCGCACCCTGCAGGAGCGACTCGAAGGAGCCGGGTTCCAACCTCGCTTTGCCAGGAAACGAATTGCTGACCTCGAAGCCCAACGGCGTGGGGGCGGCCTTCTTGGTGCGGCGGCTCACCGCAGGTCCTGTGCGCCGCGGTTCCAGGAGGCGTCGCGCAGCAGCCGCAGCCCGTTGAGCCCTCACCCACGCAGCCAGTTCTGATCGTGGTTCAGGCGGGTCTTGCCCTGGCGGGGTATATCTGTCCGAGGGCGAAGTGTCGGCGGGCACGCGACGGGGCCGTACCGGTACCGGAGTGGGCCGAGCCTCAGCGCGAGCGGACTGTTCACGCTGGCTGTGCGTGCAGCCCGACGAAATCGTCGTGGCCGTTGAGGCCGGCAGACGGAGTGGCTGTGGCTGATGGTGCGGTGGTGGCCGCCGTTGGCGATCGGCCGGACCAGTGCCCTGCGACGCGATCCGCATGGGCGAGCAATTGACCTACGTCGGCCCCGAACTGCCCTACGGCCGCCGGCGCGGGCGGGCCCGTTCGAGGGGCCCACCCGCGGCGTGCGTTGGCGCGATGCAGGGCGTCAGACGACGCTCTCGCCGTTGCTGTACGCCTTCATGTTGTATGTCCCGAAGCCGTTCTGGACGGGGTCGCCGGCATCGTTGATGCAGTGCACGATGCCGCCGCCGCCCGCGCCGTTGAGGCAGACGGTCATCAGGTCGGTGAAGACGACGCCGGGCGTGTCGGGGACCTCATAGGCGCGGTCGGTGTAGATGTCCGCGTTGAGGTTGAAGAAGCAGTAGCTGCCCAGACCCCAGGCGTGGTGCTCCCTGACCCGGTCGGCGACCTTGTAGGCGGCGTAGCCCTTGGTGGAGCCGTGCACCCAGGCGCTCTGCGTGGGCACGTCGTACGGGTGCTCGTTCTGGTAGAAGTACGTGCGGCCGTGGTCGCCGTTCCACAGCACTTCGTACTTCTGGTAGTGCTCCACGAACAGCCCGTACGTGGTGACGTGGTCGCCGTTGACCAGGATGCCGGTGTCGGCGGGGTTGACCGCCCAGCCGACCGTGTCGTCCAGGCCGTGGTCGGCGCGCCACAGCCACAGGTGGTCGCAGAAGACGTCGTTGCTGTCGATCTGCACGCTGACGCCGGCGCCGCCGGCGATGGCGCCGCCGATCCGGGCGAAGACGTCGAAGAGCGCGGTGGGGTCCGCGTCGTGGCGGCGCCGGCTGCGCCCCTCGCCGACCCGCAGCAGCACCGGGGTGTGCGCCGAGGCCGCCTCGACGAGCACGCCGGCGACGGTCACTCCGCTCACGTCGGCGACCTCGATCAACGTGTTGCCGTGCGTCGAGCGCAGGGTCGTGTAGCCCAGGCCCAGCACGACCGTGCCGGGGCGGGTGACGCGGATCGTCGAGGACAGGTTGTAGATGCCGGGTGTGAACAGCAGGTGCTGCCCGCGTTCCAGCGCGCGGTTGATCTCGGCGGCGGAGTCGCCGGGCCTGGCCACGAAGAAGCGGGACAGCGCGATGGTGCGGCCCGCTGCAGGTCCGCTCGCCCAGGTGGTGCCGGTGGAGTTACGTCGCAGCGCGGGCACGAAGACCTGGTAGGACCCGTGCCGGTCCACGGTCAGGAACGGCTTCTCGCGGACGACCGGGGTGCGGTCGATGGTGGTGTGGGGCGGCGTCGGGAAGGACTGGGCGGGTGCGCCCTGGACGCCGACGAAGACCATGTTCCAGTTGGCGCCGGTCCAGCTGCCGATGGTGTCGTTGCGGGACAGCCACTGCTGCTGCGATCCGGACTCGACATAGCCGTCCACCACGCTGTCGGCCAGGTAGCCGCCGCTGGACCACCGGTTGCCGGGCGGGCTCGGCCACAGGGTGGCGTTGCCCTTGATGTGGACCCGGCGCAGCGGGCACGCCTGGGCGACGGCCCAGCGATTGAGGCCGTCCGGCGGCACGATGGTCAAGTTCTCCGCGGCACGCCAGAAGTTCTGCGTGCCGTTGCCCTCGAACCACTGGGCGTCGACCGTGACATGACCGTTGATCACCACATCGCCGGGGGCGGCGCCGAGACCGAGGACATGGGTGTAGAAGCCGACGTTGATGTCGACGTTGTACGTGCCCGGCCGGAAGGCCAAGGCGAAGCGCTCGTTGCCGAACTGGTTGGACTCCTGGAGGGCGAACACGGCGTCGACCTTGGCCTGGATCGCGGCGTCGCCCATGGACGGGTCGAAGACCAGGACGTTCGGGCCGAGTGCTGCGGCGGTGTGACCGTAAACGTTTCCGGACTCGTGCGGCGACGGCGAGGCGGACGCGGACGACGACGCGAATGCCGATCCGGCGGAGATGCCGCCGGCCAGCGGCACCGCAGCGGCGACGGCACCGCCGCGCAGCACGGTACGGCGAGTGGGAATGACAGACACAGCTCTCCCTGGACGTGGTGGATGGGGCGGCCGCGGCTGGTCCCTCAGCCGCGGGAGAGCGCTCTCAGGCTGGAAGTGAATCACCGTGGGTATGCAGCGTCAATAGGCGGGCAGCCGCCTGAGGTCCGGGAGTTGGCGGCCGGCCCGCGACAACTGTTCGGCACCCAGGACCGACCGGGCGGGCCGGAGCAGTGGTTGAACTTCGGGCTCTCGCGGCCTTCGCCTCCAGCTCGGCCCCGAGGGGCCCGGCGTGTCCGGACCGTTAGGTGCCTGGACCGACAACGACGACCAGGAGCACGAGGCACCGAAGACCGACCCGGACGACGCGGAGCTGTGGTGTTGACCAGCACCGATGGCCGCTGGGGGTGAACGAACACTCAGCGGCCAGGGCCGTGCGCCGATCGTTCAGGGTGAACGGACTTCCCTGTGCCAGATGCGACGTGTCATCGTCGCGGCACCAGGTGGCCACCGCACGCCGCAGGTCAACCGGATGCGGGCCCCAGACTGTTCATGAGCAGGCCGAGGGCGAACTCGAAGCGGTCGTGTCCGGTGCCGGAGATCAGCTCGGCGGCATGGCGTCGAGTGTGCGGAAATCTCTCGGCAGGCAGTGTGGTGAAGCGCTCCAACAACTCCTTGTGGCTGAGCACCCATTCGTGATCCTCGCGCCGGCGCCGTTGCCGGACCAGTGACTGCTCCAGTGCATAGGCGCTGACGTAGAGGGAGAGCGCGTCACGGGCCCATCCGGCCGTCCTCGGCTCGATGCCGCCCGCGAGCAGGATCGCCAGGATTCCTTCGCCGACCCGCAGCGTTTCCAGGTTGGTCGGCACCATGGCCAGCGCGGCGCGTGAGACCCCGGGGTATTTCAGGTACAGGTCGCGGATCTGCGTGTACACCCCGAGCAGCTGCTCGCGCCAGGCGGCCGGGTCCGGTTCGGGGAGCACGACCTCGGCGAAGAGCCTGCCGATCAGCAGATCGTCGATGTCGTCCTTGTTGACGATGTGCGCGTACAGCGACGACGGACCGGTGCCGAGCACGGCGGCGACCCGGCGGATGGTCAGCGCGTCGTACCCCTCGGTGGCGACGACTTCCAGGGCGGCGTCGGTGATCCGTTCGACGGTGATCGGCTTCTTGCGTGGCGCCGACGCGGCGACCTCCGCCGCAGGTTGGACGTGGCGAGCTGCGCGGCGTTGGCGGGGATCGGCGGACATGCCGACCACTATACCTTGACACGATCTAAGTTCGTTGAGTAGAACTTAGATCGTCAGAACGAACTAAGTTCGCATCGATGTCTTGGAGGTATGTGATGCGCGTTTCCGTTGTCGGAGCCGGTCTGGGAGGTCTGGCCCTCGCGCAGGGTCTGCGTGGTGCCGGGATCGAGGCCGACGTGTTCGAGCGCGACCCGGGGATCGCCGCACGGTTCCAGGGCTACCGGCTCGTGCTGGACCCGATCGGTTTCCAGGCGGTGCGCGACTGCCTGCCGACGCGCTGGCACCCGCTGCTGGACGAGATCGTCATGGACGCCTCCGCCGAGCAGCTGATCCTGGACCCGCAGCTGAACGCGATCGGCAAGCTCGGCGCGGGCCGCACCGGCATCGTGGTCGACCGGCAGGTGCTGAGACACCTGTTGCTGACCGGCCTCACCGTGCACACCGATGCCGCGCTGACCGGCTACGACGTGCTGGCCGACGGCAACGTCCAGGCCCGGTTCGCCCGCCGCGACCCGGCTATCGCCGACCTGCTCGTCGGCGCGGACGGCGTCACCTCCGCGGTCCGCGGGGTGCTCTCGCCGCAGACCACCCCGACCGACACCGGCGTCCGGTTCGTCATCGGCCGCACCCCGCTGACCGATGAGTTCGCCAACCTGTCCAAGGCATACGGCTCGAAGATCGCGGGTGACGGCGTCAGCCTGCTGCTCGGCGCGATGCGCTTCCGTACCCCACCGAAGCAGGCCGCCGAGCAACTGGCCCCCGAAGTCACACTGCCCGACATCGGCGACTACGTGCGCTGGGCCATGATCCTGCCGCCGAACGGCTCGCTGGAGAACCTGACCGCGCAGGACGCCGTGCTGTCCAGGATGGAAGGGTGGCATCCGGAGCTGCGCGCTCTGATCGAGCAGGCCGACCCGGACAACAGCACCCTGCTGTCCATCCGGGTGGTCAAGCCCGGCGAGCGCTGGACGTCCGGCCCGGTCACGCTGCTCGGCGACGCGATCCACGCCACCTCCCCGACCGGCGGCAACGGCGCGAACACCGCACTGCGCGACGCCGACCTGCTGCGCCGCTGCCTGACCGAGGCAGGCGAAGGCCGCCAGGATCTGCTCAGCGCGGTCGACGACTACGAGCGGCAGATGTTCGAGTACGGCGCCGAGGCCGTGCGCAGCAGTCTCGAGAAGCTGCCCGCCTTCGCCCCCGAAGCGAAACTGTCCTGAGGTCGAAGTTCACCTTGTCCAATCGACCGGACCCACCCGCTCGTGGACATACTGATCCCCGCCGCTGGTCGGAGCGCAAGGACGAACCCCTCCTCGTCGGCGACGCGCAGCAGGACGCCCGCCGCACCCTGACGCCCACCCTCACCGACCGCGGCGTCCTGCGCGTCCACCTCTATGGCGCCGGCGAGCACCACAGGCGATGGAGACGGCCGCCAAGCTCGCCGCCGTCCACGACGCCGCCACTACCCGCGTGGTCTGATTCCCGGCCGACTCCGACCCGGCGGCCGCTTCCACCCGCGTCCAACTCCGCACCTTCGACCAGCCGGCCCTACCGGTCAGCGGGATCCAGCACCTGGACGCCCTGCCCGAGGCCCGTGCGCGCCACCTTCACCGCCTTCGCCGCGAAGCTGGCCGGCGAGGGCTTCGCCTTCCTGCACTCCCGGATCCACAGCGTCGGCCCCGTCCTGACCGCCGTCCGCGACGGCCTCGTGGTGGGCGCCATCGGCCCCATGGAGACCATGCCCGCCCCGATCAGCAAGGCCCGGATGCCGCAACACTTCGGCATACTGCCCGAGTACCGGGGTCTCGGCCTCGGCCGCCTGCTGTGGCGCGCGGCCATGCACTGGGGCAGCGCCGACGGCGCCGACTGATGCCGATCGTTACGACCGTCCTTCGATCAGTACGCTGCTCATTGGCAGCTGTCCTGGGCCACCAGCGTGCACAGCGGTGCACACGTACCTTTTCGTCGATGGCCTCGACATGATCTCGCGTAGAAACAGCAAGGCGGTCGGATTTCACCCGAGGCAGCTTCTTCGGGCCGGCGGCCCCCTTTACCCGATGGACGTTGCTCGAAGCGTGAGCGTGGCATGTCATGGGCAGTCCGAATCGGACCTGGGCGCACTTCACATCCGAGTGCAGCTACGGGGCGAGACGGTTGTTTGGGCCGACTTGTTGTACCCAGGCCGCGAAGGCGAGGCTATCGTGGGAGTGCGCTTCCATCTGGGGCAGGACGCGGGCGAGATTGAGCGTGCGTACTCCTCGTGGAGAACCTTGCCGACTGAGTGAATTCCATTGCTCTGGGGCCACTTTGGGACCACCCATGCGCGCTGCCGAACAACGCCAGTCCAGGTGAACAAGTGATCGTGACAAAGAGCCGCCCTGAGCTGCGGAAACCCCTAAACTCGCCGTCTGGGGTTGGGGGTCGCAGGTTCAAATCCTGTCGTCCCGACGGTTTTTACGTGGAGCAGAGGCAATCTCCGCTGTGCGGAGGTAGCCCTTCCCTTTGGCTTTCGAGGTGTTCCCTGAGGGCTGTTGTTCGCCCTGCTTTTGCGGGTCAGCGATGGTTGGCGCACCCTGACTCGGGCAATGGGGGTTACGGGCTGCTGCGGGCTGCCGGGATCGTTCGGAAGGTACCCAGGCCGCGTGGTCGCGGCAGACTTGCTCCGCTCCGAGTGCTAGGCATCGCTGCCTTGGTGGGGGAATCCGCTCTCAACCGGGCCGAATAGCTTCTCGCCCCATGCGGGCCGTGCACGCCTCTGTCGTCCGTTCCCGACCGCGGCCACCGTGAGGACGGATGGCTTCTGACAACCTCGCCCCTGCGACGTTCCGAGGAAAGCGGTGTCGGCTCTTGTTGACGTTAGCCGAGGCTAGCGAACGATCACAAGATTGTTGAGACGCTGCATGCCGCCTGATGAGCCAGAACTTCCCCCAGCCCTGATCTTGCGACTGTCTCTCGGCACCACATGGCACAGGTCGTAGAGACCGTCCAGGGGCGTCCACTGGGTACAGGGGGAGTGGCGTAGTGCCAGGTGGGGTCCTTGTGGTCCGGGGGCGTCGGTGTTGTTGGTGAGACGCGTGTGAGAGGTGAGGGCCCCGCCGGATGCGTCCGGCGGGGCTCCGCCGTCAGCGGAGGGGCGGGTGCGAGGTGGTGCACGGGGGTGAGGCGGCGTCGAAGAGGCCGTCCATGTCCTGGGCGGCCACGGCCAGGCTGGTGCAGCAGAGCACCATCAGGGTGGTGATGGCTGCGACCAGGTTGCGGCGTGCCGGTACTGGCGGTGCCAGCAGGGCGCGAACCCGTTGGGGCACGGGCCCTCCGGTGGCGGCGAGGGCCGCCCTGGGCGCCCGTTTCGCGGCGAGGGCCGCTCGGGCGACCGCGCGGGCAACCAGTTGCCGGTCTCCGACGACGGATCCGGCCTGTTCGTCGGCCCAGCGTTCCAGGGTGAACGCGCCCGCGCGGGTGAGGGGCCGCAGCAGCGGATTGGCCGCCGCGGCGAGGTGGAGGACGAGGAGGAAGAGATGGTGACGGTGGGACAGATGGGCGCGCTCGTGTGCCAGTAGCGCGCGCCGCTCGTCGATACCGAGGGCGCGCAGCATGCCGGAGGACACCACTACCTTGCCGGGAGTGCCGGGCAGGGCGAAAGCGGTGGGCACTGGGTCGTCGACCACGGCCAGGTCTCCGGCTGCGACCAGGTCGCGGCATTCGCGGCGGGCGTCGACCAGCATGCGTGTCTGCCGCCAGGCGGTCACGGTCAGCGCCAGCGCGCAGCACAGGACGCCGATGGCGCAGGCGGCGGCCACCGGACGGTCAACCGGGGCGTCGGTGGCCAGGACTCGCGCCGACCACCGGCCTTCGGCGGCTACTTGGGGGACCTGTCCGATCAGGGTGAAGCCCAGCATGGCCAGTGCCGTCAACCAGGCGCCCGCGGCGACGACCGCGGCTGAGGTCAGCGACCACGCGGCGGTTCGGGGAGGCAGCCGGCGTCCGGTCCAGGGTGCGGCCAGCGCCAGGATCGCGCTGAACAGCAGCGGCAGGCCGATCCACACTGTCTACGCCTCCGGGTGTCCGCGCAGGAGTTGCTCCAGCAACTTCTCGTCCTCGGCAGGTAGTTCGGAGACGAACCGGGCCAGGACCGCCGCCCGGTCCCCGCCGTGCTCCAGCAGGTCGCGCATCCCCGCCGCGGCGTGTCCGGCCTCGTCCCGTACGGGGGAGTACAGATACCCGCGGCCTGCCTTC
Organism: Streptomyces sp. RKAG293; assembly: GCF_023701745.1. Lineage (NCBI taxonomy): Bacteria > Bacillati > Actinomycetota > Actinomycetes > Kitasatosporales > Streptomycetaceae > Streptomyces > Streptomyces sp. RKAG293. The sequence continues at coordinate 303,662 of NZ_JAJOZB010000001.1, read as the reverse complement.
TCGCGGGTGACCAGTCCCTTGTCGTGCAGCCGGGACAGGATGGTCAGCACGGTGGTGTAGGCGGGATCGCCGGTCACGTGCTCGCGCACGATTCCCGCGGCAACCGGCTCCCCGACCGCCCACAGGGCAGCCAGGACTTCGCTCTCCAGCTCGCCCGGCGCGCGCCGCCCGGCTGCCGCGTCCTTCTGGTCGCCCACGCTGTCCGCTCCTTCGTCGCCGGCCCGTCGCCCACATCGCCGCCGCGGCCTGGAGTACCGGCGCAATCAGCGGCGTCCGTGACCGCAAGACCAAACTACTACAGCACGTAGAGGTACGGCAGAGCCGGTGCGAACGGGGCATGGACGGCACGGGGCGCCGGCAGCGGGCGGTGTCCCGTCAGCGGCCGCCCGCGCCGGACTGCCATCCGTGGTCGCGCAGCGGGCCGATGCTCAGACCGCGCTCCGCGCAGGTGTCCAGCAGCCCGGGGAGCGCAGTGAGGGTGGTGCGCCAGGAGCCGGTGGCCGAGGTGCAGTCGGAATCGTGCAGCAGCACCGTGCCGCCGCCGCGCAGATCCCGGGCGACGGTGTCGTGCACGGTGCGCGGCGTCGCGCGGGCCCGCCAGTCCTCTCCCCAGGCCGTCCACAGGACCGGGGTGAGTCCGAGGCGTCGGCAGGCCAGGTGGGTTCCGGTGGTCATGACGCCGTACGGGGGCCGGAAGAGCCGCGGGGGCGCGCCGGTGATGTCGGCGAGCGTGTCACGGGCGCGGGCCAGGTCGTCGTACGTGGCGCGTGGCCCGCGCAGCAGCAGCGGTCGGTGCGCCCAGCCGTGGAGGGCGATCTCGTGTCCGGCGTCGGACATATCCCTCGCGAGCTGGGGGGAGCGCACCGCCATGGAGCCGAGCAGGAAGAACGTCGCGCGGATCTTGCGGCTGTCCAGCAGCCGCAGAAAGTGCGGGGTGGACAGGTGGTCGGGCCCGTCGTCGAAGGTGAGGGCGATGTGGTCGGGCCTGCCCTGGCCGGACAGGGCAGGCATGAACCGGTTGCGCAGTGGGCCGAAGCAGGAGACGACCGGCGCGGCGTGGGCGATGGCGAGCGCGGGCAGCGCCAGGGCACCCGCTCGCAGGACGATGCGGGTCAGCCGTGGACGAGTCGTCACCGGTCCCCTTCCAGGACATGACTGAACGGCCTGAAGTGGGCGGGGGAGTCGCCGTAAGCCTCGGCGAGCGGAGCGCCGATGCCCAGCGCGACGGTGCCGGCCATGGCGGCCGCCACGGCCAGGACCGGGATGCGGCGCCGGTCACGACCGCGGGGGAGCAGGGACCGTGACGCCCGCGGTGGCGAAGTCCAGGTGTCGGACGGCCGGCCCGCGGCGTCGGCGACGGCCTCGGCCGGACCGCGGTCGGTCCGGAACAAGGCCAGCCCCCGGGCCCGCTGCTCACGGCCCGCCGGTCCGTCGATCAGCTCCGCCAGTACGGCTGCCAGACGGGACGGTTCGCGGACCCAGGTGGCGAGTCCCGCATCCTGCAGGGCCTGGGCGTTGGTCTGCCCGTGACCGGGTATGCAGCGGTAGCTGGTGACCGGCAGACCGCTGGCGAACGCCTCCAGCGAGGTGAGGCCGCCCGCGTTCTCCACCAGGGCGTCGCAGGCCCGCATCAGCGTCGGCATGTCCGGGACCCACCCATACGTGTGCTCGATGCCCTGGGCGCGCAGTCGCCCGACGAGCGCCGCATTGCGTCCACAGACCACGACAGGAACGGCCACACCGCTGTCGCGGATGTCGGCTGCGGCCTGCTCCACCGCCCCGACCCCCCACGACCCCGCGACCAGCAGTGCCAGCGGCGCGTGCCGAGGGAGTGCGAACTGTTCACGCGCGGACCGGCGTTGCCCTGCACTCGCCGGAGCGAAGCGGGAATCGACCACGGGACCTGTCACCGTTACCCCGGACGCCCCCTGTACGCGGGCCTGCCCGGCGGGTATCGGATGGGCGGCGAGGTGGCGGTCGACGCCGGGTGCGATCCACAGTGCGTGGACGGAGAAGTCGGTGAGGTACGTGAGGACCGGGACCGTCAGCCGGCCGCCGGCGCGGAGCGCCCCCAGGACCTGGCTGGCGCCGGGATAGGTGGAAACAACGGCGACGGTGTCCGGGGTGATCGTCCGCAACGTCTTTTGTTCCGCGGACCGCAGCAGCGCCCGGACAGCTGAGCCGGGGCGCCCGGTGCGCTCGGTCACCGCGTAGATCCGCTGATAGCTGTCGGGAGCCCAGGTCAGCAGCTGGTGGTAACCGCCGGACAGGAGCTTCCCCAAGCCGGCGGGGAGGAGATCGAGGAAGTCATGCCTATCCACGTGGAATCCGTCGGACCGAAGGCGGCGGGCCAGTTGGTCGGCGGCGCCGTCGTGTCCCGCGCCCACACTCGCGGAGATGATGACGATCCGCCGGGCGGCCATGCGCGGCGGGGAACACGGCGGCGGCAACGCCCGTGCTTCCGACGGGTCTTCACGGTAAGGCACAGCCGATCAGCCTCCTTGCCGGGCAGCGGCATGACGGGGGATGGTTCGCACTCGGTGACGACGCGCCGACGCCGACCCCCTGGTTGGCGGGCGCGCGAGGTCGATACCGCCCGGTCCGGCCAGAGATGAGGACCGGAGCCCGGGGGCTATGCGGCGAAGCTACTACATGATGTAGAACTAAGGGAATGCATCTTGTGTCCGCCGGGAGTCGACCGGGCGGAGACTTGGATACGGCGCGAGGCGCCGGGAGAGTGGCGGTACTCATGGAACAGTCCGGACACGGGTTCGCGATGAGGACCGGGACGGGCGCGGGAGCTCCGTCCCGGCCTGCCGCATCCGGGCCGGGGCACCACCGGTACGCGGCCGCCTGGAGCAAGGTCCCTGAGGTGACGGCCCTGTTCTGGGTCACCAAGGTCCTCACCACGGGGATGGGCGAGACCACCTCGGACTTCCTGGCACGAGTGCTCGGCCCGGTCGTGGCCGGCGCGCTGGGATTGTTCGGGCTGGTGGCACTACTGGTGATTCAATTCCGCGCCACCCGGTACTCGCCCTGGCTCTACTGGTCGGCGATCGTCATGGTGAGTGTGTTCGGCACGATGGCCGCCGATGTCGCCCACGTGGTGGTCGGTATCCCGTACACGGTCTCCACCGTCGTGTTCTCACTGGCCCTCGCGGCGATTCTGACGGCCTGGTACGTGAGCGAGCGCACGCTGTCCATCCACAGCATCCGTACCCCGCGCCGCGAAGCGTTCTACTGGGCGACCGTGCTGGCGACCTTCGCCCTGGGCACGGCAACCGGCGACCTCACCGCTGGCACCCTCCACTTCGGCTACCTCTCCTCAGGTGTCCTGTTCACCGCCCTGATCGCCGTACCCGCCCTGGCCTGGCGCCTCCGGTGGCTCAACCCGGTCGCCGCCTTCTGGGCGGCCTACGTACTGACCCGCCCGCTCGGGGCGTCCTTCGCCGACTGGATGGGTGTACCCGCCCGGCGCAGCGGGCTCGGCTGGGGCACCGGGCCGGTCAGCCTGGTCCTGGCCCTTCTCATCGCCGCACTCGTCGCGTACCAGGCCGTCGCGCATCAGCGCACCGCCGTGCCGGTCAAAGCACGGAGTTGAGGAGTGTCAGGTGGTGATGGCTGCCGGCGAGGCCCTTTGTGGCGTCGCTGAGGCCCATGTCGTAGGCGAAGGTGACGGCACCACGCCACGTCGGAAGGCCGCACGGTGGCCTGACGCTTGTGGGCCGCACGGCATGCCATTGCGTGCGACGTTGCGCGGTCAGCACCGGCAGGCCCGGCAGGCCCGGTCACGGCTCGCGCTGCGGTCCGGACCGGACCCGCAGCTTCGGAGGAGCAACCAAGCGAAGAGCGGTGAGTGCGAAATGCGCGGGAGCGCTCAACACTCCCGGTGGGACCACGGCGTGGACGGACCTTGACCCGGAGCACAACCTTCCGTGGTCTGTTGGCCGCCCGCCCTTCAGACCGTGGATGTGAACGTGCCATGACCCGTACCCCCCGCCGACGGCAGGGGCTGGTTCGCTCGGCGGCGTCCGATCCACGAGGTACGGGAGACCACGATGAGACGTCGCATCACTGCCTCACTGACCGCTCTTGCCTGTGCCACCCCGCTGGCGATTGCCGCGGCAAGCCCCGTCCAAGCGGCCACCGGCCACCACGTACTGGTGATCAGCGTCGACGGACTGCACGCCGCCGACCTCCAGCGGTATGTCGCCACCCACCCCGGATCCGCGCTGGCCGCGTTGTCCCGGCGGGGCACCACGTACACCGACGCCCGCGGCTCCGAACCGTCCGACTCCTTCCCCGGGCTGCTCGCCCTGGTGACCGGCGGCACACCGCGCAGCACCGGCGTCTACTACGACGACTCCTACGACCGCAAGCTCTCCCCGCCCGGGTCCGGTTGTGCGACGGTCGGTACCGAGGTGGTGTTCGACGAGTCGATCGACCGCAACCCCGACGCCCTGGACGGCGGAGGCGGCATCGACCCGGCCAAGCTGCCGCTCGACCCGGCGAAGGGCTGCACGCCGGTCTACCCGCACCAGTTCCTCCGCACGAACACGGTCTTCGAGGTGGCCCGGCAGGCCGGACTCAGGACCGCCTGGTCCGACAAGCACCCCGCATACGACCTGGTCAACGGCCCGTCGGGCAAGGGTGTCCAGGACCCCTACAACCCGGAGATCAACGCGGTGGCCGGAACGGCCGCCACCGAGGGATACGACGACCTCAAGGCCGCCGCCGTCCGCAACGAGATCGACGGCCGGGACCACACCGGCACTCACTCCGTAGGCGTCCCAGCGGTGTTCGGCCTCAACTTCCAAGCTGTCAGCGTCGCGCAGAAGGACGCCGCGGGCGGCTACACCGACGGTGGCCGTACTCCGAGCACCGAACTGGCCGACGCCCTGGAGCACACCGATCGCTCCATCGGCACACTGCTGGCCCGGCTCACGGCCCGCGGCCTGGACCGCAGCACCCAGGTGGTACTCACCGCCAAGCACGGCCAGTCGCCCACCGACCGGGCCCAGTTGAAGCCGGTCGACAAGAAGCTGCTGACGACCGTGGTCAACGGCGTCACCCCGGGCCTCGTCGCGCAGACCACCGCCGACGACGTCGCTCTGCTCTGGCTCACCGACCACAGCAAGGCCCAGGCCGCGGCCGATGCGCTGCGCGCACACGCCGACGAGCTCAACATCGACCGGGTGCTGGTCGGCAAGGACATCACCCGCCGGTTCGGCAACCCGGCCAAGGACTCCAGGACCCCCGACGTGCTGGTGCTTCCCCGGCCCGGGACCGTCTACGCCAAGCCCGGCGCGACGAAGATTGCCGAACACGGTGGCTTCAGCGCGGACGACACCCATGTCGCCCTGCTGGTAGCGGGCCCTGGAGTACGGCGAGGTGAAGAGGTCGACGACCGGGTCACGACCACCCAGGTGGCCCCCACCATCGTCCGCTTCCTCGGCCTCGACCCGCGCTCCCTCGACGCGGTCCGGGCCGAACACACCCAGGTACTGCCCAAGCGGTAGCGTCACCGGCCGCGCGGACGGCCGTTCGAGGGCCGCCCCGGCCCCGCGGGTTTCCCGGCGGGCCCAGTCAGGAGGACTTGGCCAGGTTGCCGCTCAGCCGGCCCAAGAAGGGCAGCAGCAGCCGGATCCAGGTCGTGAGCAGTGGGGCGGCGCTCGTTGACGGTGCCGCTGCGGTGGCCGGCGCCAGGGGAGGAGGGGCGGGTCACCGCAGCGCCATGGTGCGGCCAGTTCGGTGGAGCTCCGGTGTCACCAGTGACCGGAGCCGGTGGTCCCCACGGACCTACAGTTGTCCGTCGCCTCCATCCGCGCCGGTCATGGCGCCGGTGGTGGAACCAGCACCCGCGTCAGTGCCGTTCGCGTCACCGGAACCAGCACCCGCGTCAGTGCCGTTCGCGTCACCGGAACCAGCACCCGCATCAGTGCCGTTCGCGTCACCCGCACCAGCAGTTGAACCAGCACTTGAACCCGCACTCGCGTCGTTGCCGGTGGCGTCACCGCCACCAGTAGCGTTGCCGGAACCAGCACTCGCGCCGTTGCCGTTCGCGTCATCACCGCCGGCCGCGCCGGCGTTGTCACCGGCGTCGCCCGCTCCGATGACGGCTCCGGTGGCCACGAGCGCGGCCGTGACCGGCTGGAAGAAGGTCTCGCCGCCCTGCGTGCAGTCACCGCTGCCGCCCGAGGTCAGCCCCACGGCCGCGTCGCCGGCGAACATCGGGCCGCCGCTGTCACCGGGCTCCGCGCACACGTCGGTCTGGATGAGTCCGTTGACGATGTCGCCGTTGCCGTAGTTGACCGTGGCGTTGAGACCGGTGACGGTGCCGTCCTTGAGACCCGTTCTGCTGCCGGAACGCTGCACCTTCATGCCCACGGCCGCGTCCGCGGCCTGGGTGATCTGCTGGGTGCCGCCGTTTTGGAGGTCGACCGCGCTGGACGGCTTCGCGGTCGGGTCGTCGTACTTCACCAGGGCGAAGTCGGTCTTGGGGAACCGGGAGTCCGCGACGGTGCCCAGCGGCTGACGACCTGCCTGGTCGGCCGCCCAGGTCTTCGATTCGTTGCCGCAGTGGCCTGCTGTGATGAAGGCGGGCGCTCCCTGCACGGTGACGTTGAATCCCAGTGAGCACTGCGCCCGGCCACCGAAGATGGCGGATCCGCCGATAGCTCCCGTCGTGGCGTTCGCGCCGCCCGTCTGGCCTCCCGTCCCTCCCGCCGCCGGGGAGCTGCCGCCGGCCGCGCCTTGGCGGCGGCCGCCTGAGTCGTTGGGTGTGAACTCGCCCGGGGTCCGTTTGACGCTCACCAGACCGGCCAGGCGGTCCGTGGCCCGTGTCAGGTTGGCCATCTTCGTGCCGGTCACCGTCCGGTCGGCGAGGACCACGATCTGGTTGGTCTTCGGGTCGATGGACCAGGCGGTGCCGGGTATCGAGGCGGTGTCGCTCAAGGTGCGGACGCCGTCGCGCAGTGCGGGCATGGTGTTCCGCACGACCTTGGCGATGGCCCCCTGGGACTGGACCCGCCGGGCGTCGTCGTCGCTCAGTACGTTCACGACCAGGTGCCTGGCGGGAGCGTCCAGGTACCAGCCCGCTGTCTTGCCGCCGAGGTCCGCGTTCAGGGATGCCGCGAGCAGCGCGGCCGACTGCGAGGAGAACGTCTCGGGGGGTTGTGGCGTGTTGGTACTCGCGTTGGCGTGGGGGAGCAGGATCGCCACCCCCGCGACGACTGCCGCCACAGCGCCGGTGATGGCGCCGGTCCGCTTGTTCACATGTCGGTGGCTCAACTCAAGGACCTCCAGCTGGATCATGCAGGAAGCACACGGGCGTCCGCCCTGGCGTTTTCCTTCAACACCTGTGCACGCTTGCCACCCCGTACTACGTAGCTGCGTGTGAGTCGGCCTCACGGCCACTCAAGCTGTGATGAATTCCGGCACATGCCGCAGTGAGCACCTACCCTCCGCCGATTCGTCTCGTACGCAGGAGAGTTGACCGGCGTTCGTGATCGTTTCGCGGGGCCGCCCGGTCCCCGGAGCAGGGCGGGACGCAGCGACGATTCCGACGGTGTGGCGGGCGGCCACCGTCCACGGGAGCCACCGCGGACGCGCACACTCCATTACAGCGTGGTGGCGGCCCAGTGGGGGTGGGTCGGTGCGGGCACGTCCGTTGCCGGTATGTCGGCGATTATCGTCAGGTGGGGCGGGGGGAGAGGGGCGGACGGAACTGGGGGCCGTAATTCCCCGAGGTGCCGGGGATGCCGATCTCCATCAATTCGACGGCTGGGGCCTCCAGTCCCCGCATGGCGTGGACGGCCGCTCGCAGGGCGCTGGGGTCGCCGCCATCCCATGCGGTTTCGAGGGTGTCGAGCACGGCGTGGTAAGTGGTGTCGAACTGGTCGAGGAGCCGCCGGACCGGCACGGACGCCTGGGGCCAGCCGCCGGCAGGGACCCTGGCCATGGGGCGGGCGTCGGGGAAGGGTACGGGGGCGCCGGTGAACTGCGTGCTTCCGCCGACCTTGAGCAGCCGCCGTCCGTGGTAGATCTCACCGAAGGCGTAGTAGTGCGCCGGGTGGTCGTCGCCGAAGGACTCGTCCGGGGAGGTGATCGTGCCCTCGCCCTGCTCCTTGATGACTTCGAGGCAGCCTTCGACGTCATCGAGGTTGTCGACCGGCTTCAGCACGGCGGAGCCGATGTGTTCGGACAGTTGCCCCCGCGCCGACAGTTCCGGCGCCGTCTGTCGGAACGCCTGCTGCAGGGTGGTGTAGAAGTCAGCAACGCTCGGTGAGGTGGCCCTGCTGCGGGTGAGCGGAGCGTCGGGGGCCTCGATCGCCATCATCACGTCGTGGACGACGGACTTGGTCAGGCCCGACAGGTAGACGTTCACTCCGGGGCGCACGCCGCCGGGTAGCGGGCCGGGGTAGGTGGGGGCGGCGTTGCTGATCCGGGGCCGCCCGCCCACAGCCACCAGGAGGTTGCAGACCACTCCCAGGTGGTACATCTCGTCGCCGACGATGCGCCGGATCAGCTGCGCGGCCTCACTGCCGCGGTCCTTGACCGACCACCAGCCGCACAGATACGGCGGGATGGTGGAGAGTTCGAGTTCCACGGCAACCTGAAGTGCCTGCCTGAGCCAGCCCACGTCGCGGTCGATGGCGGGAACAGCCATCAGACGTGCGACCGACCCGAGCGCTGCGGCCTGCGGCGGCCCGGCCGCGCGCGCCGCTGCGGCGGGCCCGGCCAGCGAGACCGGCGCGGCCGCCAGGGCTGCCGCCGCCACGAAGCTCCTGCGCTTGAACGGGGAAGCCTCCGGCTTGGCCGGGTCGCTCGTTGTACCTGTCACCGTTGTCTCCGCTCGTCGCGGTGGGCCCCGCCTGCTCCCGGGGCTTCTCGGGTCTTCCGAAGGTTCGCGAAGCTAGCAGCGGTTGTCACCGTTCCCGAGGTGCGGGATCCGCGCGGCGCAATTGCCACCCGCTCGGCCCAGACGAGGCGAAGCGGCACCCTTGCGGAGGAGGTCCGAAACAACCCCTCGCGAACCCGCGGGGCCGGGGGGTACGCGGGTCCTATCGTCGGGCCAATACGGGGCGCAGGCGACTGGTGCGAAGTCGTTCGACGGCTGGAGCGCCGTAGCGGCGGCCGAGGAGCACAGTCGGGACGGCGATGGCGGCACCGATGAGGGCGGCGGTGATGACGTCGTGGGGGTAGTGGGCGCCGACGTAGACACGGGAGGCGGCCATCAGTACGGCGAGGACGAGGGCCAGTGCGCCGAGGCGGCGGTGGATGAGCAGCAGCGCGGTGGCGGCGGCGAAGGCGACGGTGGTGTGGTTGCTCGGGAAGGCGTAGTCGTTCAAGGGTGGGCAGGCTTCGACGAGGAAATCGTGGGGCAGAGCACGGCAGGGGCGTGGTTCGGCGAAGACATCCTTGATGCCGGAATTGAGCAGGTAGGCGAGGATGACAGCGACCCCTCCGGCCAGGGACGCGGCCATCGCGGCGGCGTCGGCGCGGCGGGCCATCCACCAGCCGGCGAGCAGGGCCACAGCGAACAGCAACGCGCCGTAGCTGGTGAAGGCCAGCATCGGTGCATTGAGCCAGTGGGTGTCGCGGGCGAAGTCGGTGATGGTGGTGTACCAGCCGCCGTCGATGGCTGCGCCGTCCAGCGCCTGGAACGAAGGTGCGGTCACGGAGGTGCCTTTGCGCTGGGGAGCAGGCGCCGGGGCTGCTCGCCAGGCGCGGGAGGGCGTGGCACACTCGGGGTGCCAATGACTTCTACAGTCACGTAGAAGTACTACGCGACTGTAGATGATGAACGGAAGGTAGCCAAGTCATGAATGACGACGGCGAGGCGACCGTGGCGGCCGGGCGGCGCCCCAACGGCGCTCTGGAGGCCGAGGTTCTGGCGATCCTGCAGGCCGCCGAGGAGGCGCTGACCCCCGCGCAGGCCGCCGAGCGGCTCGGCGGCGGACTGTCGTACAGCACGGTGGTGACGATCCTGTCCCGACTGCACGCCAAGGGCATTCTGGAGCGCACCCCTCGCGGGCGGGCCTACGCCTACACGCCCGTCACCGACGAGCCGGGCCTGGCCGCTCGCCAGATGCACCAGGTTCTGGGGAGCAAACCGGATCGCGAGAGGGTCCTGACCCGGTTCGTCGACGACCTTTCCGCCGCTGACGAGCTGCTGCTGCGCCGCCTGCTCGGCGCCGAACTGGACCCCGGCCGGTAAGGACCGCCCCGGATGCATCTCGCCGTCTATCTGCCGTTGCTTTTCCCCGCCCTGGCCGTAATCGCCGCCCGGCCACTGACCGACCGGTTGGAGCCCCGTCTGGCCACCTGGATCCTTACGGTCGGCTCGGTGGTCCTGGCGATCGGCAGCACCACGGTTCTGGGGCTGCTGGCGCTGGCCGTCTGCGTACGGATCCCGACGGTCGCGGACCTGGGCGGATTCTCACTCCAGGTGGTGCAACGCCATGACCCGACCGCGTGGGCCGTCGGGCTGCTTGCCGGCGTACTGCTGACCATCGCGGTGACGGCTGCGACCCGCATGGTGTGGCGGCGGGTGCGGGCGTTGTTCAACGCGGCCCTGGAGGCGGCTTGCTTCCCCGGCACGAACCGACTGGTCGTCCTCGACGAACCGGCCGCCGACGCGTTCGCCATGCCAGGGCTGCCCGGCCGCATCGTCGTTTCCACCGGCATGCTCAGCGCCCTGGACGACGGCGAGCGCGCAGTTCTGCTCGCCCACGAACGCGCCCATCTACGCGGACACCACTACCTGTTCACCGCCGGCGCCCAACTGGCCGCCGCCGCCAATCCCCTGCTGCGCCCCGCGGCCACTGCCGTTACGTACACGGTAGAGCGGTGGGCTGACGAACGCGCCGCCACGGTGATCGGTGACCGCCGACGCGTGGCCCGCACCGTGGGCAGGGCCGCCCTGGCGGCCAAGAGCGGCGAGGGTCGCCGTCGCCTGCCCGCCGCCGCAATGGGAATCCTCGGCCGCGACCGCGCACGGACCGCTGTCGGGCCGGTGCCCCGCCGTGTAGCCGCTCTGCTCGCCCCGCCACCGCGCAACCAGATGCTCGCGCTGTTGGGTGTGGGCGCAGTGCTGGCGGCGACGGCGCTGTGCACGCTGGAGGCCGCCCAGGACCTGCACGAATTGCTGGAACTCGCCAAGGGCGGCTGACTGGCGGTGAGGAATCCGAACCACTGCAGTTGCCATAGTCGGGAGTCCCCGTAATGCTCGGACAGTCAACCATCAGGCCGTACTTGTGATCCGCGTTCCGCGGCTCCGCAGAGTCGAGCCGACTGACCGGTGAACGGCAAGATGTCGTAAACAGACCACACGGTGGCCGCTTTCGTCTGAAGATCGTCCTTATGGCTTCGATTGTGGTCACCCAGGCGTCCCGTTTCGCGACCTGCAGCGCCCGTAACCGGCGCCGATTTTGGCGTTCGCCCGCCGGGCAGCCCGCCTACGTGCGTCCCTTGCTGTTGGTGATCACGGCCGTCGCTACCGCGTTGTACGGGTGGAACATCGACCGTGGTCAGTTGCATCCGTTCTACGCCGACACCGTGCTCAGTATGAGCAGGAACGGGAAGGCGTTCTTCTTCGGTTCATTCGAGCCCGGCAACTCCATCACTCTGGACAAACTGCCCGGCTTTCTGTGGCCGCAGGCGGTCTCCGCGCGGCTCTTCGGATTCCATCCCTGGGCGCTGGCGCTGCCCCAAGTGATCGAGGGCGCGCTGAGTGTGCTGGTGCTGTTCCGGCTGGTGCGCAGGCAGGCTGGAGCTCCTGCGGCGCTGGTGGCCGCGGCCGCGTTCGCGAGCACCCCGGCGGCGACCGGACTGTTCCGCTCGGCTGTCGAGGACGCACCGTTCACGCTGCTCCTGCTGCTCGCCGCCGACGCGGCGTTCCAGGCGGCCCGCACGGCACGGCTGCGCCCGCTCATATGGAGCGCGCTCTGGGTGGGGCTCGCTTTCCAGGCGAAGATGCTCGAAGCGTGGGCCCTCGGACCCGTCCTGGCCGCCGTCTTCCTCATCGCGGCTCCCACGACACTGCGCCGCAGAGTGGCCGGTACCGCTGTCGCGGCCGCCGTGACGTTCGCTGTGTCGGCGTCCTGGGTCCTGGTGGTTGCACTGATACCCGCGGGCGACCGGCCCTACATCGACGGGACCACCAACAACTCGCCGGTGAGCATGGTCGTGGGGTACAACTTCCTCAACCGCTTCCCTCAGCTGGGACTGACCCCCGCCGACACCGGCAGCGTCAACTCCGTACCCAGCGGCCCCGCGGCGAAGGGGTCGTCAGGAGCCGGTCCCGGGCCGGCCGCTGCCACGGGCGACGAGGGCGGCTGGACCAAGATGGTTCGCGCGCCCCTGGCCTCGCAGACCGGCTGGCTGTATCCGGCGGCGGCCCTCACCGTGGGCTGCGGCCTGGTGTGGCTGCGGCACCGGCCGCGCACCGACCCCGAGCGGGCCGCCCTGCTTCTCTGGGGCGGCTGGCTCACGACGTTCCTCGCCGTCTTCAGCGCGGGGACGGTCGCGGGGCACACCTACTACATGGGGGTCGTGGCGGCCCCGCTCGCGGCCCTGACCGGGATCGGCACCGTCCAGTGCTGGCGCGCCCACCGGGCGGGCGGCTCCCGCGCGTGGACGCTGCCCGCGATGATCGGCGGCACCGCCGTGTGGGGTGCCGTGGTGGCCGGCGCCTGGCCGCACTTCTGGCCCGGCCTGGGAGTCGCTGTTCTGGTGCTCTGCCTGGTCGCGCTGGTACTGCTGGCCTGGAGCCGCCCGAGCGGTGCGGGACCGGGGCACCCGGGCGGACATCGGGCGGCGGTAGCAGGGCTCCTGGTGGGGTTGACTGCCATCCTCCTGGCCCCCGCGGCCTGGTCGGTCTCGGTCGTCATGCCCCGCTACAGCCAGTCCGCCAAGGGCACGGTAGGTCCCGACAGCGATGCGGATCGCACCCGCCTGCGGGCTCCGGCGGTCGCCGCCCTGGGCGACCGGGCCTCGGCCCCCGGTCCCAGGGCGCGACGACGGCTGCTCGGCTACCTGCAGACCAACCGGCACGGCACCGACTACCTGGTGGCGACCGCCAGTTGGAACATCGCTTCCCCGTACCTACGGGCAACCGGCGACGCGGTGCTGCCCATCGGCGGTTACATGGGCCAGGCCCCGGCACCCACCCCGGGCGAGATCCAGCGGTACGTAGCCGCGGGCCGGCTGCGCTACGTACTGCTCCGCCGGGCACACCCACGGGGTGCCTCCGCCACGCCCGCCGCCCGCGTCGCGTCCTGGGTCCGAACGTCCTGTGCTCGGGTCCCGGACAGCGCCTACGGCGGCACGGTCACCGACGCCACCGACGGCGCGCCGTTGCAGCTGTACCGGTGCACGCCCGCCCCGTGAGTGCCCGGCCCCGGCACCTGCGCGAGGAAACCGACGGCCACCTCGCCCACCACGGCGTGCCGGTCGGGTAACGACGGTATGGCACCGCTCGTTGAGACGGCATGCTCGAATTGCCTTTCTCCGAGAATGCCGACGCCGCTCCCAAACCTGGCCGAGGCACGTGCGACCAGTTCGACGCCGGTGTTGGGGGAGGGGGCGCTTACGGGAGAACACCGAATATGACGGTCCTTGTGGTACCGCGCCGGTGAGCGGCGGCGACGGCCATGTCCCTCTTGGTCGGGGCGTCGTCGGGTCGTCCGTCCGCGGCAGAGTGCTGGTCTCGATCGTCACCGTCACCGCGTGCGCTGTACTGGTGTTTACTGTGCCGTTGGCCATCGCGGTCTCCCGGATCTACCGCGACGGGGCTGTGGCCCGCCTGGAGCGCGACGCCATCTGGACGGCGGCCGGCTTGGCGGGCGGTGCCGTTGGCGCCCCCGATAGCCCGACCACGCTCCACCACCCCTCGCACGGTGTTGACGTGGGGGTATACAGCCCGTTGGGCCGGCGTATCTACGGGAGGGGGCCTGCCCGGTCCCCGGGAGCGGCCGCCGCCCGTGACGGGGTGCTGCATCGAGGGGTGGAAGGCGGAAATCTCGTGGTCTCCGCTCCGGTCTTCCGGGGCGGTGCCGTGCGGGAGGTGGTGCGGGCATGGATGCCATGGGACCCGGTCGCCGACAGCACCGTTCTCGCCTGGCTTCTGCTGGCCGCTATCGGTGCGGTCGTCGTCGCGTTGGCCGCGTTACTCGCCTGGCGTGTCGCGGGCCGGGTTGCCATTCCTTTGGAGCGGTTGACGGCTAGCGCCCAGGCCTTGGGATCGGGGGACTTCAGTATCCGGGCGGAGCGTACCGGCATACGCGAGGCGGACGCCGCATGGCAGGCACTGGCCATGACGGCGCGGCGGTTGGGATCTCTCCTGGAGCGAGAACGCCGGTTCAGTACAGCGGTCTCCCATCAGTTGCGCACCCCGCTGACGGCACTCGTTCTGGGCTTGGAGACGGCGCAGTCACTCGACGACCGGGGCCGGGGACAGGCACTGGCCACCGCGTTGCGCCGGGCTGAACACTTCGGTGACACGATCGAGGATCTGCTGCGACTGGCGCGCGAGACCCACCACCGTGCCGACATCGTCGAGGTGCGGGGGCTGCTGGACGACATCGCTCAGCGCCACCGTGACGCTGTTGGGGAGGCCGGGCGCCGCCTGACCGTGCGGTGCGAAGCCGGTCTGCCGCCGGTCAGAGCCTCGGCAGCGGCAGTGGCGCAGATCATGGGCACGTTGATGGACAACGCTCTGGTCCACGGCAAGGGGGAGATCAGACTCAGTGCGACGGACGTGGGCGCAGGCGTGGCTTTGGAGGTGGGGGACGACGGACCCGGTCCCGCCGGTGACGGCGACGCGGTCTTCGCAACGGCACGGCGTGACGGTCAGCGCCACGGTATCGGGATGCCGTTGGCCCGCTCTCTCGCCGAAGCCGAGGGCGGCAGACTGCTCCTGCGTAGGCCCGGACCCCAGCCCGTGTTCAGCCTTCTGCTCCCGGCCTGCGAACCGTCACCGGCCACGGGCGCGGGGGATGAGTCACTGCGAGGGTGACGGGCGATCAGCGTACTGGTGGTGCGCCTGTCTCGTACCGGTACCCTTTGCCACGCACCGTGGTGATGCACTCTCCTCCGCGGTCATCGGCGTCGGCGAGCTTACGTCGCAGCGCCGAGACATGCACATCCAGGGTCTTGGTAGGGCCGAACCAGTGTTCGTCCCAGACCTCCGCCATCAGATGTTCACGGCTCACGACGGCTCCGGCCGACCCGGCAAGGGTAGCGAGCAGGTCGAACTCTTTGGGGCGCAGGTGGACTTCGCGGTCGCCGATGTGCACCCTGCGGGTGTGGGTGTCGATTCGGGTGCCGCCGATCCGTATCACTGGCGGTCCGGCCACAGTGGCTCGGCGGCGCAGGTGCGCGCGCAGCCGGGCCAGCAGTTCGGTCAGGCGGAACGGCTTGGTGAGATAGTCGTCCGCGCCGGCGTCGAGGGCGACCACTACTTCGAACTCCAGGATGCGTGCGGTGAGGACGACGATGACGGTCTCCACTGGTAGGAGGGCGCGCAGTCTGCGGCATACCTCCACCCCGTCGACGTCCGGCAGGCCGAGGTCCAGCAGGACCAGGTCCGGCGGGCGACGTCTGGCCTGCTCGGCGGCCTGTCCGCCGGTAGCGGCCCGAGCCACCTGGTATCCGTGGCCGACCAGCGCCCGGTTGAGTTCGGACGCGATCTCAGCGTCGTCTTCGACGATCAACAACTCCGCGAGCGCCCTACGCACGATTCCGCCCTTCTCCACGAGTCCTGACCAGGGATGATACGGAGAGCACGCCTATCCGGCGTACGTTTCGACCGCCACGGAGAGCAGAGGTGGGGTGGTGGAGAAACCGGGTGCGAAGTCCAAGGATATTGATTTAGCGGCGGATTGTCGAAGAGGCCGTGATTGCGGCTGCCGAGGCCGAGTCGCCATTTCTGTCCGGGCTGGAAATGTTTCCATCCTGACTGCGAAGACCTGGGCCGACGCGAGTTGGCCCACTTTCCCCGGTGGTGACCAGGTGTCCTCGGCAGGGCTGGAACCAGCAAAACAGATCACTTATTCGCATGAACCGCGTCGATCATCGTATCGCGGAGGTTAAAAAGGTTTTAACCCTCTTCGGTGATTCCCCTGATGTTCGTTTACATACGGTGGCCCCACGTCCTACGCACGGATCGACGAAAGGGCCCACATCAGCATGTCCGACTCTGACCCGTCAGGAAACGGTCCGCTCGACGGCTGCCTGGTGATCGAGCTGTCCCATGCTCTGGCCGGCCCGCACGCTGCGATGATGCTCGGCGATCTGGGCGCACGGGTGATCAAGATCGAGACGCCCGGCCACGGCGACGAGGCCCGCGGCTGGGGTCCGCCTTTCGTCGGTCCGGATCAGACACCCGAATCCACGTACTTTCTCTCCTGCAACCGCAACAAGGAATCCGTCACCGCCGACCTCAAGACTGAGCAGGGCCGGGAACTGCTCACGCGGCTGCTGCGCCAAGCGGACGTACTCGTTGAGAACTTCCGCCCTGGCGTTCTGGAGCGCCTCGGGTTCCCGTTGCAGCAAATGCGGGAGGCCAACCCCCAGCTGGTCGTACTCTCCGTGAGTGGGTTCGGCCACGACGGTCCCCACGGCGGCCGTGCCGGCTACGACCAGATCGCCCAGGGCGAAGCCGGACTGATGAGCCTGACCGGTGAACCCGGAGCCCCCGTCAAGGTGGGCACCCCAGTCGCTGACCTGCTGGCCGGGGTCTTCGGTGTGACCGCGGTGCTCGCCGCGCTGCTCGAACGCCACACCACCCAGCGCGGCCAGGTGGTGCGCACCTCACTGCTCTCCTCAGTGGTCGGGCTCCACAGTTTCCAGGGAACAAGCTGGACCATCGCCGGGCAGGAACCGTCGGCCACCGGCAATCAGCACCCCGCCATTGCCCCCTACGGCCTGTTCCACTGTTCGGACGGAGACCTCCAACTAGCAGCCGGAAGTGATCGGTTGTGGCGCGCTGTCGCGGCCATCACCGGTCTGGACCCCGCTGATCCCCGCTACGCCACGAACGCCGACCGGGTCCGGCACCGCACCGACCTGGCCGCCGCCCTCGACGCCGTGTTCGCCCGCGATACCGTCGACGCCTGGATCGAGCGTCTCGACGCGGCCGGCGTACCCGTCGGCCGCGTACGCACCGTGGCCGAAGTCTACTCATGGGAGCAGACCCGCCAGCAGGGCCTACTCATCGATGTCGACCACTCCACTCTCGGCACGATCACCCTGCCCGGACCCCCCTGGCGCTTCGAGACCGGCGGCCGTTCCCGGCACAACGCCCCGCCGACCCTTGGCCAGCACACCACCTCCGTGCGCGCCTGGCTCGACCAGGCCGATCCACCGGCTCCCCATCCCTAGCGCCGCGCCAGCACGGGCCCGCCTCCGACAGGAGCACCAGGCCAGGACACCGAAGGCAACAGGACGGACGACACCATGCCGGGCAACGCACCGCCGAGAGCCGCCGTGTCCCGCAGCCTGTGGCCGACCTGGCTGCGGATCGACCCCTACATCGCGGCTCTGATCGCTACCGTCGCGTGCGCCGCGCTGCTCCCCGCGACCGGCGCCGCCGCTGCACCTACGAGTGCCGCCGCAAATGGCGCGGTCACCGTGCTCTTCTTCCTCTACGGCACACGGCTCTCCTCCCAGGAAGCTGCCGACGGCCTGCGCCACTGGCGCCTCCACCTCGCCATCATCGCCAGCACCTTCATTCTGTTCCCATTACTCGGCGTGGCCGCCCGCTTCCTGGTGCCCCACGTCATCGCGCCACAGCTCTACCCCGGCTTGCTCTACCTGTGTCTCCTGCCATCCACCGTCCAGTCCTCCATCGCCTTCACCGCCATCGCACGCGGCAACGTCGCCGCCGCCATCTGCGCGGGCACATACTCCAGCCTCCTCGGCATGGTCGCCACCCCCCTGCT
Source organism: Streptomyces sp. RKAG293 (assembly GCF_023701745.1). NCBI lineage: Bacteria > Bacillati > Actinomycetota > Actinomycetes > Kitasatosporales > Streptomycetaceae > Streptomyces > Streptomyces sp. RKAG293. The sequence continues at coordinate 285,717 of NZ_JAJOZB010000001.1, read as the reverse complement.
CGCCACCACCCTGCTGGGCTCAGCCGCAACCTTCTCCCCCGATCGGCTCTTCGCCGTCGCCACCCAACTGCTGCTCCCGTTCCTCACCGGACACCTGCTGCGCCCATGGATCGGCGCCTTCATCAACCGCCGGCACACGGCACTGCGCCTGTTCGACCGCAGCTCAGTGCTTCTGGTCGTTTACACGGCCTTCAGCCAGGGCACTGCACAGGGCATTTGGCACCAGACGGCACCGCTACGACTGCTCACTCTGTTGGCGGTGGAAGTGGTCTTGCTTGCCCTGGTCCTGACCGTCACCGGGATCGGCGCTACGGCGTTGGGGTTCGGGCGTGCGGACCGGATCACGATCGTCTTCGCAGGGTCGAAGAAGAGCCTGGTCAACGGCCTTCCCATGGCCTCGATTCTCTTCGGCGCGAAAGCGGCCCTGGCCGTCCTTCCGGTCATGCTGTTCCATCAGATGCAGCTGATGGTGTGCGCAGTCATTGCCCGACGCTGGTCACGGCACCCCATCATCGAGGCCTCACGGCAGGAGCGGAGCGCCCCGTCCGTCCCGGCAAAGTAGACGCCTTCTACTGGGAGTTGGGCGTCGGCCGGCTATCTGCAACACGGCAAATCACCGCCATGGGTGGGCGCCCTCACGAGTGTCCCGGTCGGCCGTCATTCGAGCAGGGCCTGATACCGCACGGCAGCTGCGTACTGGTGGTGGCTACGCGTCCTCCGGTTGACCGTCGCGTTCTCCGGGTCAGCTGAAGATGCCGGCGTGGCCGAGGGAGCAGCGGCCGGGTCATGGGTATACGCACAGTCCGTGGGGGCCGCGGCCGACGGGGATGCGGGCGTGATCTCGTCGTACGCGGCCGTAGCGCTCATCGCGGATATGTCCAGGTGGTGCTGAGTGTGGCTGCCCAGGTCATGTCCATTGTCCAGGGTGTGGCGGGCCATCGCCGGATGCGTGTCGAGCCAGGTGCCGACCGCCACCTTCGACGTCAGGCGTGCAGGGCCGGGACCTGAGCCCCGGGGTAGATCAGGTGGTCACGGAGCGGCCTACGTGACCATGCGCCGGAGACCGAGAGCCGACCCTGGGCCGAACACGCCCTCAGCCTGCCCGGCCACACCGCGGCCCATTCAGTTGACAACGCCGCCAACACGGCTGTCGCTCTTCTTCGGCCAGATGGCCGACCAACTCGACCGCCGGACGCATCTCCCGGCCGTGAGCCGCAGCCAGCCCCGCGTCGCCTTCAGTGCCATCCGCCCGGGGCCTCAGATCTCCGGTGCCAAGCATGCCGAACAGCGGATCATACGTTTTCCAGCAGGTCGGGGCCGGGTCGACAGCGGGTAGGGCACGTTCGACTACACCGTTGTAGACGGTTTGCTGATCAACCTCTATGGTTAGCCGAGCCTTGCCTAAGCGAAACGGCAGGTTCCTTCGCGTCCGCCCGTTGCCATGGAGTACGTATGTCCAGTTCCCAGATTGCTCTGCTCGGCGCGGTGGCGGGGTTCACGATCTACCTCGGGCTTCCGCTGGGCAGGTTGCGCAACGCCGCGCCCCGGTTGAGGGCGGGCTTGAATGCCGTTGCGATCGGTGTCCTGGTGTTCCTCGTCTGGGACATCCTGACCCATGCGTGGGAGCCCACGGACGCGGCGCTGAGCGACAAGCACTGGGGGACCGCGCTCGTCGGGGGAACGGTGCTGGCTGCCGGGCTGGCGATTGGACTCGCCGGGTTGGTGCATTACGACCGCTGGGCGGCGGCACGGCGGGCCAAGTCCACGCTCCCGCACGGCCCCGGTGCCGCGGATACCGCCGAACTCGCCCCCGCCAAGCGGTCGCAGGCCGGCGAGCTCGCTTTGATGATCGCTACCGGTATCGGGCTGCACAACTTCGCCGAAGGGCTGGCGATCGGCAACTCCGCCGCCCAGGGTGAGATTTCCCTGGCGGTGCTGCTGGTCATCGGTTTCGGTCTGCACAATGCCACCGAAGGGTTCGGCATCGTCGCTCCCCTGGCTGCTGAGGGTGAGCGCCCGACGTGGACGACGCTGCTCTGGCTGGGACTGATCGGCGGCGGGCCGACGTTCCTGGGCACCCTTCTTGGACAGCACCTGGTCAACGACACCTTGTCGATCGCGTTCCTCGGCCTGGCCGCCGGATCCATCCTCTATGTCGTCATCGAACTTCTCGCGGTGGCCCGTCGTGCGGCGGCGTCGAAGGAACTGACGACATGGTGCATCCTGCTCGGCCTGCTCCTCGGATTCGCGACTGATGCCGTAGTCACCGCTGCCGGGGTATGACCCCTTCGCTACACCACCGGGCCCGGTAGCAGAAGGGTGAAGGCCGTGGGGGCGGTGGCGCTGACAGTGAGCCGTCCGCCCGCCGCCTCGGCCATCTCCCGCGCGACCGCCAGTCCGATACCGCTGCCGAACCCAGTGGTGGTGCCCCGTTCGAAAGCGGCCCGCGGGGTGATGCGCAGGGCCCCTTCGTCCGTGACATCCAGGGCGATGGCCCCGGTCGCTTCACGCACGGTGATCAGCACGGTGCCCCGGCCATGTCGCAGCGCGTTGTCGAGGAGGACGTCGAGGACCTGGTCGGTGGTGCGGCCCGGGAGACGAAACGAGCGGGCCTCGGAATGGACCGCGACATCCAGCCGCCGACCCGCTTCGGCGAACGCGCCGTGCCAGCGGCGTTCTGCCCGTGCGATGAGTTCGACGGCGGTTTCATCGGGCGCGGGGACCATGTCGCCGGAAGGTGCGCCGGCCAGGCGAAGGACTTCGTCAACGGTCCGCTGGAGGTGCTGCGATCGTTCGAGTGCGTCCTCGAGTGCCTGTCGCAGCTCTGCGTCGGGGGCCCGGGTCGCGTCCAGCGCGGTTTCGAGTCCGAGCTGCAGTCCTGCCAGTGGGTTGCGCAGCTGGTGTGAGGCATTGGCGCTGAAATGCCGTTCGCGCTGCAGGAGGGTGGTCAGCCGCGCGACCATGGTGTTCTGGGCCGTGGCCAGCTGATCGATCTCCACAATGCCGCAGCGTCCCGCGCGCGCGGTGAGGTCACCGTCGGCGACGGCCTGCGCCGTGCAGGACAGGGACTCCAGGGGTCGGCTGAGTGCCCGCGCTTGCCGCCGGGCGACGGCGATCGCGGCGCCCAGGGCCAGGAGCACCACGCCCAGGAGCGCCAGCCAGGTCAGCAGGATACGGTGCCATACCTCCGAGGTCGGGGTCGTGGCGCGGACGACGCCGATGACCTGTTCCGAGGTCGAGACAGGCACCGCGACGACCAGGTCACTTCCGGAGCCCCCGCGCACCACCACTCCACGGGCCGCACGCCGCGTCACGTCGTCGGCCTGCGCGGAACCCGAGCCCGAGCGCAGCCGCATCGTGAGGTCGTAGACGCCCAGTTGTCCTTCCGTTTCCGGTGCGGGCAGTTCCACTTCGTCACCGGCCGCGAACTGCGGTCCGACGCGGACGGCAGCGGCCAGCGCTGTCCTCTCCAGTTCCCCGCGCTCGTCGTCGAAGAAGGACCGCTGGATCACTACCGCCAGGGGGACGGCGAGCAGGACGAGGGCCACCAGGACCGCGGCGACGGCCACTCGCACCACATGCGCTCTCATAGGCCCATCATGGGCGCCGCTGACTCCCGCGGCCCGGTTACGCGAGGGCAGAGGCGAGGTTTTGTCGTCGTCTAACCCTCGTTGCGCCGGGGTTTTACCGCCCGGTCCCTAGCGTCGTGGTCATCGCAGTCATACCCCCTGTGGAGGCCATCATGACCTTGCGAGGCTCTCTCACCGTCACGGCTGCCCTGTTGGCCGCGGTGGCCATCGCCGGATGCGGCGGCTCCGGCGGCGCCAAGGGTACGACTGCCGTACCCACGACCGCCGGTCCTTCCAACGCCTCCAGCCCCGCCGTCCCGGGCACTTCCGCCGGCAGCCAGACGCCGGCGCCGGTGGAGTCCAATCCGCCCGGTGACATCCCCGACAACCAGGCGTACGTGGCGTACATCCCGGCCGGAGGCGGTTTCCAGGTCAAGGTGCCCGAGGGCTGGGCCCGTACCCAGGCCGGCTCGGTCACGGTCTTCACCGACAAGCTCAACCGTATCGAGGTGTCGCAGAGTGCCGCCCCGACCGCCCCCACGGTGCAGGCAGCGAAGTCGGTGGTCGTGCCCCGGCTGACCCGGGAGGTCCCCGCCTTTGCCCCGGGATCGGCGTCGCTGGCCTCCCGGCAGGCCGGTCAGGCCGTGCTGCTCACCTATCGGGGCAACTCCGCCCCTGACCCGGTGACCGGCAAGGTCATCCGGGACGCCTTCGAGCGGTACGCCTTCCACCAGGCCGGCCGCGAGGTCGTCATTACGGTGTCCGGCCCCGTCAATGCCGACAACGTCGACCCGTGGCGCCTGGTTACCGATTCCTTCCGGTGGCAGTGATGAGCGGAACCGCGCCCGCACGGGCCAAGGACGAGGACATGGCCGGGCCCTACGCCCTCGACGCACGGGACCTCTACCGGTTCTTCCGCTCGGGGGCGGAAGAAACCCTCGCCCTGCGCGGGGTCAGCCTGCACGTCGGCCGAGGGGAGACGGTCGCGGTCGTGGGCCCCTCCGGATCGGGGAAATCGACCCTTCTGGCGTGTCTGGCGGGGTTGGACGAGCCCGCCGGCGGGGTGGTTCGTGTCGGCGGGGAGCGCATCAGCCACCGGCCGGAAGCCGAGCGGGCTCGGGCGCGGATCCGCCGCATCGGCGTGCTGCTGCAGTCCGGCAACCTCATCGCGCACCTCAGCGTGCGCGACAACATTCGCCTCGTCCATATGGCAGCGGGACGCAGCCGAGGTCCGGCGCCGGACGCGGACCGCCTCCTCGAGCAGGTGGGCCTCAGCAGCCGGGCGCGGGCGCTGCCGCATGAACTGGCCGGCGGTGAACTGGCGCGTGCGGGTCTGGCGGTCGCCCTGGCCAACGACCCGGACATCCTGCTCGCCGACGAGCCCACCGGTGAACTCGACGGACAGACCGAGCAGCGGGTACTGGCCCTGCTCAGGGACCGTGCGAAGGACGGCCGCGGGGTCCTCGTGGTCACCCACAGCCCCGAGGTCGTCCGGATCGCCGACCGGGTCATCAGCCTGCGCGACGGAAGGATCGAGTCATGAACGCCCCGATGTCGGCCCGAGCCCCGGCCGACACGGTACTGGTGAGTTGCCAGAACGTCGCGCGGACCTTCGGCAGAGGAGCGGGCGCCGTGGTCGCGGTGCACGGCACCTACTGCCTGGTGCGCGCGCACGACAGGGTCGCGGTCATGGGTCCCTCTGGATCCGGGAAGTCAACGCTGCTGCACCTGATGGCCGGCCTGGAACGGCCGACCGGCGGCACCGTGACCTGGCCCGGTTTCTCCGCCGATGGCGGACTGCGCGCACGGGACGTCGGGGTCGTCTTCCAGAGCCCGAGTCTGATCAACACTCTGGACGTGGCCGAGAACGCCGGTCTCCCGTTGGTCCTGGCCGGCAGGCCCGAGGCCGAGGCCCGGCGGCAGGCGCTCGAAGCGCTCGACCTCGTGGGGGCGGGCGATCTGATGGGCAAGCTTCCCCAGGAGCTCTCCGGCGGCCAGGCCCAACGGGTCGCCATCGCCCGTGTGCTGGCGCTGCGGCCCCGGCTGGTGCTGGCCGATGAACCCACCGGGCAACTGGACCGTGTCACCGGCCGGTACATCGTCGACGTCCTGCTGGGCGTGGCCGACCAGATCGGTGCCGCACTGGTCGTCAGCACGCACGACCCCAGCGTCGGTGAGCGGTTCCCGGCGCGCTGGACGATGTCCGACGGCCGGCTGACCGTTCCCTTCGATTCCGGTCCGCCGACTGCGGGCGCCACTCACCGGGGAGACACACCATGATCGTCACCTGGTCGATCGGCCTGCTGCGGCGGCGCGGTGGCAGATTGCTGGCCACGGCGCTGGGCATCGCGTTGGCCGTGGCACTCATCTCCGCGCTGGGTTCCTTCCTCACCGCGTCGAAGTCGACCATGACGGCCCGCGCGGTCCACTCGGTCGCCGTCGACTGGCAGGTGGAGGTGCAGCCCGGAGCCGATCCCGCCACCGCGCTCGGCACGGTCCGCGCCGCCGCGGGTGTACGGACCGCGCTGCCGGTCGGCTTCGCCCGCAGCACCGGCTTCCAGGCCACGGTCGCAGGTTCGGTACAGAGCACCGGATCGGGGGTCCTGCTCGGTCTCCCGGAAGGCTACCGAGCCGCGTTCCCGCGCGAGATCCGACAGTTGACCGGAGCGGCCGACGGCGTGCTGCTGGCACAGCAGACGGCCGCGAACCTGCATGTGGCACCAGGCGACACGGTGCGCATCGGCCGGCCGGGCGCGAGCCCCGTGTCCGTCACGGTGGCAGGCGTCGTCGACCTGCCGCAGGCCGACTCGCTGTTCCAGAAGGTCGGTGCCCCGCCCCAGACGCAGCCCTCCGCACCACCCGACAACGTCATCCTGCTCCCCGCCGCCGTGTTCAGCACCCTGACGACCCCGGTGAAGGCCGTCGACCCGGCTGCCGTCACCACCCAGATCCACGTGGCCCGCGACGCGCGCCTGCCGCAGGACCCCGCCGCCGCCTACTCGGCGGTCACCAGTGCGGCCCACAACCTCGAAGCGCACCTGTCCGGCGGCGTACTCGTGGGCGACAACCTCGGCGCCTCCCTCGCCGCGGCGCGCCAGGACGCCCTCTACGCTCAGATTCTCTTCCTGTTCCTGGGCGCTCCCGGAGCTGTCCTGGCCGCCCTGCTGACTGCGGCACTGGCGGGTGCGGGCGCCGGCCGGCGTCGCCGCGAACAGGCACTGCTGCGCACCCGGGGGCTGCGGCCCCGCCAGGTGGCCCGGCTCGCCGCGGTGGAAGCCGGAGTGGTCGGGCTGGCCGGTGGCGCGGTCGGGATCGGAATCGCCGCGCTGGCCGGGCGGCTGGCCCTCGGCACCGCATCGTTCGGCGCCACCACCGCCTCGGCCGCCGCATGGTCCGCCCTCGCCCTGATCCTGGGGTTCGCCATCGCGACCGGAGTCGTGCTGCTGCCTGCTCTGCGGGATCTGCGGGCCGGCACCGTGGCCGAGGCGCGGCTCACGGTCGGGCGCGGCCGCAACGCGCTGTGGATGCGGTGGGGTCTGGACGTCGTACTGCTGGTGGTCTCCCTCCTGGTCTTCCGGGCGTCCAGCGGCAACAACTACGCGCTGGTGCTGGCCCCGGAAGGTGTGGCCGCCATCTCGGTGTCCTACTGGGCGTTCCTGGGCCCGGCCCTGCTCTGGCTGGGCTCCGCGCTCCTACTGTGGCGGCTGGCAACAACGGTTCTGGCCCACGGCCGTCGGCCGTTGGCCCGGCTGGTCAGGCCGCTGACGGGAACGCTGGCCGGGGCGACCGCCGCGAGCATGTCGCGCCAGCACCGTCCGCTGGCGCGGTCCATGGTGCTGCTGGCGCTCGCGGTCTCGTTCGCCGCCTCCACCGCGACCTTCAACGCGACCTACCGCCAGCAGGCGGAAGTCGATGCCCAGCTCACGAACGGCGCGGATGTCACGGTCACGCAGTCGCCGGGTTCCACCACCGGACCCGGCGGCGCGAGCGCTCTGGCCTCGGTCGCCGGAGTGCGGCACGTCGAGCCGTTGCAGCACCGGTTCGCGTACGTCGGTTCCGATCTGCAGGACCTGTACGGGGTGCGGCCGTCCACGATCACCTCCGCCACGTCCTTGCAGGACGCCTACTTCTCCGGCGGCAGTGCTCAGAGCCTGATGCAGCGGCTTGCCGCCCGGCCCGACTCCGTCCTGGTCAGCGACGAAACCGTGAAGGACTTCCAGCTCGCCCCCGGAGACCTGCTGAATCTGCGCCTGCAGGACAGTCGCAGACAGCAGCTCCGGACTGTGGCCTTCCACTACGCGGGCATCGTCAAGGAATTCCCGACCGCCCCCCATGACAGCTTCTTCGTCGCGAACGCCGACTACATCGCCAAGACCACCGGCAGTGACGCGGTCGGCGCCTTCCTGGTCGACACCGGCGGCACCCACCAGAAGGACGTGGCCGCGGCGCTGCGGAGCCGGCTCGGCACCGGGGCGAGCGTCACCGACGTTACGCAGGCACGGTCCTCGGTCGGCTCCAGCCTCACCTCGGTCGACCTCGCCGGACTGACGCGGATCGAGCTCGCCTTCTCGATCCTGCTGGCCGCGGCGGCAGGCGGCATCGTTCTGGCCCTGGGCCTGGCGGAACGCCGCCGCACCTTCGCGATCGCCACCGTGCTCGGGGCCTCCAGGCGGCAGCTGCGGGGGCTGGTTCTCAGCGAAGCCGCCGCTGTGCTCACCGGTGGAGTGCTCGGTGGCGCCGTGATCGCCTGGGCGCTGTCGCAGATGCTCGTCAAGGTACTGACCGGGGTCTTCGACCCGCCGCCCAGCACGGTGGCCGTGCCCTGGCAGTACCTGGGCCTGACCCTGCTGATCACCATGACCGCGCTGGCAGCCGCTGCCCTGGCCGCGGCCCGCGCCTCCCACCGGCCGGCCGTCGAGGAGCTGCGGGAACTCTGACGGCCCACCAGGCCGGCGGGGCAGGCGCCACGCTCGCCCTGGTGTCTGTCCCGCTCCTGCCTGCCGGGCCCCCTACGCTTTGGAGCATGCCCATGGCCACCGCATCCGACCGGCCCGCCGCTCTGGTGATCGAGGACGACGAGACCATCGGACGCCACCTGCACACCGGCCTGCTCGGCAACGGATACAGCGCTACCTGGTGCCGCACCGGGACATCCGGTCTGAGCGCGGCGCACAGCGCCCGCCCCGACGTCGTCCTCCTGGACCTCGGCCTGCCCGACATGGACGGCATCGACGTCGCCCGCAGCCTCCGCGCGGACCACCCCGATCTGCTCATCGTCATCCTGACCGCCCGCTCCGACGAGATCGATGTCATCGCCGGCCTGGACGCGGGCGCTGATGACTACCTCGTCAAGCCCTTCAGCCTGACCGTTCTGCTCGCCCGGCTCCGCGCCCACCTGCGCCGCCGCCCCACGACCGCGCCGGAGGGCCCGGCGTCGCTCGTGATCGGTGCCCTGACGCTGGATATCGCCGCGCGGCGCTGCCTGCTCAACGGTGCGGAAATCCTTCTGCGCGCGAAGGAGTTCGAACTCCTGGCCGTACTGTGCCGCAACCAGGGCGCGGCAGTCTCCCGGGAGGACCTGATGGCACAGGTCTGGGACGAGAACTGGTTCGGCCCCACGAAGACCCTGGACGTCACCATGGCCTCCTTGCGCCGCCGCCTGCACCATGCCGCTGCCACAGCGCCGATCCCCACCCGGCCGCTGGAGATCACCACCCTGCGGGGGCACGGCTACCGGCTCGAGCGACCGGAGAGCGGGTAGGGACTTCTGACATGGACTCCTGCAGGAGCTTCGCGGCTACCGCGGCCCCGGCCGGTGGCGGGCAGACCACGTAGTCAGGTTGTGTTCAGGTGGGCCGTGGCAGCCTCGCGCCATGACGATCACGACGGAATGGTCCGGGGCCGCGCCCACGCGCCGCCAGATGTTGAACAAGGTCCCGGAAGTCACGATCTACTTCTGGATCATCAAAGTGCTCTGCACCACCGTGGGCGAGACGGCAGCGGATTTCCTGAACAGCAATCTCGACCTCGGCCTGACCAACACGACCTACATCATGGCCGGCCTGCTGATCATCACACTGTTCTTCCAATTCATGGTGAAGAAGTACGTGCCCGCGATCTACTGGATGGCGGTCGTTCTGATCAGCGTGGTCGGCACGCTGGTCACCGACAATCTCACGGACAACTTCGGAGTTCCGCTCGCGACCACCGCCGTCCTGTTCGCCGTCGCGCTGGCCGCCACCTTCGCGATCTGGTTCGCGAGTGAGAAGACGCTGTCCATCCACAGCATCGTCACGGTGCGGCGCGAAGCCTTCTACTGGGCGGCCATTCTGTTCACCTTCGCCTTGGGCACTGCCGCGGGCGATCTCACCGCGGAGCAGCTCGGTCTGGGCTACTGGGTGTCGACGGTCGTCTTCGGGGCGCTGATCGCCCTTGTCGCGCTGGCGCACACCGGCATCAGGCTGAACGCGGTGGTGGCCTTCTGGATCGCCTACATCCTGACGCGCCCCCTCGGCGCCTCGCTGGGTGACTACCTTTCGCAGCCAGGTGACGAGGGCGGCCTCGGCCTGGGAACGGTCGGGACCAGCGCCCTGTTCCTCGTGACGATCTCCGCTCTCGTCGCCTTCCTCTCCTTCACCCGCAAGGACCAGACGGACCCCGGAACCGCAGAACCCGTCGCGCGCGACCTCGTCCGGGGCACCTCGGAAACCGGGCAATACTGACCCCGTGGCCGTTCACACCCCTTCCCACCGCGACGCGCCGTCCGAACGCCGGGCCGAGCCGGCCGAAGGACCCGGCGCGCCGCCCGGCCCGGCCGCCCGCAGGACGCGGCCCCTGGTGCTGGTCGTCGAGGACGATCACGCGCTGAGGGACGTGCTGGCCCGAGGACTCCGCGAGGAGGACTTCGAGGTCGTGACCGCCGCCGACGGCCGCAGCGCGCTGCGAACCCTTGCCGCCACCGGCCACCCGGACGCCGTGGTGCTGGATGTCGGCCTACCGGACTCCGACGGACGCGATGTGTGCCAGGCCATGCGGGCCCGCGGCCTGGTCGCACCGGTGCTGTTCCTGACCGCGCGCGACGGACTGACCGACCGCCTGTCGGGCTTCTCCGCGGGAGGCGACGACTACCTGTCCAAGCCGTTCCACATGAGCGAGCTCGCCGCGCGACTGCGGGCGGCCCTGCGGCGCACCGGAAGCGAACGCGTGGCGCACGGCGCCGGGATCCGACTCGACCCGGCGCGGCATCTGCTCGAGGTGCGCGACCGCACCGCATCCCTGACACCCACCGAGTTCCGGCTCCTGGCCTGCCTGATGGCCGAGCCCGGCGCGGTGGTGCGCCGGCGGACCCTGATCCGCACGGGGTGGCCCGACGGCGCCAGCGTCAGCGACAACACGCTCGACCAGTTCCTGGCGCGGCTGCGCCGCAAATTGCGGGAAGTGGACGCGGCCGAAGGCATCGAGACCGTCCGCGGAGTCGGATACCGGTTCGCATGAGACGCCTCACGCTCCGCCCGGCCACCCTGCGGGGCCGACTCGCACTGCTCGCTCTGGCCACCACCGCGATATGGGTGGCACTGCTCACAACCGCGTTCAACGTGGTGCTCGACGCCCGGCTGCGCGCGCAGGCCGATGATCTGCTGCGCACGCGTGCGGCCGCCGTCGCCGCCACCGTCGAAGTGCGGTCCAACGGCTCACTCACCGTCCATGAACCGTCCGACGACCATGTCCTGGACACCGGAATCTGGATCTACCAGGGCCGGCACGTCGTGGAAGGCCCGCCGCCACCGGGCGGCCCGCAGGCATGGGCCGACCGGCTCGCCGGCGGGGAAGGGTTCGCGGACGAGTCGTCCGGCACCGCACCGTTCCGGCTGTACGCCCTGCCGATCCGGGACCGCGGCCGACAGGTGGGCACGGTCGTCGCCGCGGTGGAGGTCACTCCGTACCGCCACACGGCCCAGACCGCACTCATCGGGTCGATCGGACTGGCCGTACTGCTGCTCGGGGGCGTCTACCCGGTGACCCGCGCGGTCGTCGCCCGGGCACTGCGCCCGGTGTCCGTCATGAGCCGGCAAGCGGCACGGTGGAGCGGGGAGGACGCCGGTCACCGGTTCGGAGCGGAGCGACGCCCGGCGGAACTGGCTGACCTGGCAAGGACACTTGACGGACTTCTGGACCGGCTCGCCGCTGTGCTCCGGCACGAGCAGCAGCTGACCGGAGAGATGTCACACGAGCTGCGCACCCCCCTGGCCGCTCTCACCGCCGAGGTCGAATGGCTGCAGGCCAGGCCGCGCGGCGCCGAGGAACAGGAGACCGCGCACCAGGCCATCGCCTCCGGCGCCGCCCGCATGCACGACATCGTCGAAACGCTGCTCACCGAAGCGCGCACCCGCGGCTCCGAGACATCCGGACGATGTTCGCTGCATGAGGTGATCGTGGATGTCGCGCGCCGCAGCGCTGAGGATCATCCCCAGGATCCTCCGGTTGTGCTGCGAACCGGCATCGACGGGGAGACCGCCACCGTAGGCGTCTCCGCTCCGCTTCTGGAGCGGATCCTGGCGCCGCTCCTGGACAATGCCCGCCGCTACGCGGTGCGGTGCGTGGTGATCGACTATGCGGCAGCTCCGGGACAGAGCGTAGAGGTCAGGGTCTCCGACGACGGTCCCGGGATTCCGGCCGACCTGTGGGGAGATGTCTTCGAACCGGGATTCCGGGCCGCTCCCGCCAGCAGCCACGACGGAGCCGGCCTGGGCCTGCCACTCGCACGCCGCCTCGCGCGGGCGGCAGGGGGTGAGATCACGGTGTCTCCTGCCGATACCGGCGCCCGCTTCGTGGTCTCACTTCCCGCCGGATAAGGCATATTGTCCGGGGTAATGTGACCAGGAGCTGGTTGTGACGGGCCGCGTCACCGATTCGCGGACAAGAGGGTTCCAGCGTTCCAGCTGTCCCCGAGAGAATCCCTGAGCGGATAATCAAACACCGACCCTTTCACCGTCAATGCACCGGAAGGGATCCGCCACGATCCAGCCGGAGCAGGCGCTGATGTCGCCGGGGATTCCCGTCAGCGAGGGCAGTGGCAGGGATCCCACGTTACGGAGAGCTCTTCCGGCTCGGGTAAGCCGGTGCTCAAGCCCCTCATCAGCGGTCCGTCGATGACTCCGGGCCCGGTGACACCACCCCCCGGATCATCAACCGCGACAAGGGGGGAAGTCATGCCGGACCCGAAGGCCGGTAGCCCCGTTGCGGAGCCACGAAGACGGTAACGGGGGGTCAGCCGCGCGGGCGGGTCGCTGTCGCGCCGCAGCAGCAACTGGGCGACGACCTGCGGGTCCAGGGCCGTGCCCCCGTCCGCCACTCGCCGGACCGCCGCCACGAAGTCGGCGACATCGGCGACCCGCTGCTTGAGCAGGTAGCCCACACCGCTGGTGTTCGCAGACAGCAGGTCAGCCGCGTACCGCTCCTCCACGTACTGCGAAAGCAGCACCACCGGCGTCCCCGGCCAGCGCCGACGGATCTCCATCGCCGCCCGCACCCCCTCGTCGGTGAAGCCGGGCGGCATCCGGACGTCGATCAAGGCACGTTCGGGCCGGTGCTCCGCCACTGCCGCCAACAGCCCCTCCGCGTCGCCGGCTTCCGCGGCGACCTGGAACCCGCCCATCTCCAGCACCTTGATCAGGCCGACCCGCAACAACACCGAATCCTCGGCGATCACCGCGCGCACGGCAGCTCCGCGGTGATGGTGGTGGGCCCGCCAACGGGGCTGCTGACGTGGAAGGCCCCGTCGAGGGAGCCGACCCGCTTGGCCAGCCCGGTCAGCCCCGTGCCGGCGGCGGCGTCGGCACCGCCCAGCCCGTCGTCGGTAACGCGCACTCGCAGCACCCCGCCGACCTGACGGACTATCACCTCTGCACGCATCGCGTTGGCGTGCTTCGTTGCATTGGTCAGCGCCTCAGAAATGACGAAGTACGCGACTGACTCCACGTTGGGCGCCACCCGCTCCTCCAGATCGACCCGCAGCCGCACCGGCAGGGGCGTGCGGGCAGCCAGCCCGGACAACGCCGCGTCCAGACCCCGGTCTTCGAGCACAGCGGGGTGCAGCCCCCGCACCAGGTCATTGAGTTCGGCGATCGCCTCCTTCGCCTCCAGGTGCGCTCTCGCGATCACCTCGCGGGCATCACTCGGCAGGTCCGGGCGGGTGGCAATGGCCAGACCCAGGTTGACCGCGAGAGACACCAACCGCTGCTGGGTGCCGTCGTGCAGGTCGCGCTCGATCCGGCGGCGCTCCGTGTCGACGGCCTCGATCAAGTCGGTCCGGCTCACGGCCAGCTGATCGACCCGCTCCTGGAGCCGCTGCGCCCGGCTGGGCCCGAGCAGGCCCAGCGCCAGCCGCGCCTCGGCCCGGGCTAGTGCCCGCGCGGTCCAGGGCAGGGCACACAGGAGGAGGAGCCCAGCGGCCGTGTAAGCCGGCAGCTGGGTCAGGTATCCGAACCAGTCCTGGCGGATTCCGGTTGGCAGCGCCCATGACCAGGCGTAGGCGATGACGCCCGCCAGGCACGCCGCTGCCACTGCGAGCACCAGCAGCTCCAGCAGCGCGAGCAGCGGGCCCAGCAGGAGGTGGTAGCCGATCTTGCGCCAAGGCCGCCTCGCCGCGAGCCACCGGGCGGTCGAGGCCCGCGTCCATTGTTCCGGCGCGGTGGGGGTGATCCGGGGGACGTCCACACCGATGAGCACCCGGTAGCGAGCCCGCTGAACGGCCGTCAGCACCGGGGTGCCGAGCAGGACCAGGGCGGCCGACACGGAAACCGTAAGGAGCCAGTTCCCCGTCCTGGCAGTAGTCGCCGCCGCCCAGGCCCACACGGGTACCAGCGCCAGGTGCGGCAGCACACCAGCGGCAAGAAAGCCGGTGTCCCGCCGCGCCCGGAGGACCGTGCGACTCAGTCCACCTGGAATCGTCATGGCACGACGCTAGGGCACCGCAGGAGGACGGTGCCATGAAACCTGTACCCGATCTCATGGTGAACCTAGTACCAGCTGTAGATCTTGATCTTGTCCAACGGGACTCCTGTGCTACTGAGTTGAGACTTCGCACACCTCCCTCAACGGCGCGGGAGCCCTGTCCGTTGCGTACCCCACCCTCACGCCAGCTCCGCACCCCGATCGGTAACCGCTCCGAAGAGGCTCCGTCAACGCCCGGATGGTGCCCACGCTGGCGGCGGAGGTGATGGGCCTCAACCAGCAGGTCGCCGAGATCGACAAGTTCATCGAGGCCACGGTTTCGCGAGCACCACCACTTCGCAGTGATCACCAGTTTGCCCGGTCGGGGTGTCCTCGGTGCCGAGTTCCTGGCCGCAACCGGCGGCGACATGGCCGTCTTCGGCGCTCCCGACCGGCTCGCCGGCTTCGGCGGCGTCGCGCCGGCACCGCGGGACTCCGGGAAGATCAGCGGCAACCTTCGGCGCCCCCAGCGATACAACCGCAGGCTCCAACGCGTCTTCTACACCTCCGCCTTGTTCAGCATCCGAACGTGCGAGGAGTCCCGCCGGTTCTACGACCGCAAACGAGCCGAGGGCAAGCGCCATACCCAGGCCGTCCTCGCTCTTGCACGACGCCGCGTCAACGTACTCTGGGCCCTCCTGCGCGACGGACAGTGCTACGAACTCGCGCCGCCGACGGCCCCTGCGGCTTGACAAACCGCATTGGGAATCAGTGAGACGAACTGTGACTGAGCGCCGTACCTATCTGGCCGGTCTGGCCAGATAGATACGGCGCTCATTTGGTGTGTCAGTGGCGAGTCAGTGATCGAGAGCAGTGGGCGGCGTCATTGCCCTGTAGTCCCAAGAGTCTGGTCGGCAGTCGCGAAGCGGTGCTCCGTCGGCTTCAGCACTTCGTAAAGGTGGCCGAAGTACTCCGTTTTCGCCGTTCCGGTGAGCACCGCCAGCAGGAAGGCCAGGGACCCCATGTCGTGATGCTCCCACAGGGGACCGCGCCCCTCGTTGTAGAGCACGGTCCACTCGTCGGGGTGCTGACCAGGCCGCGCGAGCCAGTACAGGAACGCCCCTGTGCCCTCCTCGAATGCCCACGGCAGGACCTTCGCTCCCGCCTCCTGCAGGCCAGCTGGCTTGTCCTCAAACTCCCACAAGTCGGTCAGGACCTCGTCCCGTTCCGCCGTCTGCGCGTGCAGGTCGCAGTCGTCGTAGGCGGAGTCCGGTACAAGCAGCCAGATCGTCTCGTCGAAGATGCCGTCGCCGTACGTCTCGACGAGCTGTTTGTAGTCGGCGGGCAGCGCCGTACCAAGGGTCAGCTCGGCATCCGCCCAGTCCACTGCCGGTGGCGGATCGACCGGCGGCTGGCAGAGACGGACAAGCGCATCGAGGGCGATCATGGATCGGACGCTACCGGAGAACCCGCCGGGAGCCGTGGGGGAGTCGGCAGGCCCTGCGAAGACCCGCAACGGAGCCCGACCCAAGCAGTCGCCCGCCGAGCTTGAAGACCCCGGCACGCCAAGACCTGCGCCTGTCCGGCGGTCGCTGAGCGCGCACCTGGCCGGCGGGACAACCTACGGCGCTCGGTCACACGAACTCAGGCCGCCGACGGCCCTTGCGGCTTGACAAACGGCATTAGGAATCAGTGGCTGTCCCATCTCGGCGAACTTTGACCAATCTCACCGAAGGTTGCGCGGCCGCGGGCGGTGAGGGCGGGAAGGAAGACACCGCGTCCGTGCAAGCATCGCAAGATGGAATCCCTTGAGCCACCTGCAGGATGGACGATTCAGCAGATCCGTGATGTCTCTGGAGACGCTCAAGCTACGGTTCTCAGTGCTGATCGCCCGGCCGTGTACTGCGGGATCGCCGGCCGCGCCGATGAGCTGCTGCACCCAGAGATCGTCCTCGGATTCCACGAGCTGTGCATCGTCAAGGTCTCCGGTGACGATGATTGGCATATGGGCAACCTGTACGGCGACGGCAGCATCGTCTGCTGGAGCACCTATACAGATCTTCGCGACGCCCTTCGGGGACTCTGAGCTCCCACGGAGGCCCGTGCCACAGCCGTGCCAGGTCTGTCAGGGCTGACGGGCGTCCCGCCCCCTCCCTGGAATAACCGTGAGATGTGGGTGCGTGCGTGGGCGGGCGAGACGATGGCTAAGACCCTGCAATGCCGCCTTGACCAGCCAGAACGCGATCCGGTCCTGGTCTTCGGCCCCGCTCTCGGTACTACACGGCACAGGTCGTAGAGACCGTCCAGGGGCGTCCACTGAGTACAGGGAAGTGGCGTAGTGCCAGGTGGGGTCCTTGTGGTCCAGGGTCGTCGGTGTTGTTGGTGAGATGCGGGTGAGAGGGGAACGGGGCTCCTCCGGTCGGGCCGTCGTGCGTCTCGCACATCACTCGGGTTCGCACGGCACCGACCTGTGGCTCGGGGAGGGCGCAGGGTTCGTGCAGGTGTACACCGGAGACACCCTGCCCGAGCGGCGGCGCCGGGGCATCGCGGTCGAGCCGATGTCCTGCCCGCCGAACGCGTTCCGAAGCCGTGACGGTCTGGTGGAACTCGCACCCGGCGACCTGCACACCTTCCGGTGGGGCCCGCGAGCGTGGCGTCGGCAGGACTGACGCCACTCGGCGGTGGCGAAGGGCGCGCGGGCGACAGCCGTCCAGGGGCCGAATCCCCAGGTGTTCAGGCGGTTTCAACTGACGAGTCCGTAGAGGCTCTGTCCCACCAGCCATAGGCCGAGGAGGAGTGACAGGCTCACGATGGCCTGGTCCTGGTGGCCCTCGATCCAGGCGCGAAGGCCGCTGAGTGTGGTCGCGGCGGCAGTTGGTCTGAAGGTCGTGTAGAGCTCCATCGCCAGCAGGCTGGAGGTGGCCAGCAGCACATAGCCGATCAAGGCCAGGTAGGTGGCGAGGGACGACATGTTCGCCTGCACCACGGTCGCTCCGCCGGCGGCGACCATGGCCCACGGCTGGAGGAGGATGCCCAACGCCGCTGCGAACCAACCGGAGACGTTGTCGAGTCGTGCGAACCGCTTGGGGGACGGACGTGGTTTCGCCCCACGGCGCCGTTTGCGCTCGGCGTAAAGGACCATGCCCAGGCCGAGCAGCAGCTTCAGGGCCAGGGCAACGGTGGAGGGCGCGCTCTTGTGTATGAGGGGTTTGCCGCCGGTCAGAAGGACCACCGCGGCGATGACAACTACCAGACACACCAGCCAGGCCAGGATGAACGCGACCCCTTTGCGTACCCCGCCGGGCCCTGAAAGCAGCAGGATGAACGCGGTGTTGTGCAGCGGCCCAAGGGTGATGGCCAGACCGATGATGATGAGGTCGAGCACCATGGCCGCCTCCAGGGGACAGCATCGTTCGACGGGATGGGCAGTCGGGGCTTGCTTCGTTCCGGTGGCTGCCGTCAGTTGATGCTGTCCGGGGGATCCGACGGACTGATCAAGCGCCGGCGTCCGCGGTGTCGAGTGCGGCGACCAGTTCCTGGATCGGAATCCGGCCGCCGGCGATCATCTGCGCGCCGGAGCGTCGCAACGCGGAGGCCAGAGGGGCGGCCCAGAGGTTTTCGTAGACCAGGATTCCCGCCGCGCTGCCGGGCTGGAGGACTCTGCCGGCCTCGTCTATGTCCTCACCGCTGAGCAGGCCCGAGGACGCTCCCTCGAAGACGGCCAGGTCCAGACTGCCATCGTGGTCGAAGTCGGCGATGGTCACGGCGACCACCGATCCATCGGCTTCCTTGCGCACGAATGTGAGGTCGATGATGCGGATCACGCCCCTGTCGACGAGGTCGACGAGCAGGGGGAAGCCCTCGCCACTCATTGCGCCTGGGGGGAATTCGATGATCAGGTAATCGATCGGCCCCATGTCGTCCGTCTCGTTCATGCCGGCTCCTCGTGGGTCTCGGGGTGGGATCCGTCGTTGGTGGTTCTGTTGTTCCACACGTGCCCCTGGTCTCGGACCTGAGAAGTCCGGGGGATCAGCCTTGTAGCACCTTGGCTTTCTCGGCCGCGAACTCCGCGTCGCTCAGCGCTCCTTGGTCCCGGAGCTTGGCGAGCTGGGAGAGTTGGTCGAGCTTGCTGTCCATGTCGGTGGAGGGCGCGGCGGCCGGGGCCGGTTTCGCGGGCTGTGCGGGATCTTGTGGTTGACCCTGCTGAGCCCAACGGCCGGCCTGTCGGCGTGAGACACGGTTCGACACGGCGGTGGCGGTTCCGGCGACGGCCGCGGTGCGGACGACTGCGCGAAGAAGTCCCGGCATGTGCTCTCTCCTTCGGATCCACGGCGAGGTTGTCTGCCCCTGGTCGACTCTTTTGCTCGCCTGCTGCTGATGCGACCTGGTCCCGGGGCGCCCGCGCTTCAGCCGGCCAGACTTGCACTGAGCGCGAATCGGAGGGCGCGCCCTTGGCATGGCCGTTCTGCTATCCACCCTAGGCTCGAAAAGGCCATTTGGCGCCTTATGCCGCATGGCCTGCACAGGGGACTCGCTTGGGCCGCTGGCTTGGGCCGTCCGGATGGGCCAGCCCCGCGTGGCCACCGTCTTCCGGAGCTGCAGACGTGGTCCCCGCATACGGTCGGTGGAGACATTTCCGGCGTGCGAGAGGACCCCGCCCGATGGTCGATCCGCCCCCGGACCGGATGCGCGCTCCGGCTTCCGGGCCCGGAGGGGCGGGCGAGGAGCGAGCCGCCGTGAGCCGGACGGCTAGGTTGCGAGCCCGTCTTCCGCGCTCGTGGCAGGACCTCCTGCCCGGGGCGGCGATGCTGGTGAGTCAGGGGCGTGGATCGTGGGCCAAGGACGCGATCGTCGGTGTGACAGTGGCCGCGGTGGCGGTTCCGGCCGCGATGGGCATGGCCGGGCTGGCCGAGGTGGCCCCGAGGCGCTGCGCAAGCTGGGCGACGCCTCCGTCCTGACGGTGGTGCTCAGCGTGGCGTTGCTGGGTGCGGTGCTGCTGATGCAGCGCTTCACGCCCAAGGTGCCCGGCAGCCTGGTGGTCGTCATCGTCGCGATCACTGCCTCGCAGCTGTTCCATTTCAAGGACCACGGCATCGCAGTCGTGGGCGACCTCCAGGGCGGTCTGCCACATCTGCGGTTCCCCCACGCAGGGCTCAGCGACATGGTCGCCCTGGTGCTTCCTGCGGCCGGGATGGCGCTGGTCTCCTTCGCCGACGGCATCGCCATCGCCCGCTCCTTCGCCGCCAAGAACCACTACGTGGTCAGCGTCAACCGGGAGCTGGTGGCCCTGGGCACGGCGAACCTCTCGGCGGGTTTCACCGGAGCCTTCCCGGTGGGCAGCAGCGGCTCGCGCACCGCGCTGGCCGACGCGTCGGGGGGACGTTCGCAGGTCACGGGACTGGTCGCTGCTGCCATCGTGGCTGTGGTAGCCGCCGTCGCCACCCCGTTGATCGCCCCGCTGCCCAAGGCAGCTCTGGGCGTCGTGGTGGTCGCAGCCGCCCTCAAGCTCTTCGATTTCAAGGGGATTCTGCGACTGCACAAGGTCCGCGATGCCGAAGCCGGGCTGGCGGTGTGCGCCCTGGTCGCGGTGCTCGCCCTGGGGGTTCTCAACGGCCTGCTGGTCGCGGTGGCTCTGTCGATCGGGATCTTCGTGCACCGCACGGTGCGCCCCCACGACGCGGTCCTGGGCCACGACCAGGACATCGACGGCTTCCGCGACATCGAGGTGCATCACAGCGCTCAGACCGTTCCGGGTCTGGTGGTCTACCGCTTCGACGCAGCCCTGTACTTCCCCAACGTGCCCTTCTTCAGTGACCGCGTGCTGCAGGTGGTTGCGGACGCCCCGCCGAAGGTCCGCTGGATCCTGGTCAACGTCGAGGCCGTCACGTACATCGACTCCACCGCCATCGACGCCTTGCGCGACCTGCACCAGAAGTTGGCCAAGCGTGACGTGGTCCTGGCCTTCGCCCGCGCCAAGACCCCCCTACGCCGCGTCCTGACCAACACCGGCATGACCGAGCTGGTCGGCGAGGGGTTCCTCTTCCCCACGGTGCGCGCCGGGGTTGCCGCCTACCGCGAAGCGCACCCGAGATGACTCTCCGGTGCCCGTCACCGCATCGGCGCTCCGAGTTCAGCCGGCAGCGGTTTCGTTCCACAGCACGGGGAACCGGGTGGCCAGCTCCTCTTCCACCCATGTCAGCCGGGCGGTGACCGCAGTCTGGTTGCGGTCTTGGACGTGCGGGTGCAGGCGCGCGAGCAGGGCCCGCAGGCGCATCAGCACGATCGGGGAACCCATCGCGGCCGCGATGATGCCGTCCAGGCCGGTGCGTAGGAAGTCGCCCCAGTCGGGCAGGGTGAGCACCACGCGCGGCTCACCTTCGTGGTCGCTCACATACAAGGGGCCGCGCGGCACTCCTTGCAGCCCCTCAAGGAGGTCCTCCAGGCAGTGCAGGCCCTGGACCGCGGTGGCGGGGTCGTTCACCGCGGGGGACAAGGCCCGCATGACGATGTCGGCCAGCAGACGAAAGGCTTGGAGTGGGTCCTGTTCGAGGGTTCGCTCGGTGCCGGTGACCATGCAGTCGAGGACCGCGCCGGCCGGCAGCGGCGCACCGCGGATGTCCGCGAGAGGTGCCCCGTGTCGTAGCACCTCTCCGGGTGTCACGTGCAGGACGATGACGGCCCCGCACTGCTCCGCGGCTGTCACCAGCTCGTCCATGTCGATCTGCTGCAGTACCGACAGGTGCCCGGGCCAGGCGACCGTGGCGACCGGCGCGGGCAGCTCGACGTCGGACATGGGCACCGGCCCGGCTGGGCCGGGGTAGAGGCTTGCGAGGATGGCGCGGCCGCGCTGAGTGATGGCGAGGAGCACCGGGGCGAGCTGGATGGAGGCGAAGGCCTGCAGTTGGAGTCTCCGCAGCATCGCCAGCATCGTGAGCAGCATGATTCCGGCAAGGGCCGGTACCGCGAAGGAAACGTGAGGTCGTGTGCCGATTGCCAGCGCAGCGGTGATGCTGAAGACGGTGACGCTGATGGCCATCGCGAAGGTCCGCCACACGATCGGCGCCTCACGGAAGAGCGTCAGGCGCGGCGAGAAGTTGGAGTGCGCCCACTGGACCACCAGAAACAGCAGCGAGAAGATGACCGCGACCACTCCGAGCACGCCGAAACCCAGAGTGAGCAGCATCGTGGTGACCTGGCCGGACGCGATCTGCGGCCCACCGCTGACCCTGGGCATCACAAGGCCCAGGCCCAGGCCCACCAGGGTGAACAGGGCCTGGGTGCGCTCGGCGCGCACACGGCGCCTACGGTGCAGCGGGGTGTGACCGGTCCGGGCTGCCATCAACACTCCAGCCATCACAGGGCGCCACGGCCGCGCCCTCGACCCTCGGCCGCGCAGCTTGCTGGGGTAGGCACCTGCAGCCGGCGCAGGGCTACCGCGCGGCAGGTAGCGCGCGTACCTTGATCGTCACCCCGCGGCTCCGTGCGCGCACGCGGAGACGTCCACGTTCGCCCACCGGGTAGCGACCTACCACCTGCGCCCCGGAACACGCGGGACGTGGCCTCGGCGTGAATGCCGCAGCCCGAACAACCGCGGCCCGGACCTTTGCCGGACATGCACACCAGTCGGCGGGGTGCGAGGCTTTCGCCATGCTGATCGCACTACTGGCGGTGCTGGGTGTCGACCTGATCGTGATCGTCGCGTTCTTGGCAGTCGTGCTGGCACGACGACGCTGGGTCACCCGTCAGCCTGACGTTTTCAAAGGGGCCATTCGGGTGGTCGACGGCGATGCGCCGGGCCTGAGTACGAAATGGCGGCGCGGTTATGGACTTTGGGTTCGCGACGTCCTCGTCTGGGAGAAGAAACCTTTCCTGTTCCGGGGCGCATTCGTTCTCCCCGACGCCCTGACGGGCCCGGCCCGGGAAGCCGAGAAAGGCGAGGTCAAGCGTCTGGGGAAGAACGTCGTGGTCACTCCGATGGTGATCGAAGGTGGTGCCCGGATCGACCTCGCATCGGCAAACGACGACAGAGAACAGGTCTACGGCCCGCTGAGGGCTCAAGGACGGGGCACAACGACGTCTTGACGCGAACGGAGTGCACGTGCTGAGGCTGCGGATGCCCCGCATCCTCAAATGTGGGCGTCCGCAGCCTCAGCACGTGCACTCCCTGCCGAAGCGGAGTTACTGGCGTGCCATGGCGATCCGGATCCTTTCGTCCGGCTCGATGAAGTGGTCGGCGTCGTTGCTTCCGACGTCGACCTGGACCCAGTGGATGTCGCCGGTGAAGGTGCCAGTGGGGCTGTCGTAGTCGGGGGCGACCGGGGTGCCGCTGTCGAGACCGACGTCTGCGGTCTCGTCGGCGGAGAAGATGAAGGGCAGGGTGTGTTCGAGCCGGCCCTGGCCCACGGGCTCACCGTCGTAGTAGAGCGCGACGTTCCCGCCCTTGCCGAGGCCGCCGCCCTCGTAGTCGAACTCCATCCGGACCTGGTGCTCGCCGGAGGGGAGCGGTCGGTCGGCCTCGATCGACGTGACTTCCAGCGCGCCGAGGTTGTAGGCGAACTTGGCGCGGCCCTCCTTGGTGTAGAGGCTCCAGCCGCCGAAGCTGCCACCTTGGGCGAGGATGACGCCCGAGAGCGGGCCGCCGTTGGTGGATGCGACCTCGGCGGTGACGGAGAACGACTTGTTCTTGACGTTGACCAGACTGTTCTCGGTCAGCCGTCCCATGCCCGCGTACAGCATCTGGGAATCCCCGGTGATCAGTTCGGGGCGCCCGGCCAGCTCGGCGTTGAACCGCTCGGCCGTCCGGTCGTCCAACGGGAGCACGTTGTAGCGGGCGGCGTCGATCAGCCACAGCCGTTGCAGGTAGTGCAGCTTGTCGGGCATCTCCGCGGCCAGGTCGTGGGCCTGGGTGGAGTCGGTGGCCCCGTCGTAGAGCTCCCAGACGTCGTCGTCGAAGGCGAGGATGTTGCCCGGACCCAGCAACCACGGGGTGCGGTGCTTGGTCACGGCGGACCAGCCCTTGTGGTAAATGCCGCGGTTGCCGAACATCTCGAAGTACTGGTGGTCGTGGCGCTCGGGGGCGTCGGCGTCGTTGAAGGTGTAGAGCATCGAGGTGCCCTCCATCAGCGACTGCTGGACGCCGTTGACCGAGGTCGGCTCCGGGATGCCCGCGGCTTCCAGGATGGTGGGGGCGATGTCGATGACGTGGGTGAACTGGTGGCGCTGTTGGCCGGTGGCGGTGATCCCGCGCGGCCAGTGCACGATGGTGCCGTTGCGGGTTCCACCCCAGTGCGAGGCGATCTGCTTGGTCCACTGGTAGGGGGTGTCCATGGCGTGGGCCCAGCCGACCGCGTAGTGGTTGTAAGCCTCGGGGGTGCCGAACTTGTCGATGCGCTCGGCCATGAATTCGGGCGTCTCCACGTCGGCCATGGCGTTGAAGACCAGCATCTCGTTGAAGGTGCCGCGCAGGCCGCCCTCACCGGAGGCCCCGTTGTCACCGATGATCAGGTAGATCAGGGTGTCGTCGAGGACGCCCAGCTCCTCCAGGGCGTCGATGAGGCGGCCGATGTGGTGGTCGGTGTGGGTCATGAAGCCCGCGTAGACCTCCATCTGCCGGGCCAGGACCGGCCGCAGTTGGGGGTCGGTCTCGTCCCACGCGGGGATCTCCTCGTGCCGGGCGGTGAGTTCCGCGTCGGCGGGCACGACCCCGAGCTCCTTCTGCCGGGCCAGGGTCTCCTCGCGGATCGCGTCCCAGCCCTGGTCGAAGCGGCCCCGGTAGTGGTCGGACCACTCTGCCGGCACGTGGTGCGGTGCGTGGCAGGCCCCGGGGACGAAGTAGCAGAAGAACGGTTTGTCCGCCATCAGAGTCTTCTGCTGGCGCACCCACATGATGGCCCGGTCGGTGAGGTCCTCGGTGAGGTGGTAGCCCTCCTCAACGGTCTTGGGCGGATCCACGGGGGTCGTGCCGTCATACAGCGCGGGATCGTACTGGTTGGTCTCCCCGCCGAGGAAGCCGTAGAAGTGCTCGAAGCCGCCGCCACCGGAGGGCCAGGCGTCGAAGGGCCCGGCCGGGCTGGTCTGCCAGACCGGTACCTCGTGGCACTTGCCGAACTGCGCGGTCGAGTAGCCGTTCAGGCGCAGGGTCTCGGCGATCGGGGCCTTGGTGTTGGGCCGCAACGAGTTGTAACCGGGGGCGGAGGTGGCAATCTCGGTGATGCCGCCCATGCCCACCGAGTGGTGGTTGCGCCCTGTCAGCAAGGCCTGGCGGGTGGGCGAGCACAAGGCGGTGGTGTGGAAGCGGGTGAACTTCAGGCCCCCGCCTGCCAGCCGCTCGAAGACCGGTGTCTCGCACGGGCCGCCGAAGGCGCTGGACGCTCCGTACCCCACATCGTCGAGCATGATCACCAGGACGTTCGGCGCGCCCTCGGGCGGGCGCAGTTCCTTCAGAGGCGGGAAGGACGTGTCGGGGTCCTTGGCGTCGTAAGTGATCGGACCGGGGCGGGGCAGGTCCGGAATGGGAAGGATCTGACGCTGAATGTCAGCCATGACTGCTGCCTTCTCTTCGTCGGTCATGCGGATTGCCATCCGGGGCCTGGCGCCGGTGCGGTCGCCATGCGGCGGCCGGCGCACGGAACGGCTCGCATCCAATCTGCGTCGACGACGCGTGCACCGCGTCACCCGCACCGGGTGAACGCACCCCCGCCAGGCCAGGTGCCTCAGGAGAAATCACGCTCTGGACGCATCGGCCGTGCCCGTCGAAGGCCGGCACGACTGGCGGCACCCAGGTGCCCGGGGTTCAGTGGAAGGAGGTTACGTCTCGCAGGCCCCACTCGCGTGATCCTGGGTGATCCCTTGCAGAACCTGGCAGCGTCCGAGCCCCCCGACCCCTGGCAGCACCGCGATCCGGCACCGTCGGGTGACCCGATCCTCTCCGCGAGGTTCGCCGTCCCCGCCGTACCCAGGATCCTGGTGCCCCGGCCGGGCCTCCTGGAACGCCTGACCACTGGTGTGCAGGGGCCGGTCACCTTCGTCAGCGGCCCCGCGGGCGCCGGCAAGAGCGTGCTCACCGCTCACTGGGTGAGTCAGTACCGGGGACCGGGCACGGTCGCCTGGCTGAGCGTGGAGCCCGGCGATTCCCCCGACAACTTCTGGGCCCATGTTCTGGAGGCCCTGCACCGCAGTGGGGTTCGGCTGCCGGCTCAGGTGGACACGCCACTACGCGAGCAGGACGCCGGGCGGTTGCTGCTGGCGCGCCTCGCCGAGGGGCTGGCCCACGCACCTGAACCGGTGGTCCTGGTTCTGGACCGGTTCGACGCCCTCGTCTGCCCCGAGGTCACGCAGGACCTCGCGTTCCTGATCCGGCACGCCGCCCCCGGACTGCGCCTGGTGCTGACCAGCCGTTGCGATCCGCTGCTCCCACTGCACCGCTACCGCGCAGCAGGCGAGATCACCGAGATCCGCAACGCCGACCTGAGGTTCACGCAGCAGGACACCCAGGTGCTGCTGCGCGGGCACGGGCTGGACGTCGGCGAGGAGGATCTGCGCACCTTGGCCGAGCGCACTGAGGGCTGGGCGGCGGGCCTGCGACTGTGCGCGCTGGCGATGCAGCGTGCCATGGATCCGCGGGCCTTCATCCGCGACTTCGCCGCCGACCGGTCCACCATCGCCGACTACCTGCTGACCGAGGTACTGGACGCCTACCCACCCGCGACGCAGAACCTGCTGCTGCGGGTGAGCATCATCGACCGCATCCACCCCGACCTGGCCGACGCCCTGACCGGAGACCACGACGGCCAGTGGACCCTAGCCGCGCTCGCCCGCGCCAACGCCTTCGTGGAGCAGGTGAACGACACCGCCTGGTACCGCATGCACCCGCTGTTCGCCGAGGTACTGCGAGCCCGGCTGCGCCACATACACCCCGACCTGGAACCTCGCCTGCGCCAACGCGCGGCGCGATGGCTGGCCGCCAACGGGCAGCAGACCGAAGCCGTCGTCCAGGCCTCGGCCGCCGCCGACTGGGGTTTCGCCGCGCAACAGCTGGTCGACACGCTGGCGATCCCCCGCCTCCTGGCCGGCCCGGACACCGACAGGCTCACCCGCCTGCTGTCCGCCATGCCGCTGGATCTGGCCGGCGCGGAACCTGCCCTGGTGAACGCCACCCTGTGCCTGGCGCAGCACGACGTCCAGGGCTGCGCCGCCGCGCTGCGGACCGCCGAGGATCAGCCCGGGAATCAGGGCGTGGCTGTCAAGCTCTCCGCGTCCTTCCTGGCGGTGCTGTCCGCGCGTCTGTCCGGCCCCTACGAAGCCGTCCGTGAGGCAGCAGCGGACACCCGCAGGCTGCTGCGCGAGATCCCGCAGCCCCTCCGTCTGGAACACCCGGAACTGGCGGCGACCGTGCTCGCCAGTCTCGGATCGGCCGCGCTCAACGCCGGAGAGCTCGACAACGCCACGGCCACCCTGACCGCCGCCGTCGACGCCTGCGGGCAACCGGGCACCGAACACCCACACCACGACGCTCTGGGGTCCTTGGCTCTGGTCGAACTGCTCCAGGGACGGCTGCGCCAGGCTCAGGCCTACGCACACAACGCGCTCGACATCGTCGAACGTTCCGCCCTGACACCCGCGCACCACGCCGCACTGGAACGCCTTGTCCTGGCGGGCGCAGCAGCTGAGCACAACGAACTGGCCGATGCCCAGGCCCATCTCGACCTCGTGCTGACCACCAGGGCCGACCTGGAGGATGTGGCGTTGGTCGAGGCGGCGGTCATCGGTGCCAGGCTCGCGGCTGCGGCGGGTCACTGGGCCGGGGCACGTGCGGCCCTGGACCGGGCGTACGAGTGCCTGCCTGCCGACGGCGCACCGCCATGGGCGATGGACGAACTCGCCATCGCCGCGTCCGCGGTGCACCTGGCCCAGGGGCAGACCGGCGCGGCCCTCGCCGCCCTGGACAGCGTCGCCTGCGAACGCCCCCAACACACCGTGGCTCTGGCCCGCGTCCTGCTGGCGACCGGCCGTGACGACAGCGCGATGCAGGAACTCACTCATCTCCCCAACCCGGAACCGGCCACCGCTCCCAGCCGAGTACAGGCCTGTCTGCTGCGCGTCCAGGCCGCGGTGCAACGAGACGACCTCCAAGAGGCGCACAGCCTGCTGGCCCAGGCGCTCACGCTGGCCCGGCCCGAGAAGCTGCGCCGCCTGTTCGTCGAGAGCGGGCCTGGAGTGCACCTGCTGCTGCGTGAGAACCCGGACCTAGCGCAGGCACACAGCTGGCTTCCTGCTCAGCTTCTCGGCCGTCATCGCATCGACACCATCACCGAACTGCCGTCCATTGTCGATGGTCTGACGGACCGTGAGCGGGACGTCCTCAACCAGGCCGCCCGCATGCTCTCGACCGAGGAGATCGCAGCCGAGCTGTGCGTGTCCGTCAACACGGTCAAGACCCACCTCAAGAGTGCCTTCCGGAAGCTGGGTGTCACCCGCCGCAGCGAAGCAGTCCACCGCGCGCAGGCCCTCGGTCTGCTGTGATTGCGCCAGTGCCGAGTCTCCCCCGAACTGGGGGAAGACGTCCGGCCCGCAGGCGCCGACCATGGTGGGACGAGCATCGGACTGCCGCACCCACGTGGAGGCACGCGTGCGCTACGAATTCCACATCGCCGGCGTCGTCTCGGAGGACCTTGCCGAGACCTTCCCCGAACTCGACCACGTCCCGGTTCCCGACCAGGACCTCTTCCTGGGACCTGTCACCGACGAAGCCCACCTGTACGGGCTGCTGCTGCGGTTCCAGGCGGTAGGCCTGCACGTGCTGGAGATGCGCCGGCTACCCGATTGAGGCAACCGTTCACCCGCGCCGGGTGAACCCATCAGCACCCACCGGTGCAATGGTGGACGAGCCAAGAACCCGCGAACGCAGGAGGAGACATGGCGACATCCATGCCTGCAGAGGCAACCACACCGGACCTGCGCACCGCGCTCGCCGCGGTACAGGCGGCCTACGAGCGCCTGACCGCGACCCCACGACCGGACCCCCGTGTACTGCTCGACCTGGAGCGGCGGACCCGGGAGCTGGACACCGTCGCCCACAGGAGCGCCCAGGCCGCGCACAGGCACAGCTCGCGTACTGAGCGCCGGTGCGCTGTCGCGAACCGCGGCGCCGAATGGATCATCCGGCACTACGCCTGAAACACGGCACGAACCGGACCCGTCGCTCACCGTGCGCCACGCCCACCAGCCCGGCATCCTCCGTTCCTGGCCGGCACCGGCAGATAATCCATGCACCGCTGAGCCCGGCACCGCACGAGAGAGCCGCCCACCAGGATGAACGACGACCGGCCCGCCTGTTGTAGTCCTGCCCGTCCTGTCCAACCGGCGGGGCCACCCCAGCCCCTGGAGTTCCCGGCCACGTCGGGGGCGGTGCCCGTGCTTGAAGCGCCCGTTCATTTGGAAGCCGGCTCCTTCCGTATGGGTAGCGACGACGCCTGGGCCTACCCCGGCGACGGTGAAGGGCCTGTGCGCCGGGTCGACATCAGCGCCTTCGCCATCGATGCCCACTGCGTGACCAACGCCCGGTTCCGCGCGTTCGTCCAGGCCACCGGACACGTCACCGACGCCGAACGCTATGCGGCGTCCTTCGTGTTCGCCGGACTGCTCCCTGACGACTTCCCGCCCACCCGCGGCGTCGCGGCCGCCCCCTGGTGGCGCGAGGTTCCCAGCGCCCAGTGGCGGCACCCCGAGGGCCCGCACTCCGACCTGACCGGGCGTGAGGACCATCCCGTCGTACACGTGTCCTGGAACGACGCCACCGCCTACTGCGCCTGGGCAGGCGGGCACCTGCCCAGCGAAGCACAGTGGGAGTACGCCGCCCGCGGCGGCCTGGAACAGCAGCCGTTCCCCTGGGGCGGCGAACTGCGGCCGGGCGGCCGACACCGGATGAACGTCTGGAACGGCACCTTCCCCCAGCACAACACCCGGGAAGACGGCTACCTGGGTACCTGCCCGGTAGACGCCTTCGAGCCCAACGGCTACGGCCTGTACAACACGACCGGCAACGTATGGGAGTGGACCGCCGGCAGGTTCCACCCCGGCTCATCCACCACCAGCCCCGACCAGGACCCCACCGGGCCGCCCACTGGCACCGCCCGTGCCCTGCGCGGCGGGTCCTACCTCTGCCACGCCTCCTACTGCCGCCGCTACCGGGTCTCGGCCAGGATGGCCAACACACCCGACTCCTCCACCGGCAACATCGGCTTCCGCTGCGCGGAGCCGATCGGACCGTAGCCGGGAACCCCGGCTACGGTCCGATACGAACGTCGACCGAACACCGGTCGGTCAGGAAGGGCCTGCTGATGTCTTGGAGTGCGCCGGGGCGCACAGGGAAAAGGACAGGCTGGGTGATGGGATGACAAGCGTGGACCTCGCTGGCTGGCGTGAAGGCGGTTCCAAGCGCGCGATCGCGGAGTTCGTGGAGTCGGCCACCCAGCCCGGCGCAGCCTTCGCGCCGCTGGCGGACCGGATCGCCACCTTCGACAACGACGGCACTCTGTGGGTGAAACAGCCGGCGCCCCCGCAGTTCGATTTCCTGCTGCGTGTCTGGTCCCAGGAGGCGGGGGAAGCCCCGTCACTGGCCGAGCGGCAGCCGTACAAGGCCATCGTCGAGCGCGACCCGGCATTCTTCGAGGGACTCATGACCCAGGACCCTCAGGTCATGGCGTCGCTGGAGGGGGCAGTGGCCCGCTCGTGGGCGGGATCCACGCCGGACGCGTTCGAAGCCCAAGTGCACCGATGGGCCGATACGGTCAAGCAGCCCAGGTTCGGCATCGGTTACACCGACCTGGTGTACCGGCCCATGCTCGAACTCTTCGACTACCTCAAGGCACACGACTTCCGGGTGTTCGTCTGTTCCGGGGGCGGCCGGGATTTCATGCGCGTGTTCGCTGAGGAGATCTGGAGCCTGCCGAAGGAGAACGTCATTGGAACGGCCTCAGCGTACGAGTACACCGACGGCCGGATCGTACGGACCGACCGGATGCTCGGCGGGCTGGCCCTGGGCGCGGGAAAGCCGGAGCACATCTACGCCCAGACCGGGCGCCTGCCCCTGCTCGCAGCCGGCAACGCCGATGTGGACATCGAGATGCTCACTACGGCCTCGCTCGCTCTGCTGATCAGCCACGACGACGCGGAACGCGAGTACGCCTATACGAAAGCGGCGGAAAGGCGAAAGCCCCTGGCAACGAGGGTGACCTGTGATGCAGTTGGCCACTTCGCTCCACGATGGTTGGCCAGCGGGGCACTGCTTCTGTCACGCAGCGTGAAACCGCGTCGTCTCGGTGTGGAACTGAGGAGCTGTGCCGTACCTGGCCGCCAGGGGGTTTCTACGGGAGAGGGTGGCGGCGCGCAGAGCCTTGGGAGGCTCTGCGCGCTCGGTGCCGGTCTACTCGGCGTCGAAGCTTGCCGGGTCTTCGGGACCGTGCATTTCGTCGGCGCTGTCGGCGGCGCCGTCTTCGCCGTCGATGGGAAGTGCGGACAGGTGGGCGGCATGCCCGGCGGGTGCCGTGGCCGGAGCGGCGAGGGCGGGGGCCGCCGCGCCTGCGGTGGCGGCGATGACAGTGGCCGCCACGACGGCCTGACGGATGCGTACGGACATGAGCTGTTCCCTCTTCTTCCCCGGCCCCGCCCGGGGGTGGGCGGAGCGTCCTGAACGCCATACCCGACACTCCGCCCGCCATGGGGTACTCCACCCAAACAGCCGGTAGTACACCGTCCCCGAGCCACCAGAAGCGGCGCACACCCGAGCATTCGTGATCAGCCACAGAACGTCACTGGCCACCTATCGCGGAATGTGGCCAACAAACGTGGAAGGCCACATCTGCTCCGGGGCGAGCTGGGGCACCTTCGGCGACGTCGTCTCCGTGACGGACTCCCTGCTGTTCGTAGGACGGGTGCCTGCTGCGCCCGGCCGATCGCCCTACGGTCCAGCGCTGGACCTGTGGACAGGGTCCGGCCTTCAGAGAGGGACACTTCCTGTGGCGTCAGTCACGGACAAACCGGGAGGACAAGGGGCGGTCAAGGGGCGTAACGGGCATCGGTGGTGGGCGGCGAACAGACTGCGGGCAAGGGGTGGCTTCGCACGGTGGCCCCGGCCCGTACGCACCTTCGCGTGCGAGCCGGACCTGTCACCGATCCGGCCGCGAACGGCCGGAGAATCCGAGGATCCGATGACCACCGCACCCACTTCGGAGACTCCGCCGGCCCCGGCGGGCACCGCTGCGACGGCGAACCCCGCTGCGAGCCCTGCGGCAAGCCCCGCTGTCGGTCCCGCAGCTGTCGGCCGCCGCCTGAGCGTTGTTGCTGATCAGACCCCCAATTCGCCTGCTGTGGCGGGTTGCAACTCCTCTTCTCCCCGTATTGATTTACCGGGAGAAGCGTCCCGGCCCCGCAGGAGCGCGACGGCGGCGAAGGCCGGAGCGGACATCCGCGGCGAGGTCCTGCTGACCCTCACTCAGCTGCGCCTGGCCACACCTCGCCAGCTCAAGGCGCTGCTGCTGTCGCACCAGCAGGACACCGACCATGTCCGTCGCGCGCTGCGCAGTCTGCTCGCCGAATCCCCGGCCCTGGTCGGCCGGACCCACCGTGCGCAGCAGAGCTACTGGTACTGCACTGCGGCGGGTCTCGCCGAAGCCGCGGCCTCCGGTGAACTCGCGCCGACGACTGGGCGTACCACGGGCAAGCGCATCGCCGCCAGTAAGACGGGCCTGTGCGAGCACGGCCTCGCCCTGGTCGACACCGTCGTCGCCTCCACCAGGCGCAGGTGGCCGACGCTGCGGACTGGCGGGTGGAAGTCGCCCACCCCACCCCGGCCGGGAACCTGCTGCCCGACGGCGTGGTGCTCCTGAACAACGGTGCCAGCGCGTTCGTGGAGATCGGCCGCACCATGTCCTACGCCCGACTGGTCGCCAAGCTGGAGCGCTACGACGCCTACCGCAACGCACCACCGTCCGGGCGCGGCAACGCCGCCCGCACCCCGCGCAACCACTGGCAGGAGACCTACGCCGGGCCGTCCCGGGAGCGTTCATTCCCGGTGGTGTTGTTCGTCCTCGCCCCGGCCCCGCGCCGCGCGGCCCCGGACACGCGGGAGGCCGCCTTCCACGAGCGGGCACGCCACGCCGGGAGCGTGAACGGGCAACCGCCCGGACTCTCGATCCGCCGGACGTAACGCTCCTCCCAATCGGGCCGCAGTCGTGGCGTCAGCCAGCCCGGGGCCACCTCGGCCAGCTGTTCCAGTGCCAGCCTGCACCCCCCTGGCAGGCCCCGGAATGACGCCGGGTTACAGCACCACCAGTACTGTCACGATGACTGCTCCAGACCGGCCTGAAGCACCTTGCGAACCAGCGACTCCGGGCAGACCGGCTTGTCCGGGTCGCGAGTTAAGGGGATACGTTTTTGGGTCGCCGTCGCCGCCGTTGCCGCCGTAGCCGCTATTGACCTTGCCGCCGCCGCCGCCGCCTTTGCCGCCGCCGCCGTAGCTGCTGCCTGAGTTCGAGATGGCTGCGCCGCCCCCGCCGCCCCCACCGGAGAGATTGAAGCCGCCGCCGGAGCCGCCGGCGCCGCCGCGGCTCCGGGAGAGGCCGACAAAGCCGTTGCCGCCGTCGCCGCCCAGCGTTCCTGATTGCCCGATTGTTCCGACGGTGGAGATGAGGGGGATTGATGTGAGGCTGCATTCTGATGTGCCGCCGGATTGGCCACCGCGTCCGCCGCTGCCGGAGGCGATGCCCCCGGTCCCGCTGTAGCCGCCATCGCTGCTACCGCCGTAGCCGCCGTACTGGCCTTGTGTGCTGCCGCCGGAGGGCCCGAGGCCGGGCGCTCCCCCGTAGGCATATACGTTGCTGCGCAGCACAGGGACGAGGGCGCCGAGGGGAGAGAACTGGCTGGGAGAGCCGGTGCTGCCGTTGGCTGCGAAGCTGCCGGACGTGCCTGGGCTGCCGTTGGAGCCGTTGTTGTGTACAGACCCGCCGGCCCCGCCGCTGCCGCCGGCCAGGCCGGTGCCTCCCCCGCCGCCGGCGCCCACATTGACGGCGAACGTCCCTCCACTCAACAGCGGAATTCCGACGAATGTGCATTTGATGAATGCGCCGGCTTGGCCGCCGCCACCGCCGTTCCCGCCGGCGCCGGTCCCGCCGCCGCCACCGCCGGCACCGTAGCCACCGCCACCGCCGCCACCGCCGCCACCGCCTGCGCCGCCTGCGCCGCCTCCGCCGCCGCCCCACATGGTGACGGTGAGGACAGTGGTCGTCCCGTTGATGAGCCCGCTCGGGATAGTGAAGGTGTCCCCATTTCCACCTGTCGTGGGTGCGGTGTAGATACAGGAATTGCCGCTCAGCATCCCGGTGTTGCCGCATGAGATGCCGTCGGCGGCGTGCACGGCCGGAGCAAGTGCGGGCATCAGCCCAGTGGCCAACACCCCCACCGCTGCACCCACCCCGACACGACGGCGGCTGGTGGGAGTGAGGGAAGCGGGAGTGAGGCGCATGGCGGGTCCCTTCCAATCAGGTATCGCGAGTCAGACGTTGGGTGTCGCCTTGTCAGTACGCCGCATCAGGATGATGTCTGAGCTGAGAGGCTTGCTTCCCGCACGTCGCTTTGGTGAGGACCAACGGACCCGGCCGAGTCGAACCCGCACGCGCATCCACTGATCCTGCTTGCAGTGTCTCGAAAGAAAAAATCATGACAGAAGGATTTGAATGCCACTATAAGCCCAAAGCGAGCTGAATGTCTGGAGCGCTCCGGGCGCGCCTCGGCTGACCCAGCATCTGATTCCCCTCCCCGCCCCCGCGTTGGGCTCGTGTGTCGACGGGCAGTCGGCAGACATGGGGAGACGAGTCCGCAGGGCCGTGCTGATGGTGCTGCTCACGGTCGCAACCGCAGGGGCCGGCACCGTTGCGACACACCTGCTGCTCGGTCACGGGTGGCGGGACGCGGTGGAGATGGCCTGTTCGGTGACCGCGGGCGTGGTGGGCGGCTCGCTGGTGCTCCGTTGGACGGGCTGGCGCGGAAGGCGCCGGTAGATCCTGAACCGCACCCCGCCCGCCCCACCGCCGCCGCCGGCTGCGGGCGTAGGCGGAGCCGATGGGCGCGTGCTGCCGATGTGCCGCGCGCCTGACCCAAGCGCGGGTCAGGCGCTGCGCTTGCGCGCGGTGGCTTTCTTCGCCTTTTCGTTCCTGCGGGTGGCCTTTCGGCGGCCCTCTCCGCGTGGCTGACCTGGTTTCGGGTGGCCAGCCACTATCCATGGGCTACATGGACCACTTCGTCACCCGGCGTACCGCTCTGACCGGCGCTCTTGCCGCAGGTGCGGCCGTCGGCCTGCCCGCCGCTGCCACCGCCTCCGCCCGCCGTGCGGCATCCGGCCCGGCTGCCGAGCCCGACCCCCGGTCGGTCTGGGAACTGCCGACCGATCAGGCCGCGCAGGAGGGCGACCCAGAGGCCGACGAGGTCGTCAAGGAGCTGGTGAGCGCCGGTCAGATGCAGCTGGCCAACCAGGTCTTCCACGAATGGACCCGCAACGACCAGCCGGTGCCGGACGCGGCGCCGTTGGGGCTGCACGACTTCCTGACGCGCAACGCCGTCCTGACCAGGGAGGAGCGGGCCACGATCGACCTGGTCAAGAACGGTGACTCGGGCAAGCTCGTCCAGGGCAATATCGAGGCCATCACCATGACCGAGGCTTTCGGCGGCCTGTTCACCGCCTTGGCCGACCCGCTGCTGGCCAAGTCGGTCTGGTACGCCAAATTCGACCTGGTGATGGACATCGGCCGGCGCTTCTCCCGCACCATGAACACCCTCTGGGACGGCATCGACGGCGGCAACTGGAATCCGTCGGGCAACGCCTTGATCAGCATGGTCAAGCTGCGGCTGGTGCACGCGGCGGCCCGGCAGATGGGCCTGGCGCACGGCTGGAACGTGGCCCGGGACGGCATGCCGATCAGCCAGCGGCTGGAGGTTGAGGAGCTCATGTACGTGGGCGCCAGCAACGTCCAGCTCGCGGCCAAGTTCGGCTTCCACCCCAACCCCCGGCAGATCGACGAGCTGGTGCAACTGATCCGCATCGGCGGCCGGCTGCTCGGCATCCAGGAGAAGTACAACCCGCGCACCCTCGACCAGTGCAACCAGGTTCTCGCCGACGCCGCCGCCCACCACCGGGCCTCCTCCGACGAAGGCACCAAACTGGCCCACAACATGCTGGACTGGATGGACCGGAAGATCTTCCCCGGCGCCGGGGCCGTCGGCGCCTCCATGGTCCGGATGATGGACACCCACGTCGCAGACATCCTCGACATCAAGCCCAACCCGTTGCTGGACATCCCCGTCGCCACCCTCGGCCCCTACCTCTACCGGCCCGTGTACGAGATCCAGCAGAAGTTCCCGCTGCTCGTCCCCATCCACGAGAAGATGTTCAAGGTCGCCTCGCAGACGGTCGCCTGGTACGCCGTCGACTTCCGCGACTACGACCTCCAGATGCCCGTCCGCTGACCGCCCGACGAAAGTGCGCCCGGTGGACGACGAGCAGCCTGCCCACCGGGCGACCAATCGCCTTACGGCGACCGCAGAACCTCGGTGGCAACCGCCGTGCCGAACCACCGCCTGTGACAACCACCCGGGCCAGGCGCTTCCCCCTCAAGCGACGGCCTCCGATCACCGACAGTGACTGAAACGCCGCGCACTCGCAAGCTACCGTGCTCATCACGGTGCCGGGGGGCAGGTTCTCAGACCTGCTTCTTGAGAATGTAGTCGGCGGCGTCGCCGACCGTCCGAAAGCCCTTCATGTCCTCCTCGGGGAGCGAAGGGTCAGCGCGCGCGGCCACGGCGTGGCCCTGGAAGTCGGCACGCTGTTCAACGACTACTAGGCCGTGTATCGGAAGTGAATCTTGCACATAGGGTGTCGGCAAGTCACTGAGCCACATAGCCCTCTCGTCTGGACGTTCGATCGAACTCACCGAGCTGCGAATGTCTTCGACCTACGGAGGGATGCTGGAGGGCTACCCGTGCAAGCCCGTCAATGACATGAAGGTCAGGAGTCTCCAGCGGCAGGCTGAACGTGCGTTCCCCTCCACGCCGGTCCATTCGGTTCCCCCCTCCCGCGAGTACCCGGACCAGGCTGCCGGCGCCTTCGGCCCCGTTGAGGTGCTGCCTTCCGTGGCCTGCATCGGCGCCTTCCGCTCGACAGCGGTCGCCCCTGAACTCGACCCGCTCCTGCACCGTTCCGCTCTTGGCCTAGGGCGGCCCGCGCATCGCACAAGGCCTGGGCCGAGATCGTTATGGATTACTTGTCTCGAATGAAGCCACCACTCGCTCATGAGTCCGTGCGAGTACTCCGCAGGTGCGTCGGCACGGCCCACCACTGGTCCGGGCGGTCCACGACTGGGGCGTCGGGGCCGCTCTCGCCGTACCGGGCGAGGCGCAGAAGGTAGGCCGCGATGCCTGCCGCGCCCTGCATCCACGTCGTCTGGGGCGGCAGCAGCGGCGGGTCCTCGCGGTGTTCCAGAAAGCGCCAACGGGCGCCCGCATCATCTCTGATGACCCGGTCGACCAGCGCATCGCCCATCCGGTGCGCGGCCCGCAGCAGGGTCTGCCTCCGCTGCGGCGACCGGCAGTCCTGGGCGGCGTCTAGCAGGACGTCTCCGACGCCTGCCGTTCCGCAACAGCGGCCGTCGTTGTCCCAGAAACCGGGACGGAGGCGTTGCGGCAGGCCCGAGGTGAGGATCGAGGTCATACAGCGGTGCCGCAGTTCGTCGACGTCATGGCCCGCCACCTCGGCGACCCCTGCGTGCGCCAGTGCGGTGAACAGGTGCGAGGTGCCCGCCGGGCCGTGGCACCACGTGTACGTCACCGGTTCCACCTCCCGTTTCGACGGCGGGATCGTGTGCGGGACGACGAAACCGGCGTCCTCCAAGGACCCCACCGAGAGGACGTGCCGGGCGCCTTCCACCGCCGCCTCGATGAAGTCCTGACGGTCCAGGGCGGTGCCCGCGACCGCCAGTGCGGCCGCGATGCCGGCGGTTCCGTGCGAGTAGTTCGGTGCCCTCGACGGCCTCCCCGGGGTCATGCCCCAGTCGAGGCCCGCTTCCGTACGGTCCGCTGCCCGCAGCAGCGCCTCGCCTCCCGTCGTCGCGATCGCCTCTGCGAACTCGCTCTTCGCCCAGACCGCCGTCATCACGACGCCCGCGGTCCCCATGATGACGTCGGTGAGGGGTGCGTCGGAGCCCGGTTCGAAATCGAGGGTGGTCTTCCACCCGTCGCCGGTCGCCAGGGCGGCCAGCCGCCGCAGTGCCACGGCTTCCTCGCCTGGGGCGAGCAGTCTGAGCGCCGTCGCGTCGCCTGCGAGGCCGTCGTACAGCGAGGGTTCCGTTCGCTGCCCGGCCTGTGCCGACAGCCTGGTCACGATGCCGGTCGCCAGTGCCGCTTCCCGCGCGCTCAGCTCCCGGTACTGCGCGATCTCGGCCAGCACCGGGCCAAGCCGGCGATCCCCGCGTACAGCGAATCGCGGTCCTGTGGCGGCGACACGGTTTCCGGACCGCCCTCCACCACCGCCTGTACGAGCCATGGGCCCTCGGCCTCGCGCACGTGGTTCAGCACCCACGACCAGGCGGCCTCGCCCACGTCCCGATATACGTCGCTCCTCATCCGGTCACGCTACAACCCCCCGGATGA
This sequence comes from Streptomyces sp. RKAG293, assembly GCF_023701745.1. Taxonomy (NCBI): domain Bacteria; kingdom Bacillati; phylum Actinomycetota; class Actinomycetes; order Kitasatosporales; family Streptomycetaceae; genus Streptomyces; species Streptomyces sp. RKAG293. Next base: position 247,522 of record NZ_JAJOZB010000001.1, on the reverse strand, counting down.
GCAGCCCGTTCGGCGGGGTGTCGCTGGTCTGTCGGTTCCGGCGGTCCTGGGTACCGGCTTCCGCGGCCGCCTTCAGGTCACGCAGCCCTGCTTCGAGGCCGTCGCGCGACGGGTGCCGATCACAGCCACTCGTTGATAGCAGCGATCAGCACGGTCGCCTCGTAGCGGACGGCGAGCTTGTCGTATCGCGTGGCGACGGCGCGGTGCCTCTTGAGGCGGTTGATCCCGCACTCGACCGCGTGGCGCTTGCGGTAGTCGGCCGGGTCGAAACGTGGTGGTCGGCCGCCGCGGGAGCCGAGCTTCTGGCGGTTGCGTGTCTGGTCGGCCTTGTCGGGGATGGTGCAGCGGATTCCGCGGCGCCGCAGGTAAGCGCGGTTTCTGCGGGAGGCGTACGCCTTGTCGGCCCGCACGCGATCGGGGCGGACGCGTGGCCGGCCTAGTCCGATGCGGGGCACGCGGACCTTTTCCAGCACGGGCTCGAACTGCGGCGAGTCCCCTCGCTGCCCGGCCGTGATCACGATCGCCATGGGTTTCTGGCCCTGTCACATCGCCGTGCAGGTCAAGTCCGGACCCAGCTTCTTCGACAAGCGGCAGTCGCCGAACGGCTGGTGGTTCCCCTTCGGGGACGGTCACGGCCAGTACTGGCTCCACCATGACTTCCCCGTGATCGTCGTGCTGGTTGACCTGGAGAGCGGCATCGGGTACTGGCAGGCCGTCACCGCCGACACCGTGATGTCGACCGGCGAGGGGTGGAAGGTCGAGGTCCCCTCCGCTCAGAGGCTCGACGGCAGCGCGCTCGCAGCTCTGTTTGAACTCGCCGAAGCTCCGCGGGTGCAGGGGGACTCCATCCTGGCTGAGTTCTACACGAACCTGGACCACCTGCCCCCCGAGGCAGCACGTCCTCTGCGCAGGTTGCACGCCTCCGTTCCGCGCACCGATCTGAGCGCACGCCGGCCGATCGAGCGGCTCGCCGCAACTCTCGCCAGCAAACGAAGCGACCCGGACGGCTGCTGCGGGCTCCTGCTGGAGAAGACCCCGAACTGGCTGCACCGGCGTGAGGACGACAAGCCGGAATGGCGCGGGCCCGACGAGCGGGAGGTGTGGGTGGCGGTCGGCGGCTACGCCAACGAGTACGGACTGCCGGCCCGGGCTGCTGAGGCTTACCGGCGCGCCGCCGCCGCCGGTTCCCAGCCGGAGGGCTACTGGCGCGCCGTCGGCGGCCTGTTCGAGGTGGAGATCGCCCAGGAGCAGGCGAAGGAGACCCTGGAAGCGGCGGGCTCGCGTGTCGGCGGGCGGATCCTGGTGGACATCGGCCTGGCGATCTTGGCCCACCGCGGGCAGCCGGGGCCAGTACCTGTGCCATCCAGCCTTCTTCCGCAGACAGCCGCGGACTGACAGGGCATTTCCACCGCGCTGCTGTTCCTCGGCGATCAGGCTACCCAGCGCCACGACCACGACCAGGCGCTGTCGCGCTATGAGGCGGCCCTGGATCTGTGTCCGGGCAGTGCGACCATCCAGATCTTGATCGCCCGCACCCTGTTGGACCGGCTCCAGACCCACAAGTCGCCCTCACGCGATGCCGACCTTCGGCGGGTGTTGCGGCTTGCTGAGGCCGCCCGCGCGGACCGGCGCCGGTGGGACGGCCCCAGCGACGCCGCCGCGGCGGTTCTCCTGCAGGCCCGCCTCCTACTTCCCGACACTGATGCGGCTCTGGCCGCCGCGCTGCCCGCCCCGCAGGGGGAAGCCACGGCAACGGAAGCCGCGGCACCGGGCCTTGCCGCGTTCGCTGCGCGGATCGCCTACCGGGACGGCCGCACCGACACCGCCGACGCCCTCGCGGCTCGCTCGGCATCGGCTTCCGACCGGTACGCCGCGGAGCTCGCCGCCGCCCGGGCGGCGGCGATAGGAGCGTCCGAAGACGAACAGCGGCGCCTATGGGGCGAAGCGCTTGAGGCGGCAGGCGACGACGAGCAGCGCCTGACGGCCTGCAAGCGGCTTGCGGAATTGGGCCAGTGGCCGATCCCTGTTCTGGAGGGCCTCCGCGCGGCCGATTCCGTCGCTCGTGACCTCTACGCGGTGATGGAGGCGAAGGCTCGCCACCACGGTGATCCGGCCGGGGCGCTGCGGCTGCTGCGCCCGCTCCAGAACACCAGCGTGTACGCCGTCATCGCGATGGCAGAGCTGTTGGAGGCCGACGGGCACCCGGAGCAGGCCGCCCAGGTCCTGCAACAGGGCGGCACACGGTTCGCCGACGTGCACCTGGATCTCGCCGCCTTGGATGTGCTGCGCCGCGGCGGCGACCAGCAGGGGGCCGAGACGCAGGCCTTCCGGATTCTGGCCCCGACACCTTCGTCCGGGACACCGCCCGCAGGGTTGGCATACCGGCCTTCGGCACCCTTGCCCTCGTCCGCGAGCTGATCGACAAACAACGCCTCCCCGACTCCCGCGCGGACGACCACGCTCGCCTGCTGGCCGGTTTCGTCGTGGACCTCCCCTTGGCCCCCGACCTCCTGCTCGTGCAGGCGGAAGCCGACCTGTGGCAGCCCGGGGCGGCCGCCACAGCCCTGGCCCGCCCTGCGGCCTGGCAGTCCCCTGACGCCTTGGACACCTGGGCGACCATCGCCGCTGCGATCACTGCCAACGCCCCCGAGCAGCTCGCCCCCTGGGTCTACCTCGTTTCGCTCGGCGCGGCTGTCCACGATTCGGGTACCGCAACGCGCATGGGTCAGATCCTCACCGTGGCGGTCATCGAGGGGGAAGCGGACTCAGCGCTTGAACTGATCGGAGCCAGCGCTGAGGCTGCAATGGTTCGGGGCATCCCCGCAGCGTCGTGGATGGCGGCCGTTCGGTCCGAACTGGGCGGGGCGGTCGTCGCAGGCCATCTCGTCGGTGTGACCGTCGACGATGTCGAGCGCTTCCTCGAGAGGTTGGTGCAGGAGCCGGACAGGTCCTGACGTTGCTGGCGGCCCGGGAGCTGTGTCGCCGCGGCGGCGACTTCGCAGTACTGAACGCCGCCGACCGAGGGACCTGGAACGCTCAGGCAGCCGCGATGCCGCCCGGGGTGTTCACCCGCTCGGTCGGGATGAGGCTGACGATCGTGGGGGCCGCCCATTTCCAGGGCCGCGACCTTCGACCAGGGCCTGCGCTCGGCCACCAGGCCGTCGACATCCTCGCCCCTGTCCAGTCAGGCCTGGACTACGTCCGCGAGCTCGACACTGGCCTGGCCCCTTGGCGGTGCGAGACCACGGTCCGCGACTTCTTGCGCCACACCCGCCAGAAGCTCGGCGTCGCCTGACAGTGGTCCCCAGCAGCGATGTCGGGGACCACCCGGAGTCGGCCGCCGGGCAGTGCTTGGGAAAGTGCACGACGTTGTCGGACAGCGGGTCCTGTGTCTCGGCCTTGTGCAGAGTCTGGGTCGAGGGCCCATACGCATTGGTGGCCGTCCGGTTCGACGGTCATCCCATAGTCGTAGAGCGAGGGTCGGCCTGCGCTGATCCACTGGTCCCATGCCTGTTCGACGTCGTCGGCCAGCTGGCGCGGGCCGCCCTGGGTGACGATGGTCCGGCCGTCGCCGATGGCCACGATAGAGCGATGTACGGCCGGGCCTCCTTCGCTCTCCTTCGGACGAGAATCCTCATCCGAGAATGACGACGCCGACCTCGGGCGGGGGAGGAGAAAGTCCCAGCTCAGCGGAGCCTTGCCCTGCCATGATGGGGATATGACACCGACCGGTCCCGATCAAGAGCTGACTGCAGCAATAGAGGATGCGGACTCACCTTTGTGGTCCGTGAGAGCTGATGCGGGTCGGCGACTCGCAGTTTTGGCAGAACTCGTAGGGGTAGCCGACGTTCTCCACCGGCTGCTGCTAGACGCTCAGGACACGGGGGTGACCCAGGAGACGGCTGAGGCATTGTTGGCGCGAGGGGATACCCGGGGACTGCGAGCCGTCCTGGCAGCCCTCTTCTGCGCGGCAGAGATGGGGACCTTGGACCAACTCAGCGCAGCAGTGGATTGTGACCCCAACTGGATGACCGAGGAAGGTGAAAGTCGACTCGTCCGCCAACTGCAGGAACTGACGGCCGATGACGACGCCGGGGTCCGTAGCGAAGCCGAGAGACTCCTGAAGCCCATCCTCCAACACAGACAGAACCGCCAACCTTGACCTTCACGAATCGCGGGCAGAGCCATCACGGCTGTGACCGCGCTTCCGTGATGACTACGCCCCTTGCGGATCGTTGATGTGGACGCTGGGTCAGGCGGACTCGAAGCTGGGTGTCGCGGGTCCGATGTTGCCCGCTTCGTCCATGAACTGAAGATTCGTGACGAAGTTGAGGACGAAGGCGGTAAACGGGCCGTCGAAGGTCACGCAGCTGGATCCATGCACCGCTGTGACGACCTTCCATCGGTTCGGATCAGGGCTGCACGGCATGAAGAAGTGCTCATCCCCGCCGAAGTCGTACCCCCAATAGATGAGACCATTTTCCTCAGGGTGGAACGGATGAGGAAAGTCGTCCGGGCGCCGCTCGCGGGACCGGCTGACGCGCTCGTGTATCTCGCGCATGTGCGGCAGGAGCGGGGTCGAACCTTGAGGGTGGAAGACCATGAGCTCTTCGGAGATGATGCCGCTGCCATAGGCGTCCATGAAGGCCTTGTAGTCGCTCGGCAGCGACGAGCCGAGGTGGTTTTCAACCTGAGCCCAGTCGCTCGGCGAGTGCGGCCTTGGCGCAGGCTCTCCCAACAGGCGCTTCAACTCGTCAAGGTCTGACACGTACCCCACCTCGCTCGAACGTCGCGTTGACCAGCGATGACGAAGATAGCTGGGCCAGTTCGGCCACGGGCGAAGGGGGTAGGGTTCGCCCGGTTCATGAAGTTCGACATCGACGCCGTCACCGCTGGCCTGACATTGCAATACAGCTCTGGCGTAGTAGAAGGCCACGTCAACCGCGTCAAGACGATCAAGCGACAGATGTACGGCCGGGCCTCGTTCCACGTACTGAGAGCCCGAATCCTCATCCAACCGTAGTCATCACGGAAGCGCGGTCACAGCCAAAATCACGGATTCCCATCAGGGCCGAGGCGCCGCTGCCGTGCCGCTGGTCAATCATGGGGCCCGCGGCCGAGGCGGGACTGGGCGTCACCGGGCGCCCGATCTCGGTCATCGGTGGGAGGGTGCTCAGGAGGCGCGCCGTGGCGGCGCAGTTGCTGGTGGCGTCGCCAGTCACGCCACCAGGCCAGCCGGTGCTCGGATTCCTGCGGGAAGACCGATTGAATGCCGACCACGACCAGGACCAGGGCACAACAGATAACCGCAGCCACGGTCAGCCACCAGTGCGCGCCGGCCAGGGCCAGTAAGACAGCGGCGATGCCGGTGGTTCCGGCCGCGGTGAGCAGGCCATTCACGAGAGACATATGCGGTTTCCCCTTCGGACGGGCGCGCTGGCTCAGTCCGCCCGGTGGCAGACCCCCGGGTCGTTCTTGCCCGGGCTGGTGGGTCCAATTTCTCAAAGGGACGAGCAGGTGATGTATCGGTGGGTGTCACAGACGGCGGCCGTACCGGTCGAACGCCTCGTGCCACGCCGCCTGCATCGACTGTTCCAGGGACAGAGAGGTGGTTCGAAAGGCCCAGGTGGCAAGAAACTGTACGAAGTCCGGCTGGTCCTGGCCGGCCAGCACGGTGGCGGCCACGGTGTGCCCTGGCCACCGCCACACGGCCCTGCTCACCACGAATTTCGCGCCGATGCCCCGGTCGTACTGCTGGGCCAGGCGCCCGAACGCGCGCGCGTCGCCGCGTTCGTGCTGCTCCCGCAGCACACGGAGCCGGTCTTCGTCGTCCGGATCGTCGTCCTCGAAGGCTTGGATGACCGCCTCCATAGCGGCCAGCGTCGAGGCGCGCGCTGCGGCCCGGGCCTCCCGCTGCTCCTCGGCGGTGACGAACCCGAAGGCACGGGCCTTGTCCACTGGAAGGTCCAGCCCGAACCCCACCATCGGTGGCTCCTCCTCTGACGGGCCGTCCCAGACCACGAGTACCGCCTCGATGAAGGCGCTGATCTGCTCGGGGCGCAGCGCGGCGGCGGCCGCGGCGACCGGTTCCATCCCGGGCGCCGGCACCGGTACCTGCCCGGGCCCGTCTGGAGAGTCGCGCAGCGGCTAGACCGCTTGCCCGTCGCGGAAGGGAAAGCACAAGACTTTCCCGTCGGCCACCCACCGGGCGTACAGCTCGGGCAGCGCTCCGTCGCACAGGGCCGGCGCGCGGGCGTGCCACGGCCCGGGCAACTGGACCTGCCATCCGGGCGGGTCCAGCTTCCGCTGCGGCTCGGAGTCAGAGCCGGCCGGACGCTGCAGCAGCCAGTCCTCGAAGTACCGAAGATCCACATGGCGGCGCGCCCGCCATACCGCCGTCCCGCCGCGCCCGGACCAGTCGTAGGCCGTCGATCCCTCCATCAGGCGCGCCCGGTGGTCGTCGGCGGCATGCAGGGTGTCCTGGTAGCGCTCTTCCCACTGATCGTCCTGCTCGTAGAGCAGGTCTTCGTGGGCGCCGGCGTTGGTGCCGGTCAGCAGGTCGCGGGCGATGTTCTGGGCGACCTGGAAGCGCTGCGGTGAATGCCAGGCCGCGTCCTCTTCCAGTGCCCTCGCGAGCAGGAGCGTGTGAGCATCCGCCGCCCCGCCGCAAGACTCCAAGATCCGTTCGTCTTCGGCTGCGGACAACAGGTCTCGCTCCGGGCGGGTACTGGTTGCGGCCATCGCCAACCGCCACAGCGCGAGCGCGGCCCGCTGCCGCAGCAGCGGGAACAGCCCGTCGAGGAATGCGTCGGTGAAGGGCTCGCGCACGGCGATGGCCGTCATTACGGCGTCGGTGAGTGCTCGCCCCTGGTAGTCGCGGTGGCTGCGTTCGTACTGCCCGGGCAGGTGCAGCGAGACACTGCGGGCACGCGTCAGCACGTCGGCGGCTACACGCAGCCGCAAGGGACGGTCCTGCCGTGGATCGGTGCGCCACCGAGGTGGTGGCGGATAGCGCAGTACCGTGGAGATGTGGGTGAGCCGGTCGTCAGGATCCCGCCCTTCCTGCACTTCGACGTGGGCCGCCAGTAGTTGGCGAAGGGCCTCGTCCCGTGAGGTTCCCCGCTCAGCCACGATCGCGCCCAGAGCCTCATGGGCGCACTCGGGCAGTCGGACGTTGGTCTCCGCGTATCCAGACACCCGGTCAATCTCGAGCATCTGTGACCCATGCATGGGCGACGGGCCCCGCCGGCCGCCAAGGTGCTCACCGTGCCGGCCACGGTCCCGGGGACTGCAGGCACCGGACCTCTTCTGTGCCGTTCCGTAGCGACGGCGCGAAGCTGTTCCAGGTCAGGGCGAATCGACGGGCTATTTTCGGCGCAGATGACGACAGCGGCGGGCGGCTGAGGCCGGTTCGAGCGGCGGGCGGGTTCGGGATTGCGTTACCGGTGCGAGCAGCCATCGAACGCGCCTGGTCCTCATCAACCCCCAGTCCCAGCAGGCTCATACGGCTCTTCCCCGGGCCGCATGAGCCGGCTGATCGCACCAGGGCGAGGCACGATTCCTGGACCGTTCGAGGACGCGGTCGTGGACGGTCGAAGAGCCCGTCAGCCCACCCGGAGACCGACCGCCAGCGTCAGTTCGAGGACCCGGTGCGGGGACCCGAGGTCGGGAAACAGCTCCCGCACCTGTGACATCCGGTACCGGACGGTCTGGGGATGGACGAACAGCGCCGCCGCCACCTCGTCCCGCCTGCCCTGGTGCAGCAGCCACTCCCGCAACGTCTCCTCGAGGCGTCGCGCGGTCGCGGCAGGCAAGGTCAGCAACGGTGCGAGGGCTCGGGCACGCAGGTCTGCGAACGCGTCCGCGTCGGCGCTCAGTACCAGCTCGGGCAGGTGGTCCTCGGTGTCGCGGATGTCGGAGGAGAGGGAGCGCGCGCGTACGGCTCGTGCGTACGAGGCGGACGCACGCGTCCATGGCCGGGCCGGGCCGACCACGACGGTGCGGTCGGGCAGCTGCCTCAGGAGATGTGCTCGGTCGGCATCGGGGACGAGCAGCACGCCGGAGGCGTCCGGCAGATCGTCGAGGACGAGGGTGCCCGGGTCGAGCGCGCGGTAGGCGGGCCGGGCTTGGGCGGCGGGCAGCAGGACTGCGGTCAGTGAAACCGGCGGCTGCCACCCGGCCCGCCCGGCAGCAGCAAGGAGCGCGTCCGGGCTCGCGCCGGCGAGGAGGTCGCGGGCCAGTTGTTCCAGGTGGCGCTCGTGGGCGCGGCCCCGGGCGGCCAGTTCGTCGGCGTGGCCCGCGGCGCTCGCGGCGGAGAGCTCGTCGATGTAGGCGAAGGTCAGCTCGGCGAACTTGGCGACCTCGGCGGCGGGCAGACCTGCGGGCACGGCACCTGCGGCCAGGCCTCGCCAGGCCACGCGGGCGCCGACCCGGTAGGCGCTGAGCAGGGCGTCCATCGAACGGCCGTCGCGGACCTCGCCGCGGCCCAGTTCGTAGGCTGCGTCGCTGGCGTCGCCGCCCGTGGCGTTCCCGCTCGCGAGGTCCAGGTAGAGGCCCAGGGCGGTGCGGACGGCTCGGCGGATGGTGGAGCCCATGCGGCCCGAAAGGGCGTTGGCGTAGGGAGGGACCTCGTCGATGATTGCCTGGACGACCTCGTCGGCGGTGGTCCTCAGCGCGGCCCGAAGCGCGTTGACCGTCGTCTCGTCCAGGACCAGTTCGCTGGCCCTCCGGATTGCGTGACTCATACGTTTGTTCCCCGCGAACAATTCGGCTGACCAGATTCACATCCTACGGACAGGACTTTACCCCTAGGGGTGCAGGAAGCTGGGGTCATGACGAGTGCAGCCCTCCGCAGTAGGGCGTGGAAACTGCTGGAGATGCTCACGACGCCACTTCTGCCGTCGGACTACCTCGACCTGGTCAGCCCGCTGCGTGCGGGTGCCGACCTGCGGGGGCGCATCGAGGACGTGCACCCCGAGACCGGTGACGCCGCGACCATCGTGATCAGGCCGGGAAGAGGCTGGCGCGGCCACACAGCCGGTCAGTACGTGCGGATCGGGGTCGACGTCGACGGGGTGCGCCTGTGGCGTGCCTACTCGGTAACCTCGCCGACAGACCGCCGGGACGGCCGGATCACGATCACCGTGAAGGCGATCCCGGACGGCAAGGTCAGCAATCATCTGGTCCGCAGGGCGAAACCGGGCACGCTGATCCAGCTCGACCAGGCGACCGGTGACTTCGTGCTGCCGGAGGCCAAGCCCGCCAAGGTGCTCTACCTGACGGCCGGCAGCGGCATCACGCCGGTGATGGGCATGCTGCGCGACATCGAGTTCGACGACGTCGTCATGGTCCACTCCGCACCACAGCCGCACGACGTGATCTTCCGCAAGGACCTGCACGACCTGGTCGTGGACAAGAAGCTGCGGCTCACCGAGCTGCACACCGACACGGACGGCATGCTCGACATCGCCCGTATCAACGAACTCGTGCCGGACTGGGCCGAGCGCGAGACCTGGGCTTGCGGGCCCGCGGGGCTGCTCGACGCCGCCGAAGAGCACTGGACCGAGCACGGCGTCCCAGAGCGCCTGCACACCGAACGCTTCCGCCCCAGCATCGTCGTCGCCGGCGACGGTGGCAAGGTCACCTTCGGCACCACCGGCAAGACCGTCGACGCGGACGGCGCCACGCCGTTGCTGGACGTCGGCGAGGAGGCCGGCGTGCTCATGCCGTCCGGGTGCCGCATGGGCATCTGCTTCGGCTGCGTCACGCCGCTCACGGCGGGCGCCGTCCGCGACCTGCGCACCGGCGAGATCACCGAAGCCGAGCCGGGCGTCCTCATCCAGACCTGCGTGTCCGCCGCGGCGGGCCCCTGCGACATCGAACGGTAGGAGCGCCTTGACCGCCATCGACCCCACCGCCCACCTGACCGCGGAGCAGATCGAGGAGCTCGGCCGCGAGCTGGACGCGATCCGCGACGAGGTGATCTCCAGCCGCGGCGAGAAGGACGCCGCCTACATCCGCAAGGTCATCTCGGCGCAGCGCAAACTCGAACTGGTCAGCAGGGGCATCCTGCTGTTCTCGATCTTCCCGCCCGCGTGGCTGATCGGCACCGCCGGCCTGTCCGTGGCGAAGATCATGGACAACATGGAGATCGGCCACAACATCCTGCACGGCCAGTGGGACTGGATGCGGGATCCGAAGATCCACTCCACCACTTGGGACTGGGATCACGTCTCGCCGGCCGAGCAGTGGAAGCACTCGCACAACGAGCTGCACCACACGTACACCAACGTGATCGGCAAGGACAACGACCTCGGCTACGGCATCATGCGCGTCGACGAGGACCAGAGGTGGCACCCGTTCCACCTCGGCCAGCCGCTGTGGAACTTCATCAACGCCTGCTTCTTCGAGTACGGCATCGCCGCCTACGACCTGGAACTCGGCAAGAACCTGGACAAGCGCCGCCGCAAGGACCCGGAGTTCCGCGCGCGAGCCAGGGCCGTGGGCCGCAAGATCCGCAAGCAGGTGCTCAAGGACTACGTGATCCACCCGCTCCTTTCGGGCCCGTCGTTCCTCACCACGCTCGCCGCCACGTTCACCGCGAACCTGGTCCGCAACATCTGGTCCCACTCGGTGATCATGTGCGGGCACTTCCCCGAGGGCGTGCAGGTCTTCGAGCGCCGGTCGATCAAGGGCGAGACGCGCGGCCAGTGGTACCTGCGCCAGATGATGGGCTCGGCGAACATCAGCGGCAGCAAGGCCATGCACTTCATGACCGGCAACCTGTCGCACCAGATCGAGCACCACCTGTTCCCGGACCTGCCGAGCAACCGGTACGCCGAGGTCGCGGTGAAGGTGCGCGCGTTGTTCGAGAAGTACGAGCTGAAGTACGTCACCGGGCCGCTACCCAAGCAGGTGTACTCCGCGTGGCACAAGGTCTTGCGGCTCTCGCTGCCGAACAGGAAGCCCAAGGTCACGACGCCGGACCGTGAGCAGGAGCTCGTCGCGGCCTGACTCCCGGTACTGGTTCGGGCATCAGAAGTCGGAGCTTCACGGTGTGGAGAGACCTGCGCTGACGGCGTCGAAGGTACGTCGCAGGCCGGCGATCAGCGAGTGGAGGGCTGAGAGGTCGTCTGCAAGAACTCGCTCCATCCAGCGACGAATCGCGGAGATCCTGCCGCGCTGCGGAGGGACGCCGATCTCACGCTGGCGGACCGGGAGACAGACCGGGTTCATGGGCGCTTCGGGCTGGCGGCCGGGGAAGAGCCACTCGTCATGATGGCCGTGCAGCAGGCGAGGCTGGGACGGCGGGAACGCCGTGGCCGCCGTCGAGCGGCCGGGAGCGGGCGAGAAGTCCGAAGTGCGCTGACCGCCATTGCCCGGCGGCCGAAACTCGGCAAGCGCCCGAGCCGTTCCTTCCCGGCCGTGACGGTGTGAATCGGCCCCTGTCTCACGGTCCCAGGGGGCTCAACTGGCGGCTGCATCGAGGGTGGTGTGGCGGCTTGCAGCGGCCTCGGAGGTCGGGGGTCGTCGGCCGGGCCTGTGCTATCTGCCGGTCCGTTGAGCGGAACTGCGGTGTGACGATCCCCGCTGAGGGACCATGCTGCTGACGGACAGGCCGACATGGGCGAGGTCCGGAAGTCGTCGCGATCGTCGTTCACCGCCGTCTCAGTGCTCTCGCCCGCTGTGTGCCGGGCCGTCGGTTCGGCGCAGGTGCCCGACGCCTGTGCCGCCGTCGTTGTCGCACGCTGCAGGGAGCGTCACTGCGAGTCGGCCGCCTGCGGCGACAAGGACCCGGCATCGAGATGCGAAGCCGCAGGCATGATCGGCCGTGGGTGACCGCGGGCATGGCGCCAGTCAGTCTCACCGACACCGCTGGGGTCTCGCAGCGACGCCGGGCGCGCTGATCCGCGTTGACCAGTTTGAGCTGCGCTATGGCGGTTCATCCTTGGGCGGGTTACGGCGGTGCAGGAATTGTTCGTTGCGCCCAGCGATGGCCTGGTCGATCTGCGGGATGGTCAGTCCGGTCATGTGGGCGATCAGCTTGGCGGTGGCGCCGGGTGTTGCGCTGGTCAGTGCATGGACGATCTGCCAGGCCCAGAGTTCTTCGCTGACGAAGGGCCGCTGCCGGTACTCCTCTTGCAGTTCCGCCAGGTGTTCGGCTGAGCAGGCGACGATCAGGCGCTTTCCGTCTTTGTCGGGGTCAGAGGTATGAACGGCCGAGGAATCCGGTACCAGGGCCAGGACGCCGTCACGCCATGTCCGGCCGCACCAGTCGCACAACTCCGGCGGTCCTTCGCCTTCGCCCACCGCGTCATTGTCAGCCATTCCCGGTTCCTACCCCTCGCGTGGGTACAGCGTGACCGGCGCGGCAAGGGTCCGCGTGACGGCGGTAGGTAGTTGGTAACAACCGCTGGCACATGGGGGAGCCGCGCGCAAGGCCTCTGGGCTCGCAGTCGCGCGGGTGGCTACGCTGCCGCGCATGAACCTTTACGGGGAAGTGGGCGGTTGCCGGTGATGCGGGAATTGACGGACACGGAGTGGGCAGCGGTGCGGTCCGCGTACTGCCGGGGGACTTCCGCGATGTGCCCGCAGTGCGCTCGCGGCGGTGCCGCGGTGCTCAAGCCCGCGGAACGCGTGATGCGCTTCGCCTGCGGTCATGAACTGGCGGTCCCCGAGGGCGCCACCCCGTAAAAGGAGTGGCACGGCCAGGGGTCCAGGGGCGGATGCGTCGTTGACAGGCCGCGGGCCATGGGTGCGGGCCGGTCGGCATCTCGGCGGGCCGGCTCGCTCATGTGCTCGAATTTGCTTGGGAAGCGGGGGTGGCCGTGACGCGGCGCCGGGAACGCCGCACCTCATCAAGGGATTCTGTCCCCGCCGTACTGTCTGATATCCCTAGATATGCGCACTGATTCCGGGTCTGTGCCCGCCTTTATCCGCGAGATCATCGACGAGGTCGTCGAGGCCGTCCGGTATGACGACCCCCCTCGGGTGCGGGCTCTGCTCGATGATCTCGCCGAGGTCGCCGACCTTGGCGCCCTGCTCCTGCTGCGCAGTCGGCTCCATGGCGATCTGTTTTCGGACCGATCTGTGCTGGCGGGCTTGCCCCGATAGTTCACGCGTCAGCGCCGTGCCCTTGTGGGCCCCCGGTCGGGTGAGGGACGGGCGCAGGGAGTTGCCAGGGCGGGGTGCGGTCGTTGGCCTGGGGGTGACAGTCATGCAGGATCCTGTGAGCCCGACGGGTCGGCGGCGTAAATCAGCCCAAGGCGGTGGTGGCGAATCGGTTCTTCTCGCGCAGGAGGCGCCGATTTATGCGGCGCTGGCTGAGCGGTGGCGGCGGGCCGGGCGGATGCTGCCGGGGCAGGACGACCGTGAGTGGTCCCAGCTGGTGGCCATGGTGCCGGACCTCGGCCTGCGGCCAGAGCGTGATGCCGGTCTTCCCCCCGGCATGCTGCCGCTGCCGCGGGGGGCGGGCGCCGTAGGCGGCGCCCGCCCGGCTCAGGCCACCACAGGGTCAGCCGGATCGGGCGGCCATGGTTGGGCCCCGTCCGATCCGGTTCCTCAGCCCGCCGCGGACTCGTGCGCGCGGGCCTTGGTCTGAGCGAGTCGATAGGGAAGTCGTCGGGAGTCTGGCGGGCCTTGCGCGGGCGGCGGGTGGTGGGGTCGTGGGTGTGGCGGGCCGCGGCTGGGTTGCCGTGGCACGCCGTTCCCGTGGTGGGCCGGGTTACTAACCTTGTGGCTGTGGCTGCCGGTGGGGGTTGGCGGTGGTGGTGTCCGCGGCCCCAGGTTTCGGTGTCGATGACGTGGCCCCGGTTGTCGCGGAGGGTGGCGGTGTCGTGTGCGTCCCAGATCTGCTGGTTGCGGTTCTGGTAGACGTCGTGGTGGGTGTCGCGGCCGTGGCCGGTGTGGACCTTGACGCTGGAATGGCCGTCGAGGCGCAGGCCGGCGAAGCGGTAGCGGTTGCCCTGCTGGTCGGTGAGGGTGAAGCCGCGCAGGTCGACGCTGTGGCGGCTGGTGTTCTTCACTTCGACCCCATTCGCCGTTCAGGGCGCGGTGGTCGTGGCCGCGGCTGTCCCACTGGACGTCGCCCCGCGATCGAGGAGCGCGCTGCGCGGTGGTCATCGGCGACGGCCGGCAAAGCCGCAGCGCTGACCAGGGCGCCGGCGGCCAGGATCGTGGCGAGAGCGCGGCGAGTGGCGTAAGAAGCAGACATGAGATGACCCCTTCAACAGACAGCCCTGCCCGGCCCTGGTGCAGGCCGGGCGGGTGTGGAACAGGTCCCAGCGTCCTGCCGAGGAGCCATACTCTGGCCCCCATACGCCCCCAAAATCCTGCAATTCTGCCTATATTGCCCAATCCGGATATATCTGTAACTGTCGCTTTTAGCGGGCACTGGTCAAGGCAGTGTTGACCGCAGGGCGCGGGAGTTTTACCCAACTCCGTGCCAGGCCTGTGCGGTGCGGCCTTCGGCCCCGCGCATCCGGCCTCCCGCTGCCGGTTGTCCCTGGCCAACGGGTTCCCGGACCTGTAGGAGCCGTTGTGCCGTTTCTTCGACCAGAGCAGATGCAGGACGGGCGACGGGGCTGGCTGCCGGAGGGTGGTGCGGTGAAGGCCACCAGCAGTTCGTAGTACCGGTTGGGTAAGTGATGCATTTAGAGGGTGTCTCACGTGGTTGTGTGACGACTCGTTCCTCTTAGCCCGATGACTCGTGTGCCTTGAATAGTTGAGCGTAGGGGGCCACGTGGCCGGATTACCGAAGACAGCGCTGACCTCATCGCTGCAGCCCGCCTGCCGAGGAACAGGCGGCTCTGACACAATCGGGGTCCCATGCCCACAGGTGCTGAGCAAGGCGCTCCCTGCGTTGCCCGAGTTCCGGAGTCGTATCCATGCCAGTCCTAGCCCTGTCTGTCACGCCGAGCGGGGTACCCGTTGTCGGCCTCCTGGTCGGTCTGGCCCTGATTGGAAGTCTGACCTGGGATGTTTTGCGCGGTTCAGGGGAGCCGATCCTGGTCTGGCTCCAGCCGGCGGGCATGGCTGTTGCTTGGGGCGGGTTCATGTTCGGGTCCACTGCTGCGACCGTCTGCGGATTGGCGGGGTTCCTCATCGGAGCGACGGTGATCAAATGGTGCCGCTGGCACCTTACGGGCGACGACTTCCGTCGAACACGCAAACGCAGGCTCCCTCCGATCTGATTGATTGAAGGGACGTCAGCGGCCGACTCGTAGCACTCAGTCGGTGTCGTTCACTGATGCGGCATGCTGCTGGGCCGTGGGTGTTGACCTGTCGCGTCGGTTGGTGTCGGACGAACTGTGGAAGCTGACGGCTCCGTTGTTGCCGAGGTTCGCCTCCCGTCCGCAGGGAGGTGGTACCGCTCCGGCGGATGAGCGGGCGGCATTTGGGGCCGTGGTGTACGTGCTGACGAGCGGATGCGCATGGCGGTATCTGCCGAAATCGTTCGGTGTCTCACCGGCCACCGCGCACCGTCGGTTCACCAGGTGGACCAAAGCGGGGTTGTGGCGCAGGCTGCACCGAGCGGTGCTGGACGAGCTCGGTGCCAGGGGCGCGTTGGACTGGTCGTCCGCGATTGTCGATGCCGCGTCGGTGCGGGCGAAGCTGGGTGGATCGCTGACTGGCGCAAATCCCGTCGATCGCGGAAAGAAGGGCAGCAAATTGCATGTTCTGTCCGAAGCCCAGGGCCTGCCGCTATCCGTGGCAGTGTCGGGCGCGAACCTCCATGACAGCCGGGCGTTCAAGCCGCTGATTCTCGGGATACCCGCAGTTCGCTCACGGCGTGGCCCCCGCCGACGGCGACCGGCGAAGGTCCGGGCCGATAAGGCGTACTACTCTGCGGAACACCTGCGTTGGCTCCGCGATCGCCGCCTCGTTCCCCGGATCGCCCGGCCCGGCGTCGAGTCCGGCGAGCGCCTCGGTCGCCACCGTTGGAAGATCGAGCGGTCGATCGCGTGGCTCTTCGGCTACCACCGCCTCACCGTCCGGTACGAGCGAAAGGGCAGCCACTTCCTTGCCTTCCTCGGCCTCGCCGCTGCTCTCACCTGCTACAAGAAACTCGCAAAACTCACCACGTGAGACATCCTCTTAGAGGGAACGGAGGGGTTGAGCGCCATCAGGATCGCCCGGGCCGACGGCTTGAGTCCGGGTACCGCAGGACATCGATAGTGAGGTGGTCTCCGGTCACGCATTCGCGATCCCCGCACCCCCGACCACGGTCGGCAGTGCGGACCCAGTAGGCCGGCGCAGTATCGGGGTCGGCAGGTGGTGTTTTCCGTCCCTCGGGGCCCTGGCGCTGCAAGCGCCAGGGCCCCTCCACGCGTTACCTTCACGCCCCTTCGCCCGTATCCCAGTGAGGTGAGATGACAGCAGACCACTCCTTCGGCCGTCTCGATGACGAGGACTACCCCGCCTACACCATCGGCCGCGCCGCCGAAATGATCGGCGCCAGCCCCGCCTTCCTCCGCGCGATCGGCGATGCCCGACTGATCACCCCGCTGCGCTCCGACGGAGGCCACCGCCGCTACTCCCGCTACCAGCTACGTATCGCCGCCCGGGTCCGTGAACTCGTCGACCAGTACACCGCCATCGGGGACGCGTGTCGCATCGTCGCGCTGCAGGACCAGCTCGAACTAGCCCTCGCACTCAACGAACAACTCCGTACCCGCGCCCACCACCCAGCCGCCTGAGCACAGGAAGCGCACGCAGCCGCCTGCTGCGCACCCCATCACACCCCCGGGTGCGTGTAAGCCGTCGATCAGTCAGGGGCCGCTCCATGACCGAGGAGTGGAGCCAGCGGGTACTGGCGTCTTACTCCTCGGCGGCGCGGCGATCGGGACCTGGGCGGCCATGGGTGACCGCACTGACGCGCGGGCCCCCGGCCAGACCCCCGCACCGCCACCACGGCGCCACCCATCACCGCGCCGCCCAGCACGACACCACGGAAGCCAACCTGCCGAACGAGCCGGAGATGGCCTGGTGGAAGGAGACGAAGGACGGCAAGGTCCCCCAACCAACCAACCAACCAACCGACCAACCGGGCCGAGGCTCTGTGTTTTGTCTACCGCGGTCGCCTCACGGCTCGTGAAGCCAACGCATACGATGACGGCCAGGGGCCGGGACTCTGCGACGACGTCTTCGCTCGCGTGATCGTGGCGACACGTACCCGCCTCCAGGGCTTCAAGCACGACGACGGAACCCAGGCGAGATGGAGCAGCTGCTCTCCCTGCTGACGGGCCTTGAAGGAGCATTGATGCTGGGCCTGTTCATCAGCCAGATCGGTTCCGCGCAGGCCTCGCTGCACGACGAAGTCGAAGCGTGGGGATGGGCCGGGCGGGCGCGGAGCTTGCCGTCGGATGCGGCCGGCTGGGGCTGGTCCCCAGGGCGGGACAGCCCAACTCCCGGGACGAAGGTCCCCGGTGTCGGGGTCGTTCGGCGCGCCTGTCGGGTTCCGGGGCGGCGGAGTATGGGTGGTGAGCCCGGAGGGTCTGGCAGGAACTCCTACGGGCTGGAAGAGGGACCTCGCTGTGGGGTCTCGCGCGGCGCCTGACCCCCCTGATCGCGCGGCGCGGGCTCGAAGGTCCCCTTCCTCATCAGGAGGAGCGGCTCAGTAATCCCCCGGAACCGCTCCTCCCGCGGACTCCGGGCTGGCTCGCTGCAGTGACCTGGCCAGCGGATCGCCCGCAGTGCAGTCGGCGCAACTCAAGGAGGAGCTGCACCAGATCCCAGACGAGCACGACCTGTCCCAGCAGCGCCTGCAATCGCTCGAACAGCGCGCCAGCGACCTCGACCAGGAGCTGCGCCTGGCCGTGGAGCGGGCCCGGATCGCAGAGGACGAGCGGGACGAGGGACTGCAGGTCATCATCCGGCAGGACGATCAACTGCGCGCCGCCCAGCACTACACCCGGCAGATGGAAGCCGACCTCGCGGCACAAAGTGAGCAGGCTGCTGCTGCTGCTGCGCGAGGTCGAGGTGCTGCGCTCGCAGAACCAGCAGCTCCTGACCGAGCAGAGCTCGGACGCTGTTCCCGGTATGGCAACGCAGGTCGCCGACGTGATGGCGGCCGCCGTCCTCACCAGCGCCATCGCTGGGCTCGAGCGAGGAGGACCGGCTGTCCAGCCGGACCGGCCGGAGAAGATCGGGATCGGCATCGTGTTGTTTTTGACGTTCCTCCTTGGCACCACGTTCGGTGTGGTCCGGGTCAGTGGCCTGGCGCCATTCGGTCCCACCTCCGAGGATGGCGAGGGTGGGACCGTTCGGTCCTGACACCGGTGCGGTAGTGGTTCAGGCCGGGAGATTCAAGAGCTGGGGCCGTTGAGAGTCCGTCACCCAGGAGCTGTGAAGTCGCAGGCCACAGCCCTTGAATGGGGCTTCAGCAAGAGGAAATGTCACCGGCACTGCCAGGCATCACGAAGCAGTTTCCGTGCCGTTGCTGTCTGGCCCGCCGCCTCCTGCGACAAGGGGCGAGCGTTCCAGCTCTTCTTCCGTGTGCGGCTGTGCCCCGCACCTCGACCGAAGGACCGACCCCATGTCCGATCCGGACCCAGCCCCGGCCGCTCCTCGCCCCGACACCGACGCGACGGCGACCGCCTGGCGCTCGCGGATTGTCCTCTGACAACGAACCTGGACCGATTGCCACCGAAGATGGAGCAGTGCTGGCGCCACCGGTTCACGTTGTGGCTTCGTCCCACGCCAGCAGTTGACGTCAGGCTCGGTTCAGTGCACGGGAACCCCATGGGCAACCGAGCGCGAGGGAGAATACCGTCATGATCCTCTTCATACCGGTGGCATTCCTCGCCGCGCTTGCCTTGGTCGTGTTCTTCCTACTCCAGTCCGTCAAGGTTGCCTTGTTGGGGAACGAAGGCTGGGCTGGATGGCGCCGTGTGGTCGTTGCTGCCGCCCTTGCGTGCGCAGCCACGGCCACGGCCTCCTACTCATTGGGGGCTATCGGTTTGATGTCGACCGTGGCCGTGGCGCAGGACGGCGGGGCGGACTCGGCTCCGTTCCCCTACGACCACCCGTGCCGGTCCAAGTTGCAGGGGGCGGTGGGGTATGACGTCCATTTCCTCAGCCTGCGTACCG
The DNA here is from genome assembly GCF_023701745.1 of Streptomyces sp. RKAG293. Classification (NCBI taxonomy): domain Bacteria; kingdom Bacillati; phylum Actinomycetota; class Actinomycetes; order Kitasatosporales; family Streptomycetaceae; genus Streptomyces; species Streptomyces sp. RKAG293. The sequence continues at coordinate 228,433 of NZ_JAJOZB010000001.1, read as the reverse complement.
TATGCGTCATGGAAGACGGAGAGCGGAGAACCGTGGAGGACGTGCCGCAGGGGATTCGGATGACGGCAGCGGCATCGGTGGCCTGTACTGCCGTGTTGGCGGGGATCGCGTGGGCCGCCCGACCCCGTGCCGCTGTGACGGCCTGACGCGCAGGCGTGAACGTCCACGCCGGACGCTGTATCTCCTCCAACACACGCCAGGCATCCGTCGTCACGTTCCAGCCTCCAGTCGTACAGGAGCCGTCGCCTCACACCACCGATGCCCGGAAAGGATCAGTGGGAATGATCTCCGCCTCGTCGAAGAGCTGCTCCAACGCCTCATGACCCTGACGTCTGCGGAACTCGATTTCGGCGGCTGTCACAGGCAGGGGCCGGAGGATGCGGGCGTGGCCCCCGGGCAGCGGACAGTGTTCAAGGTCAGGTCCGTGGAGATAGGGCAGGCTGATCAGCAGGTGGTCGCAGGCCGAGCCCGGCACCCATGGTTCACCGATCGGCATGCTGTGCTTCAGGTCGAGCTGATGCCCACCGCAGTGGTAGTACGTGATCGTGGCCATGAGGTCGATGAACCGCTGGTCGCTGACGGGGGCGGTCATGACGAACTCAAGCCCATGACCATCCTTCTCCATCGCGGCCCAGCACCCGGCGGTCACATAGGCCCAGCTATCGCTGCGTGGACCGGGGCCGACAACGAGAACCCGCAGGTCGTCTACGACCTCGCGCCGTTCCGGCCCCAGGTCGTAGACGACGACCTCAACGGAATGCCCCTCGAAGAACGCCCGGACATGTGACTCAACGGCCTCCACGGCCAGCAGCCTCGCATCACTCACCGCGCGATCATGCCAGACCTCAATCAACCCGCCCGACTGCACCCAGCACAAACCCTCGGAGCAAACCTGACCGCCCGCCAACCCTTGTAGCAACGGTTGCGGTGGATGTCGCGGTGAGCACGCACAGCCGCTGGTCGGGATCGGGGACTGTAAGAAGTCTATTGGACAGTCCCGGTCCAAGGGCGTGATCCCGTACGCGGCGGCGACCCGCCGTACGAGGTCATCGTCCGTGTTGCGGCTGCGCCGGGTCTACTTCGCGGGGATCGTCCACTCGGCCGGATCTGGTGCCGAATCCGGCGCGTAGACGACCCGAACCGGTTACCGCCCATGGAGGATGGGGAACATGATCCCTCCTCGCACACACTGGCCCGCTGTTTGTTCGCGCAGTCTCAGCAGCCGTGTCGTCCGTGGGCGGCGCGGTCCGTGTGTCACCAGTTCAGGGCGTCGTCCATCGACTGCTGCCAGTACGTGGTCTTGAGCGTGTTGTCGATGTACAGGCCCCCCGCGGGCAGTGACGGGTGGGCGGCGGCGCCCACGTTCTCGGTGCCGGACCGGCCGTAGAAGTAGACCGCCAGGGTCCTCGCGGTGTAGCCGTTCGTGCCGCTGCCGTCTGCGGCGGACAGGTTCACCAGGGCGTAGCCGGACTGTCCCGGGTTCAGCGTCACCACGGCCTGCGGGTGGGAGTCGTCGATAACGGGGGGCACCGCCTGGGCCCCGGTGAACCGCAGCGCCGGGTAGGCGTAGAGGTAACAGGTCGTGCTGCCGGTGTTGGTGACGGTGAGCAGCATGTGGTTGACCGGGCGGTTCAACGGGGCCGCCACGGTCTTGGTGTTGGAGCCCTCGCAGGTGACCGGCTTGCCTGCGGAGTCCGGGGCTCCGGCGGTGGTGTGCCGCGTCGTGGGCTTCGGACCACCGGACCCCGCAGGCCCGGACGTGCCGGGCGCCTGGGATGACGCGGGGTTCGCCACGGAGGGCGACGCGGACGGGCCCGGGGCGGAAGCACTGCCGGTGGGCACGGTGGACCCCGCATGGCTCGTCCCCCCGGTCTCGGCGCGGACGCCCGTTCCACCGTCGCCGCAGGCGGTCAGGGAGAGCGCGGCGATCGCGACGGTCGCGGCGGCGGTGGCGAGAGGGATACCGCGGGTGCGGATACCGGACATGTTGCGTACCTCATTCGCTGGTGACACTGGTGTGGTGCTTGGATGGCAGGAGCTTGTTCGGTGATCCGTCCCAGCCGTCACGCCTGCCGGCAGTTGGGGATACTGGAATGGTGAAATAGGCTCTGAACAGGGCGAATACGAAGCGCCTGGAACGCTGGAACGGGATACGGGGAGTCGCTTCGGGATGGGGGAACACGTGGCAGGGTCGGCAGGGACCGGGTCGGCCGAGGGGTTCGCGACGCTGCTACGGGAGCTCAAGGACCGCTCGGGGCTGAGTTACGGCACGCTCGCGAAGCGGCTGCACATGAGCACGTCGACGCTGCACCGGTACTGCAACGGCGCGGCTGTCCCGAATGACTACGCGCCGGTGGAGCGCCTCGCGCGGGTGTGCAGGGCGACGCCGCAGGAACTCGTGGAGCTGCACCGCCGTTGGGTTCTGGCGGACGCAGCCCGCGCGGCCGCGTCGCAGGTGCGGCGCGAGAGCGGAGAGGCAGGGGCCGGTGTTGCGGTCCTCGCGGCCGGCGAGCCGGATGCGGCCGAGCCCGGCGAGACGGCCGGGGCCCCCGGAGCCGATACCCAGGATGCGTCGAACGAGCCCGAAGAGCCGGTCGTCGTCAGCATGCCGGGCGCGTCCGCCGTACCGCGACGGCGCCGTACGGTGCTGGTCGCCTCCGCCGCCGCGGCCGTACTGGTGGCCTCGGTGCTCGCGGCGCGTGCGCCGTGGGCCGGTGACAGCGGCACGAGCACGACCGGAAACCTGAGCGACGCGGGCAACCAGAAGACGGTGAACGCCTCCGTCCCGCAGGACACCCCCACACCGAACACGCCGGGCCCGTCGACCCCACGCGCGGGCGCGACCGGCGACCGGCCGACAGCCGAAACCTCCACCACGCCGGGCGCTGCGGCACCCCACACGTCCGCCGCGCCGATCCCTGGCAGCGCCGCGGTCCCGCTCACCGTCCGCACCCGCCCCTACGTCTACGACAACCCGTGCAGCCAGCGCTTCCTCGTCGACAGCGCCCCCGCGCAGATGGGCCCGCCCGCCAACGAGGAGAACGCGCCGCGCTGGGCGGCTTCGTACGGCGCGGTCTCTTCGGACGAGCAGCGGGTAGCCCTCACCGTCCAGGGCACCGGCTCACAGACCGTCGTCCTGGAAGCGCTGCACGTGAGCATCGTGTCCAGGAACGCGCCGCTCGCCTGGAACGACTACGCGATGGGCGTCGGCTGCGGCGGTGGCGTCGAGACCAAGTCCTTCGACGTCGACCTGGACAGCGGCAGCCCCACCGTCACGGTCAAGAACGGCCAGCGCGACTTCCCGTACAGCGTCAGCCAGTCCGATCCCGAGGTCTTCTACGTCACCGCCCACACCAAGGCGCACGACGTGCGCTGGAGCCTCACCCTCGACTGGTCGAGCGGCACCCGCCACGGCACCGTCCGCGCCGACAACGACGGCACCCCTTTCCGTACCAGCGCCGGCGCCGACCGTCCCGGCTACGACTACCCCCTGGGTGGCAGCGACTGGATCCCCCGCGCACCCTGACCGCCCTGCGCGTCAGCCGCGTGGACCCACCCGGGCCCGGGGCGCTCGTCCACAGGGAAGCCGAACGCCCAACAACACGGCAGGAGTGGGTTGTGCTCGGGGGTTGATGAGCCCGACGTGTTGGTGCGAGCGATGCCGGCAACGCCGTCTCGTGCGCCTGGGTCTGTGGGACGGCTCCGCAGACTGATCCATCTGGGCTGCGGGCAGTCCGGGCCCTGGGCCCGCTGGCTGTTCAGCCACGCCGCGATGTCGCAAAGCCCCGGGTCGGACCCTTCGAACGGACGACATCGTTGACGGCCACCGGGACACCTACGAGGTGAAGCGGCTCTGCCACGTCCTGGACGTGAACCGGTCCAGCTCCTACAAGTGGCTCGCCGGCGCCGAGGCCCGGGCTGCACGGCAGCACAAGGACCGGGTCCTGGCCGAGGAGATCCGCGCGGTCCACGGCGAGTCCGGCGGCGCCTACGGCTCCCCGCGCGTGACCGCCGAGCTCCGCGAGAAAGGGCGGCGGGTCAACGAAAAGCGGGTCGCCCGGATCATGCGGACGTTCTCCATCACCGGCATCCGCCTACGCAGACGCGTGCGCACCACCGTCCCGGACCCGGCAGCCGCACCGGTCCTGGACCTGTTCCAGCGGGACGTCACCGCCACCGACCCGGGACGCAAATACATGGGCGCTATCACGTCTATCCCGCTCGCCGGCGGGGAGTTCCTCTACCTTGCGACCGTGCTGGAATGCTTCCAGCCGCAAGGTCGTCGGCTGGTCCATCGCCAACCACATGCGCACCGACCTGGTAGCCGACGCCCTGCAGATGGCCGCCTCGATCCGTGGCGGCCTGGACGGCGCGGTGTTCCACTCCGACCACGGGGCCCAATACGGCTCCCGGGCCTTCGCCGGCCTCTGCGACCACCTTGCAGTCACCCGGTCAATGGGCGCGGTCGGCACCAGCGCCGACAACGCGGCCTGCGAAAGCTTCCACGCATCCCTGAAACGCGAGACCCTCCAAGGCGCCCACGACTACGGCGACGCCGGCACCTGCCACAGGACCGTCTTCGCCTGGCTCACCCTCTACAACACCCGCCGTCGACACTCCGCCAACGGCCACCTCAGCCCCAACGGATACGAACGCCAACACCACACCGCTGAACTCACACTCGCCGCGTGATCAATAGCCGCGTGCCCACCTTCACGGGGAAGGCCCCTCATGGGGGAGGAGCGATCCGTGGACTGGTACGCCTCGCGGGGCATGCCGCAGCTGGCCACGCCCGGCTTTCCCCTACGCCCAGGGGCCGGACCTGGATCTGTGCGCCGACGCGACGGCGTTCTCCTTCGTCTTCGATGACCAGTTCGACGGCTCTCTGGGTCAGGAGCCCGCGCGAGCCACGGCCGTGCGCCAGAGACTGATCGACATCGTCCACGGCGCCCTCCTGGGCCCCGGCGCGGATGCGTGCGCGGTGGTGCTCGCCGACATCTGGGCGCGCAGCACCTGCGGCGCCCACCAGGGGTGGGTAGCGCGGACTGCGCACGAGTGGGAGTACTACTTCGCCACCCAGGCCCACGAGGCGATCGGCCGGCTACGTAAAGTCCCGCGGACATGGAGAGCTACTTCCAGGTTCGGCGCGGCATTGCGGGAACGGACCTGCCCCCCTCTCTTTCTCGGCGAGCGGGTCGCCGGCATCCACATCCCGGCTGCCGCAGGTAGTGGGGACGCGCCGGGGCGGGAAGCGGATCGGTCAGGCTGATGAGCGGGGTGGTGGTCGCTGTCAGCGCGTCAGGGAGACGGCGAAGGGCTGGAATCCATGGCGTCGCAGGACGTGGGGGACCAGCAGGATGAGGGCTTCTGTGGCGCGGGCGGTGGTGATGCCGCCGAGGTTCTCGATCCATGCCGGCTGCCAGCCGAGGTCGCCGAGCAGGGTCGCGACGGTCTCCTTGGCGTGGTCGTCCTCGCCGGACAGGTAGACCGTTGGCGGTGTGGCCAGGGTTTGTGGCGACGTCATGACCATGAAAAGCATGGTGTTGAGGGTCTTGACCACCCGGGTGTCGGGTAGAGCCTGCTGGAGGTGTTCGGCCAGGCTGCTGCCGGGGTAGACGAGGTCTCCCGGCAGTCCGTCGGCGGCATCGTGGGTGGCGTTGGAGACGTCGATGAGGATTTTGTCGGCGAGTTCGGTGCGCAGTTCCGTCAGTCGTTCCAGCGCGGTGTCGCCCGGGGTCGCGTTGATCACGATGTCGGCGGCGCGGGCGGTGGCGCGCTGGTCGGCGAACCGGATCGAGGGGTCAATGCCTGCTTCCTTGACCGGTGTTGCCTCGTCGGGGATGCGGTGGCCGAGGATGACTGTGTGTCCGGCGGCGGCGAGGGCACGGGCGAGGTTGCTGCCGACGCGCCCGGTGCCGAGAATGCCGATGGTGCTCATGAGTACTCCTTGTGATGGGTGGGCTGATCAGGCGATCGGGGCGAGGACCGTGACGGCGGCGGCGTGAAGGCCGGGGGCCGCGGCCAGGAAGTCAGGGCTGGCCAGATTCCAGGGGGCTCCGCTGATATCGGTGACGGTGCCGCCGGCCTCGATGGCCAGCAGGGCGCCGGTCACCAGGCCGGAGCGGACGTCGGAGAACTGCCAGAAGGCGTCCATCCGTCCGGCGGCGAGGTGGATGAGTTGCAAGGTGGCGGGGACCGAGACCCGGACGACCAGGGCGTTGATCAGCATCGCGGTGACGGATTCGCCGATCTTGCGGAAGGTGTCGGCGTCCTCGCCGGGCTTGGCCTGGCCGGTGCCGACCAGGGCCGCGCTCAGGTCGGTCTTGGCCGACGCGTACAGCACCGTGCCGTTGAGGTGGGCGCCCCTTCCCGCGATCGCGGTGTAGGTGTCGCCGGTCAGTGGAAGGTGGACCACGGTCAGAACCGGCTGGTTGTCACGCACCAAGGTGGCGGTGACCGCCCAGTCGGGCATGCCGTGGACGTGATTGATGTTGCCTTCGGCGGGATCGACGATCCACCACTCGCCGGCCGGCAGCGCCCCGCCGGCCAGTTCGTCCTCGGCCCACTGCGAGCCCGGCCTGGCCAGGAGCAGCGGCTCCCGCATCACCGCCAGGACCGCGTCGTCGTTGGCGTAGATCTCCTTCACGATCTCGTCGAGAGCCGTTCCGCGAGGGTGCGTGGTGTAGCGGTCGAGCAGCGTGTCGCCTGCGGTCCGAACGATGGACGTGACCTTGGCCAACAGGGAGTTGTCGAGATCGAGGGACATGTCGAAGGTCATGGGTGCTCCTGAAGGGGAAGTGACCGAGGCGGCGATTGCCGCGGCCCCGGTGTCTGGTCTCGACCGTAGACCCACCACGGATTAACAACCAGTGCATGTTGGTCAGCTATATATTTACTCTCATGCACTTGGACTTGAACCTGCTCACAGCCTTGGACGCACTACTGGAAGAGGGCAGCGTGAGCGGCGCGGCGGCTTCCACGCATGTCACTGCGCCGGCGATGAGCCGCTCCCTGGGCCGCCTCCGCAAGGTCACCGGAGACCAGATCCTGGTCCGCTCCGGGCACACCATGGTCCCCACTACCTACGCTCTCGCTGTCCGAGCACAGGTCCACGAACTTGTGCAGCAGGCGCACGAGGTGCTGTCGCCGGACCGGGAGGTGGATCTGAGCACGCTCGAGCGCGTGTTCACGGTGCGCTGGCACGACGCCCTCGCCGACGCCTGCGGCCCTGCCCTGTTGGCATCGGTGCACCGCCAGGCCCCGGGCATCCGGCTACGTTTTGTCGCCGAGCCCAGTGCTGACACCCCCGATCTGCGCCGGGGCGATGTGGATCTGGAGTCCGGCACCGGCGCGCCCGCGGCGCCCGACGTCCGCCACCGGCAGATCGGACAGGACCGCCTTGTCGTCGTGGTACGCCCAGGTCACCCCTTGGCCGGAGCACCGCTGAGCGCCGAACGCTACGTTGCGGCCGAACACGTCACCGTCTCGCGTCGTGGACGGCTGCGCGACCCGGTCGACGATGCCCTGGCCGACCTGGGGATGGAGCGTGTGGTCGTCGCTGCGGCCCCAACGGCATCAACCGCCCTACGACTTGTCCACGGCACTGACCTGGTGGTGTCCGTCCCCGAGGCCAGTACCCGAGCGGCGCGACGACAACTGGGCCTGCTGGCGCTGCCGGTCCCGATGCAACTGCCGCCGATCGGACTTCACCTGGCCTGGCACCGGCGCCATGACAACGACCGGGCCCACACCTGGCTTCGCGAACAGGCCCAAACGGTCCTGCAGGCCCTGTTCGCAGAACCGACCACACCGGAACGGCAACCGAACTGGCTGTGACGTTGTTCAGTGGCCCCGGCCGGACGGCTTCAAACGGCCCCAGCTGGTGAACGTTTCGCAGCTTCCCGACCTCCTGAAGTGGCCCCGGGGATTGGCCTGCGCCGGGACCACCTGAGGCATGGGCCTGCTGGTGTGATGCTGCGTGGGCGAGCGCCGCGGGTGGTCAGCTCCGCGTGGTCGAGAACGGCCTGGCGTCGGCCCACTCCCAGAAGGCGCCTGCCTCGTCGACTTCCTATTGTAGTAGGGCGAACAGCGTGCTCATGTCGGTGCCGGGAGGGACATCGATGGCGATGAAGCGCTCTCCATGCCATTCGCTGAGCAGTCGGGATTCCTTGATTGAGTTCTTGATGAGGTTGATGCTGCGGCCAAGCCGTCCAGTCTCCTCGCTCGGCATCAGCAAGGTTCGCAGGACGCGGAGTCGGATGGAGATGTCGATGGACAGTCCCAAGCTGGCGTGGTGAAGGTCCTTTGAGTGGCGTGCGATGAGGTCCAGGTCCCGTAGTTGCCGCTGGAGCTCAGAGGCGAGCGCGTCGTCCGTGTCGGCGGGTAGTTCGTCGTCTTCTTCCTGCTCGGCCAGGTACTGAAGGTGCTGGTCGATCGCCTCAGCCGCCTGATTGCTGGTCCAGGCTGCGAATTCCTGGCAGTCGAACCAGCGTGCTCACGCCCGCCAGGGCGATCATCGCGGTCGCCAGTGACAGCTCCACCCGCGCCCTCAGTGGCCCGCGCCCATCGAGCACGGCTGTGTCCCACTCGCGTATCTGGTTAGTCTGCGGGCATGACGGAGCACCTCGGGTTCGGCGCGATGCTGGCGCGACTGCTGGAGCACAGAGAACTCGGCGCGCAGGAACTGGCCGACCGCGCTGGGCTGAACCCGGACGAGGTCTGCGCTGTGCTCGCAGGGGACAGCCCCAGCCATGAACTCCTCCGACGGCTCGGCCCCGCACTGGGCTTCCATGCCGTCGATCTGTTCATCCTTGCGGGGCTGGCGGTCCCGGATGACATGGCGCCGCTGGACGCCACGGCCGCGATATGGGTGAAGAACACGGTGACGGAGGCGGTGCGTCTCCCTACAGCGGGACGCCGCGAGCTTCTGCAACTGGTCCGCTCACTGCCGCAGGAGGAGCGGTGTTCCAGCTTCGCCCCGAAGCCGCTCATGCCCCTCGCCGGCGGTCCGGGCGCTTGGGTCATCCGCATGCTCCAGTACCGCAATCTGAACTGGACGGGCATGGCGATGGCTCTCGCGTTCGTGACGCCCACGTATCTGTCGGCAGCTACTTACGGTGTGATCGGCTCTGGCCGCATGGAGTTGACCCCGCGGTTGGTGACGGACTTCGCTGCCCTGCTGGGGATCGACGCACGCGACCTGGCCGCGCTGACGGGCGTCGATCTGACCGAGCTTCCGCCGCCTCCTCCATCGGAGGCGGCAGATGCCGCAGCACTGCTGTGGGAGGCACGGCGTCTGTCCGCCGCCCAGGCGCAGCAGGTCTTCGATTCGGCACGCTCCATGCAGGGCGACTCCCACGCCATGCACTTCACGGAACCGCCCGGTCTGACACCTGCTGACAGCTCTGGCCGGCCAGATCGTCTGAGATGCAGGGCGAATCGGACCAGACCATTGGAGAGGGGGACCAGGTCGACTGAGACGGGACACCGGTGGTAACTCCAGGTGTCGCGCTGCGCTGTGTGCTCTGCCAAATGATCTTGACCATTTTCCAGGTGAGTTCGACCGGCTGGTGAAGAAGGGGCTCGCGGCCCCGGGCAGCTGATTCTGCGCCCCGACACGGCAGGGGACAGACCTGTCGTAGTGGCCGTCTAGCCTCGCCGGAGAGAGTCGATCGATGTATGGAGGAGTACGGATGAGTGGCCTGGGCTGGATGTACGGGGCGGACCTGCCGTTGTTGAGCGTCACCTTTGCCCGTGACCTCACTGCGCGGGAGCTCTTGGAGCGGATGGGGGCGGACCCCGCCACGCTCGCTGAGCGGACCCAGAAGGAGTTCGACGAGGACTTCGACGACATCCTCTACGAGGACGATGCCTACGTGGTCACCGCCGGCCGGTACGGGTCGTGGGCGTGGGTATGGGAGCACGGCAGTTGGCTGTGCGTCGAGGACGACGACCTGCTCAGCGAGCTCTCGGCGGGGACGGCAGCGCTGTCCCTGCACGCCAACGAGAAGCCTCTGGTGGACTTCCGCTATGCCGTGAACGGGCAGCTGGTGACCGGTCTGCACACTCTTCTGGGCATCGAGCCTCGGCACCGCACCGGCCAGGACCCTCACCACTTCGACTCCGAACTGGAGGCGCTGGGCGCCCGACCGGACACCGGAGAGACCGGACCGCTGGGAATGCGCGGGCTCTTCTTCCGTCTCACCGAAGGCCTCGGTGCGGGCATGGACCAGGCCGATCTCTTCGCTGAGACTGTCCTCAGCGCCCGGCTTCGGCCACATCCGGACCGGGTTGCACGATGCGCCTGACCTGTTCGCCCGTCGGGCGGACAGGTCGTCATGAGTGGGCGCTGACGGCTCGCGTGTACGGCCTGCGGTAATGATCCACGGCCTTGCGGATCTGCGGGTCGGGCGGAGGAGCGGAGGATGGCTACCGACGGTGTGTCGCCGCTGTGGTCCGCACCCGGCCCCGGGCAGTTCCGTGGAGGACGCTCGCACCAGGGCGGATGCGGCTGCGGGTGGGGGAGTTGACGCGGGGAGTCGGCCGAGGAAGATCAGCGTTTGTCGGTCGGACTCGTGGGTGGGCCGGCCGCAACCGGCGGGGGATCGGAACACGTCCCACATCAGGGCGAGGGGGTGGCCGGGGCCGCCCGCGGGATCTTCGGGGGTGTCATGGGCGGATGGGTGTCGGGCCGGATGACGGCGTGGCTACGTGGTGGGGGCCGGCCGTCGGTCGGCATCAGCACGACGGGGCCGAAACCGTGGCTGCGGACCGACGCTCCGGGCACGTGTCCCGTACCGGAGGAACAGCGGACCTGGACCGAGCGGTGGCTGCGGTGGTGCGCCGAGGAGTTCGGGCCCGCGACGTCGCGCCGGGAGATCGCCCTCTCAGGTTTCGTCCCCGCGGATTTCACCGGCACGCAGGAGCAGGCCGAGCGGCTGGTGCGGCGGATCGGTGCGGTGATGGGCGCGGACGTCTCCGGTATCGATGTGCTGCTGGTTGAGTCCCCCGAGAAGGTCCAGGGAAGGAAGCACCAGGTTGGGGAGTACCGCAAGGTGCTCGGCCGGGCGGTGATCGAACTGGACCGCCGTGTGGCCGCCCGGCCCGATGCGTTCGCCGGCCTCGTCGCGCACGAGCTGGCGCATGCCCGGCTGATCGGCGAGGGGCGCATCGCCGGGCTGGGCATCTCCCGCAGCCAGGAGGAGCGGCTCACCGACCTGGTGACCGTTCACCTCGGCATGGGCGTGTTGTCGGCCAACGCCGCGGACGACTACGGGAAGGTGGCCGGGTACTCGGTGATGCCGGTCGGTGAGCTCACGGACCGGATGCTCACCGGCCGCAGGGACGAGCCTTTGCACCGGATGGGATACCTGAGCCCCGGGGAGTACGGCTACGCCCTCGCCTGCTGGAGCACGATGCGCGGCGAGAGCGACCCGTCGTGGGCTCGGCATGTGAGGGCGAGCGCGCGGGACGTCCTCATGCGGGGGCTGGCGTACCGGGCGGCGCAACGGCAGGCCGGAGCTGGTTGATGGTCATGTGCGCCCACCATTCCTGCGCCTGCGCCTGTGCCTATGGGGAGTGGGCTCCCTTCCACGACGGCTGATGTGCTCAGGCCGGTTCATCCATGGTGTGCCGGCGCGGTACGTGACCGCGATCGTGTCGATCTCCTGCCGGTGATCACGCTGCCGCTCACCCCGCTGAGGGGTCCGCTCCGGCGGCATTGGCTCGATCTTCGCCCACTGGTGTGAGCGAGCGACACCCATCGATCAAGGGTTGGTTGGGCCCAGGGAGTCGGCCTAGCGGTGTGCGTCGTGATACCTGCGCAGTCGGGGGGCGCGTATCGCGGGCAGTCCGGTCAGGGTGTCGTTGAAGGCGTGGTGGTGGGGCGTCAGCGGGTGCCAGGGGCGCGGCGGGAGCGGGTAGTCGTCGCGCAGGACGCCCTCGGGGAGTACACCGGTCGCGGGCATCGGTGAGGTCTCGCCCGGGTGGGCGAGGTACGCCCAGACCCCGCTGTCCAGCGGCACCACAGCCCCGTTGTCGCCGGGCGGGCGCCAGGGCGCGCCCGTGAGGGGGTGGCGGGGGACGAGGAGAACGTCGGGACGGGGTCGGGGCGTGTGGATCGCCGGGCCGGCCAACCCCACGGAACAGGCACCGGGCCCGGTCGGGAGGTACTGGCCGACGGCGTGGCCCAGCAGCTCGGCGACGGGGCCGGCGGGGAGGGTCACCGGGTGGTCTTCGGTGGCCGCCACGAGGTGAGCCAGCGCGACCCCGACCGCCGCCTCCCAGCGCCGGCTCCACGACCCGTCGGGTTCAACGGGTGCAACGCGGTGCTCGGCACGCTCGAGGTCGTCCCAATCGGGAGGCGGACCGGCGGGGAGCCCCGCGGGGCGGCGTACGACCGCGTCGGGCTCCAGCCACACCGCCTGCCACAATCCGCAATCGTCCATGCGGGTCGCCACGGCCCGCCCGCACCCCACACACGCAAGGTTGGGGCCCGCCCGACCGTCCACACCCTTGCAGTACCCCTCGCACTTGTCGGGTATCAGGGCCATGGACCGTGAGTCGCCGGGGGCGATGACGATCCTGTTCCTGGCGCCGAAGGAGATGGAGTACACCGGCGCGTACACGCGCTGTCGGGCAGCCGCGTCCTGTCCGACCTCGTCCCACAACCGCCACGGCGGTCCGGTGGGCCGGGGGTCGACGGCATACGTCGAGGGCTCCATCAGGGGAGGATGGAGTTCCTCCCACCTCCCGTGGTGGGTGTGGATGGGGAGGGCGACCTGGGATATCGGCGCCGTCAGCTGAGTGCCGCACCTGGCACACGCGAACACGTCCAAACCAGCTCCCTCTCGCCCCGGTTCCCCGCGGATTGTGCCTCGCTGGCGGCGGAGGGTCCACTGGATTTCGAAACGTCTTCGGGGTGCTCCGTTCAGGTCACCTCGCCGCCCTCGTCATCTGGTGCTGTGACGGGAGGCGTTCGCGGGGTGTGATGCTGTGCCGGCAGGATCGTTGCGTGGATCTCCCCGAGGGGCTGGCCGGCTGGACGGACGGGGATGGTGCCGCCTTCGTGGTGGGCCGCTCGCTGGGGATCTTCGACGGGTCCGAGGCGTTCACCCAGGTCAGGGGGGTGTTCTGGACGGACGGCCTGCTGGGAGATGCCTTGCGTGTGGTGCTGGTCCAACTGGCCGCCGCGGGAGTGCTGGAGCGGTGGGAGGTACCGGACGGGCAGTTCCGGTGGCCCGTGCAGTGACGTCGGACCGCTGCGGCATGCGAGCGGCCGCTGGTTTCCCTGATCGGGCCTGTTGGATTCGGTCATCTACGCTGGTGTGATGAGTGATGGGCGGGAGCGGGTTCAGCCGTCGGGGGTGTGGGCGACGGCGGTGGGGGTGGCCAGGGTACGGGCGCTGGAGTCCGGCCGGGAGAACGCGTTGTTCCGTGACCCCTTGGCACAGGCTTTCGCTACCGCCGGCGGCCTGTGGCCTTCCTCGCCGTCGCTGCCCGATGACGAGGCGGCGCGGCGCCGCCGGTTGGCTGTGTCGTTCTCGATCGTCATCAGGACGAGGTTCCTTGACGACTTGTTGGAGCAGGCGTCCGCGTCCGGGGTCCGGCAGGTCGTGCTGCTCGGTGCGGGTATGGACAGTCGGGCCTTTCGGATGGACTGGCCCGAGGGCACCCGGCTGTTCGAGGTCGACACCGCCGCGCCACTGGACTTCAAGGCGTCGGTGTTGCGCCAGGAGCGTGCGGTAGCACGCTGCGAGCGGATCACCGTCGCGGTGGATCTGCGGGAGGACTGGCCGCGCGCGCTGGCCGCCGCAGGGCACGACCCGGGCGTGCCGACCGTGTGGATTGCCGAGGGACTGCTGATCTATCTGCCCGAGGATGCGGTGGAGCTATTGCTGGGGCGGATCAGCACGCAGTCGGCGGCAGGTAGTTGGTTGGGGCTGACATTGGGTTCGCGCGGCGTGATCGAGCGTTTCGGTGCGGACGCGGCGCCGGGATCGGCGGCGTCCCTGTGGGTCTCGGAGATGCCCGACGACCCGGTGGGCTGGCTGTCCGGGCACGGTTGGGAGGCCGACAGCCACACTTTGCGCGAGCGTGCTGCTGCCTACGGTCGCCCGGTCAGTACCCCGCCGCGGCGCGAGGAGCGGCCCGGCGGACTGATCTCGGCGGTCCGCCGGTAGAGCGCCTCCCGGTTCCCCTGGTGATCGATTACCAGGGGGCTTGATGAGTGGAGCCAGGGTCCTGCGCGGCCGGCCGGTGCTGTGCGCATTGACCGCCCACGGAGCGCTGACGTTCGCCGGAAGGTTGCCTGGCTGGACGGTGGTGTGGTCGACAGTCCTTCGCCGTGAACGAAGTGCTGCCGCAGTTGAACGAGCTGCTGTTTTCCTCGGTCCAGGGTGTGTTGGTGGAATCGGTCGAGGTGATCGAGGCGGTCGTCCGGCCGGGGTCGAGGCCTGTCCGGTCCTTCGCGAGCATGCTGACCGAGCGCCGGGGCGAATGACCTCTGAACTGGTTTTACGCCGTCCGCCAGGACGACCTGCCCAGCCTTTACACCCTCACCGCGGGCATCGACCGGGACCGCGGGACGCCGTCATCGCTGGCCTCACCCTGCCCTGGAACTTCGGGGTGGTTCACAGGCCACGTCAACCGGATCAAGATGCTCGAACGCCAGATGGTCGGCCGCGCCGGTTTCGAACTCCTTCGGAAACGTGTCCTCCTGGCATGAGCGAGGTACAGCCGGGGTGGGATGGGGCCGACCGGATTCGAACCGGCGTCCTCCCACATGTGGTGAAGGCGCGACAGCCACTGCGCTACGAGCCCCATCCCGCTCGTGACCATACAAGCCACCTGCACTCCATCGCTTTGAATTTCTCCAGGACGACGGATCAGTCAGCGTGGCAATGCCACACAACGTGAGCCAGGACTCGCACCCGTGGAGAGAGCCAGGCCGTGTGAGATTCTCGAACCTTACGCGACACATGCGTGGCCGCCTCTTCTAGCGGTCTGGCGGTCTGGCGGTAGGTGTTGATGCCCGCCGGTTCCCGGGGCCGACGTCGTCCAGTTGCTGCCTGGTGCGCATCGTTTTCGACGGTAGGTTCCGTACGTCACCACGCCGGCTCGGCCTGCCGATTTGGCGCGTTGCGCAGCCCGCTGCATGTCGCTGGGGTAGTTCTGCAGGGACACCTGCGCCTCCTGACGATCAGGTAGGGCCGTCTTACGGGGGCCTAACGAGCTCGTGCATGGTTGGCGCTGGTGCGTTGGGGTCTTGGTCGTTGATCATGGTCAGTGTGGTGGGGAACCGGGCTCGTGCAGCGATCATCCAAAGCCAGCGGATCACTGGGCTGACACGCGATGTGATCGCTGAACTCATCGCCGAGATCGGCCCGTTGTGGCAGGAGCGGCACCATTCGGCCCTCACCTCGCGTCCCCGTCGCAGAGCAGTGGGAGCCGGAGCGAGGTACAAACTCGTCTTTGTCGACCGGCTGCTGGCCACGCCCGTTCATCTCCGCCATGGCGCCACCCATGACGTACTGGCCTGCTGGTTCGGGGTGGATCGCTCCACCATCACGCGCGCCATCGGTGAGGTGCGGCCGCTGCTGGCAGGGCGCGGCTGCACCGTGGCGCCCGATGTCCGACTGCACACACTCGCCGAGGTCATCGACCATCTCGGTGCGAGCGGGCAGAGCGGGATCATCGACGGAACCGAGATCCGGGTCCGCAGACCAGCCGCGGGACGCAAAGACCGGGAGAAGTTCATCTCCGGCAAGAACAAGCAGAACGCCGTCAAGTCCATGGTCCTCACCGACGCCGACGGCAGACTTCTGTTCTGCAGTCCAGCCCAGCCTGGAAGCTGTGCCGACATCACGCATGCCCGGCAGTTAGGACTGGTCAAGCACCTTGTCGACGGGCCTACCGTAGAGATCCTTGCTGACGCCGGCTACCAGGGACTGGGTGCGCAGACAGGCGGACGTGTCGTGACACCGCCACACCGCAAGTTCAAGAAGAACGCACCGGACTGGTACGAAGAGATCCACGAACGCCAGCGCAAGACCCACTCCTCACGTCGCATCCGCGTCGAGCACGGCATCGCGCACCTCAAGAACTGGCGAGCCCTCGCCCGCCACCACGGCCGACGCGAGCACATGAGTGACACCATCCAGGCCATCGCCGGGCTCCTGTCACACCAGCAGACTGCCACCCGCGGGCCCGGTCAGCCAAGGTGAACACCAAGCCGAGCCGCACCTCTCGACGCGCCAGCGCCAACCATGCACGAGCTCGTTAGCCGGAATGCGAGTGCATTGCTGCGTCTGGGACCGGAAGGTGATCGGAGGTTGATCACCGGTTGCACAGGGGTCCGCCTGGTGGCGGCCCGGGGGAGCTGCAGCTGTGGAAGCCGCCGGCGGCGTGGTTCAGCATCAACGCCTTCTGCACGACGGCCGGGCTGAGGAACTGGTACGTCAACTTCGAGCACCCACCGGCCGCACCGGGGCAGCCGGGTTCGACACCTTCGATCTGACCGTTGACCTCGTCATCGACCCCGATCTGAGCACCCGCTCAGGGAAGGGGGGTGCCTTGGTGTACTACCTGACTGTTCTCGGGTGCCTGTCAGGTCATCACATGTAGCGGCTCATTGGGGTGAACGTGCTGCGCAGAAACCGTTGCCCAATTTCTGGGGGTGCTCCACTTGCCCTGAGTTCGGAACAGAGACGGGAATCCGTCTCGTGATTCGGTCGTGAATCCCACTCCGCAGCAAGAATGGATCTCGCCCCCATGGCAATTGTCCTCCGCAAGACGCTCGCTCTCACGGCACTGGCGCTGACTGCTTCCTTCCTGCCGGCCGGCGGGGCGCAGGCAGCGGCAACGGCCGTCCCGGCCCTGCGTGCTCCCGGTCTCTACTGCCTCGCGAATGCCTGGAACACACCGAACATCTCGACGAAGCCGTGCGACTCGAAGGACCAGGGCCAGCACTGGACCGTCTCGGGTCACCAGATCGCCCTGAGTAACGCTCCGGCCTACTGCCTCGCCAACACGTGGAACGCCTCGGATGTCTCGGTGAAGCCGTGCGACCCCAAGGACCAGGGTCAGTACTGGAATGTCTCGGGCCAGCAGATCGCCCTCAGCTACGCGCCGGCCTATTGCTTCGCCAATGCCTGGAGCACCCCGAACGTCTCGACCAAGGCGTGCGACGCGAAGGACCAGGGCCAGCGCTGGGTGATCTTCAAGGACCAGATCAGCCTCGCCGCCGCCTGACCCTCACCGCGCCGACGGCCTTCCCGGCCTCCTCGCAATCCGCCTGCATCGACGTGGCCAACTGTCAGGGGTCCCTACGAGTTCTGACAGCTGGCCCGTTGTCGCCGCACCGGCCGAAGTGCCGGCTCACCCACGGTGCTGGCGGAGCTCCGGGATGAGGTGAGGCTGGCCGTGACGGCGTTGAACCACGGGAGCCCCGCTCGGGCTTCGCAGTCACCCTCCGGCGGCTGCTCCCCAAGATCTGTGCCAGACCCCAACTGTCACTGCCAAAGCCGAGCGTTGACAGCACGGGACCCCAGAAGCCTATGACCCCCGGGGTCCCGCTGTGCACTTCGCTGAACCGACAGTCTCAACGACCGGCCGCGGCCGGTCGTTACGCCCACTGCATCTCCAGCTCTGCCAGGGCGGCGAGATCGGCAGGGTGAAGCTCGCCGCTTTCCGGCCGGGGCCGGCTCCCGCACAGCCGGAGCCGGAGCCGGAGGGTGGCCGCGACCAGGAGCCGGGCAAGCCACGCCGCGGCACGTTCCGCTGGCGGCCTTGACCTGGGCAAGCGGCAGGGGAGCGTGGGCAATCCGCCCCGAACGGCGGCTTGCCCATCTTGTTCCTGTGCGCTGAGGTGGTGCCCGCTCTGCCGGATGTCCCGGCCGGGCTCGCGAGGGAGGCACCGGTGGAGACCTTCATGACGGGGGAGAGGATCGTTCGGCGCGATGTACACCGCTCCGGCCGGGTATGGAGCGAGCAGGCGCTCCGGGTCCTGGCCGACACGGGCGAGGCGCTGGTGACCGCGTGCCCACCCGGGGCTCAAGCGCTGTGGCCCGCCCTGTACGCCAGGGCCCGGTCGGAGGGCGAACGGTCAGTGCGCACGGAGGCGATCCACGCGATGGCGTCGGGGGAGTGGGAGCTGGCGGCCGGGGTGTGGCAGGAGACGGAGCTGCTGCTGTGGAAGCCGCCGGCGGCGTGGTTCAGCATCAACGCCTTTTACACCGCAGCCGGGTTGAGGAACTGGTACGTCAATTTCGAGCACCCCACCTGCCGCACCGAGGCAGGGTTCGACACCTTCGACCTCACCGTCGACCTCGTCATCGACCCCGACCTGAGCACCCGCAGGTGGAAGGACGAAGACGAGTACGCCCACGTCCGTCGCCTGGGCATCGTCTCCGAGTTCGAGCACCCGGCGGTGGAGCTCGCCCGCGCCCAGGTCCTGGACATGCTCGACCAACGGGCCGGGCCCTTCGCCGACGCCGACCGGTGGGCGGCCTGGCGCTGGAACCCCGCCTGGCCGCCGCCGTGTCTGCCCCATCGTGAGGGAGCGGGCCCCGGGATGCCTGGTTCACCACCGGGCAGTCCAAGCACCTGACCGACGCCGTCGGGACAGGACCGAGGTCATCGGCCGGCACCTCGGGCCGGCCGAGCGATGACCGGACAGACCTGCGGGGCGGGCGTGCCGGGTGTGGCTGGCGTGTGTTGTCGGCCATGCCGTGGCTGATTTCCCGCCGAGTCGATCACACCGGTCCCGCCCGCGCCCGGGCGGCCTCAGCGTGGGCGACGACGCCGACGTCGAATACCAAGGGGTGCGTGTGACCAGCGAGGAACCAAGACCGTGGACACCGACACCGACGCCGAGAGCACTGAGGAGGGTGTCCAGCGGATCCCGGCGGTGATCAGCGTGGCCCCGGTGCCTGCCGTTGCCGACGCCCGCGACGCGCTCCTGGCCGCCATCGCAAGCGAGGCCCGCACCGTCACCGAGAACAACCCCGGCCAGGCGTCCGTGGCGCTGGAGCAGCTCGCCCGTGCCTTCGCTCTGATCGCCGCCGGTGCCCCGGTCGCGGCCGTCGGGCCCGCGTCGGCCGGAGCCCCACTGACCGGCCGGTCGCAGGACAGCGAGCTCTAACTCTCCCGGGAAAACCACGTTCTCGCCCGCGTCTACTGACCCGCCCCCGCTGTGCGGGAACGCCCTGCCTCCGAAGATCTGGGAGGCAGGGCGTTGCCGTGTGACGTGACCGGTCAGCGACGGTACATACGTACCGCGACCGGGAGCTGCGCACACCGGCCTGTATGACAGGCGCGACCCCGGCTTCACTCTCGCGGGACCGCTCCGGCGCTGGCCGGTACTCCTGGGAATTGTCGGGATCTGGGCAACAGCCTGTGGAAACCGGCCATTTGATCACGTTCCGTGCGGGAGTGGTCAACGAGGCTTTCTAGGCTGTGTGCCCTCACTGCGGCGTCCAAGACCCGCCCCGTACAGCCCACGACAACTCCCCAGTGTGCTGGCCCGGCCGGGCCAGCCCCCTCGGAATCGGAGCTTCCATCGCCAGCACCTTGCAAGGTCAATTCTGTGAGCAGCTCATGCAGCACGCCAAGGACTACATGACGTCCACCACCACCCAGGCAGAGCTCGAGGAACTTCTCCTCGGTGTGGTTCAGCAGTCCGGATCCGATGGTCTGGGCCCCGCGTGGGTGAGGGACAATATCGAGGTGATCTATCACTTCCTCGAGGACGAACTGGACCCCCATCTGATCTGCAACGCCTTGGGTCTTTGTGAGTAGTCGTAGCTGACGTCTGGCTTCTGTTCGCGGAGAACCATCAGCACGCGGTCACGACTTCGGACAGCATCCGCGACCGGCCGATTCGAACAAAGAGGCCGCCCTCGGTCTGGCAGCAAGCAGGGAGGGCGCAGCGAGGGCTCCCCTCGCGCCCGCCTCACCGCAGGGTGGCAAGCGGGAGGCGGCCGGCCGGTCGACTGGCGTCACGCACCCCAGGTACCTCGTGCAAGGTGGTCTGTTCCTGGCTGAGCCGGCCGCGCCCTGGACTACCGCACGAGGAGCACCGTGGGGGTGACCCCGGTCCGTCGCCCCCCAGCGCTTCTACGCCCGGTCCACGCCGAGTGGAGCGAGGTCAGCGCACTGGGCGTCCGTGAGTTTGTCCCGGGTTGTTGCCCCGGCGGTGTACGTGCACGGCATCCGCACGGCCCTGGTCGTTCGCGGGGAGGGCGGCGAGTTGCATCCACGTCCTCCGCGGTCGGTCCGTGGACGGCGAGCGCCACCCTCAGCGCGAACACCATCACCACCATGGACCAGCCCGCCCTGGTCTCCCACCAGAACCACGTGTACGGGATGGACCGCCGCTGACCGCACCCCAGGCGATTCCCGCTGCGCCCCGCCCGTGCAGCCCCCGTGGCCGGGGCGCAGCCTCAGCACCCTCGCCACGGGGCCGGCGCAGGGCAGTTCAACGGCTCGGCGGCCTGCGTCACCGCGTGAAAGGGCTGGGCGGCACGGTGACGATCAATATCAACCGCTGATGACCCGCCGGGCTTCGTAGGTGACAACTGGGTTCCGGCACACATTCCGTGAGAGCGGTGGGCGAGTCTCTTCTGCTCGGCAGACTGGAGCGATGCGGATGGAGAGCGGCATCAGGGTCCAGTCAGTCCGGCTCGCTGTGACTGTAGGTGCAGTCGTTGCCGCTCCTGTCCTGTTCGTGGCTGGGACTCCTTTGCGCCGCCGCATGCTGCGTCGCTATTACCGTGAGGACGGTCCGGGGTTCGTGAGCAAAGAGGACGGTTGGGTGAGCCCGGGGTACTTCGTCGTTACCAACGTTGTTGTTCGAGCCCTCTGCTGGCCGTCGGAGTACGTACTCCGACGGCTTCGTCCTGCCTGAGCGGGACAGTCATCGGGCGGCGGTGAGAAGTACCCGTTTGGGCTCCTTGAAATTGGCTCTGACCGGAAGTCTGTGACGGCCAGGTCAGCGCTTGGCATGCCGAATCGTTTCCTCGCGGAATGTAGGTTCGCGTTTCTGATGTCACTTTCTCATTGGCGGTGTCCCTCGTCTGTCCCAAGGGACAGGACTTTGAGACGAATTCCCGTTTGACTATTCGCTTGTAGGAGTTCCTCGTCTCAACATATGCGGTGGCGCTCTGCTGCTGTCCTCTCGTCGAGTGTGAGCAGTGGCTGGCCGAGGGGCTGCGTGCGTGTCAGCGCCAGTCGGAGGGGTCAGCCGTTCCAGGACTGTTCCAGGTGATGACCACGAAAAAGACGACGATCACCAGGGCGACGATGACCAGGGCGCACCCGATGGCGCCGGGCCGGTTCTCTCTGCGCAGGCGCTGATCGAGCAGCTTTGACTCGGGAGTGTCGTTCCGCCAGTGCGCCTTGAGCTCCGCGGTGCCCTCGTTGATCGCCTTGGCCACCCGGGCGACGTCCGCGGGGTGGTATGCGCGCCATTGGGTGGCGCCCCATATGCTTTCCGACGAGCGAAGTCTGCTGCGCACTCCGTTGGCCTCCGCGGTGGCGTGCACGCAGGTCGCCCTGATCGTCGGCCAGGCCAAGGCCACATGCCCTTCGGACATCCAGGTGACGTGCTCGGGAACGGCTGCTGCCACGGGTCGCACCTACTCTCAGCTCGCCAGCAGTTTCCGTCCGCTCCGCCCAGGTGGGCAACACCGTCTTCCTCTGCCTCACTTGACTCCGCATGCTGCCCAACTTCCCGCCGCAGGTGTCAGCGTGGATCAGCAGCCTGGTACGACGTCCAGCAGTTCTTGGACCAGTACATCCCCGCCGCCGAGGCGGCGGACGCCCATCTGCGCGCGCTGCCGGAGCGCCGCTGCTCGAGCGGTTCGGCAGTCGCGAGGAAGCGCTGGCCTGGCTGAACCAGGAGCACCCCTGGCTGACGGCCACCGTCGCGCAGGCCGCCGATGCCGGCCGTGACGCCGCCGCCATCTCCCTCGCCGAACACGACTACCAGGTCGCCAGGCCCATTCAGGATATTCGCGCTGTCCTATTTGAGCAGGAGGGCCACGGTCCAGGCTACTGCGAGCAGTACTGCGAGCAGCGCAGGGATGAAGAGACAGCTGGCCCATTTCCCTTGCCTTCTTCTCCGCTGGTGCAGACGTTCGGCCTGGGTGCCCTCGGGGGTGTCGGTCCGCCAGGCCGCCGGGACCGACATCCTGTCCTCGGCGAGGTTGCGCGCTACTTGGTGTATATCGTCGGGGTGGTAGCGGATTAAGGTGGTCACGCCGGCGGTTGTGCTGAAGAACTCCATGGTGAAGTACCTGATGGAGGCCAGTTTGACCATCTCCGGGATCGCCGCCCTTCGGATCTGCGGCCAGAGCGCCGCCACGTCGGAGGCCGGCAGGTGAAGCATCCACTGGCGCCCCCGCTCGTTCGGTTCCCTGGGAAGTTCCACTCTCGGCATGGGTCTCCCCTTCCCTCCTGGACGCCGTTCCAAAGGCTCTAGCTCGTGCTCCTTGGCGAGGTGTAGCAGAGGACTTGGAATGCGACGATGGAAGCAGATGCCATCGAGGTCGCCGACCGCTGGCACCTGCTGCAGAACCTCGGTGCGGCAGTTGAGAAGACCTGCCAGCAGCACCGTTCCTGCCTGCGCAAACAGGCTGAACAGGACGAACCGCCGCAGGCCCCGGCCGTCGCGCTGCCACTGCCCGTGCTGCCCAGGACGCCGATCGTCGAGCCCACCCGCGAGCGCTACGCGGACGGCCACCGGCTCGCGGACCGCGGCTGGACGGTCAGCGCGATCGCCCGCCACCTCCAACTCGACCGCAAGACCGTCCTTCGCTTCCGGGACGCGGCGCTGGACGAACTCCTGGCCAGTGCAAAGGACTTGGGAGTCCACCGCCGAGATCAACTCGTACCGTTCATGCCCTACCTGCATGCCCGCTTCGCCGTCGGGATCATCAGTGGCCGGCGCCTCTTCGAGGAGATCGGCGAACGCGGCTACCAGGGTGGCTACTCGACGCTCATCACCTACCTGGCCCGCCTGCGCGAAGGGGCCATGGAACCGGTCCGCGCCGACGTGCCCAGCCCCAGACGCATCACCTCCTGGATCATGCGCCCCCGCGACACGCTCACCGAACTGGAGGAGGAACGACTGCAGGACGTGGAGATCGCCTGCCCGGACATCGCCCGAGCCTGCGACCTGGCCCGATCCTTCCACGACCTCCTCGCCCACCGCCGCGGCCACCTCTTGCTGGAATGGATCCGCCAGGCCGAGCAGGACACCCCCGCACCGGTCCGGTCCTTCGCCGGCTTCCTGCGCCAGGACCTCGCCGCCGTCACCGCCGGACTCACCCTCGAATGGAGCTCAGGAATGGTCGAAGGCCACGTCAACAAGATCAAAATGATCAAGCGCACCATGCTCGGCCGGTCCTCGTTCCGGCTCCTCCGCATCCGAGTGCTCACCCGGCATGAGAATCCGGGCATCCGCCTATGATCCAACCGTGAAGATGCATCTGACCAGGGACAGTGTCGCGATGGGCGACGATTTCGACGCTCCGCACAACGACACCAGAGATCTGCCCGCAGGGATGCGAGTCCACGAAGCAGTCGCCGCTGTAGCCAAGAGCGGGTACCTCGCCCACATCGCCGGAGGCAAGGCCAGCTGGATTCTTACCAGTGCCGGCACTCCGATCGCTGTCCTTGCACAGCAGTGGAACGAGCCCCAGTTCCTCACACCCGGAGATGCCGCGCTGGCTTCACTCGCTGCCGATGACGGGGTCGTCCGCTGGAACTTCCTCTACCGGACTCAGGAGAATCCAGTCGCAGTCTACGAAGAGCTGAGGGCTGCCCAGACGACCTGAGAGCGGCTCTCATGATCATTCACGGACTTCCGGTCAGAGCCTTGAAATTCTCCACCTCTTGCTTAGGTGTGGGACGGACCTGCTTATCTCGGCTCCCCACCTCCCTCGCCAGCCTGTGGCGAGTTGCTAGAGGGATGGGTCGCTCGATGGCCAGCCAGATCCGGGGGCGGGGTGAGCGTCCCGGGTGAGCGAGGCTCAGCGCGGCGGGTGGCGGCGACCGGCCGATCTTGACGGGAGTCGGTGTTGCAGGAGGAGCTGGAGGTGTGGGTCGAGGGTGCCCGGCGGGCTTGGGGCCCGCCGGGCTGGAGTGGGTCAGGGGGAGGTGGCCAGGATGATGGAGATGACGGTGCAGGTCGCGGAGGCGCTGGGCGGCCGGGACTTCGGGGTGTCGGGCGTTTTGGTTGTGTCTCCTCAGGTAGTGGTGCAACGCCCTGCCCCTGGTGTCCCGTCACCTCGTTGTCTCTGTTGTCCCTGGTGGAGCTCGGGTCCGGGATTTCGGTTGGCTTCAACATGCGGATCTGTGGACTGTTCGGATCTACCAGCTCATCGCGTATGCCCCTGCACTTGTTCCCGTTGCCCCTGCACGTGCTACTCCGTCGCCCCGGTCGACCCTTGTCGTGTCTGGGTTGTTGCGGGCGGGTGTTATCCGGTGGTGGTGAGGCGTGGTGGGGTTGTTGTGCGGGTGTGGGGGTGTGGCCGGCTGTTGTGGCTGGCATGGGTGTTATTTCCGGTGTGGTGTTTCCGGGTCGGTGTTCCGGGACGGTGTTGTCGGGGGTGGTGGTGGGGGTTTGTTTTGGGGTCAGGGTAAGGGTGGTGTGTGGAGGTTCGTTCGAGGTTTGTTCAGGGGTTGTGTGGAGGTG
Source organism: Streptomyces sp. RKAG293 (assembly GCF_023701745.1). Classification (NCBI taxonomy): domain Bacteria; kingdom Bacillati; phylum Actinomycetota; class Actinomycetes; order Kitasatosporales; family Streptomycetaceae; genus Streptomyces; species Streptomyces sp. RKAG293. The sequence goes on along the minus strand of NZ_JAJOZB010000001.1, from coordinate 203,736 downwards.
TTTTTCGGATACGGCCGCCCTCTCTTTCGCGTCTCGTTACTGCTGTGGGCTGGGGGTTTGTGGTGGGCGGGGGGTGGTTGGGGGGTTGTTTCCGGCCAGAGGGGGGTGGGTGTCTTGTTGGTGGGTGTGGGGGTGCTCTAGCGTTCGTTGGGCAGTCGGGAAACACGGGAGAAAGTGCCCGGGTTCGGTAATCGGGTGACGGTTTCCCGGTGTTTTCCGGGCCGGTGTTCGCCGAATACCGGTATGGGGTTTCATGAAATGGGGGGAGGGGGTGGCCGTCATGTCGTTCGAGATTCGGATCGTTAAGGACAGCAAGAAGCTGATTCATCACCCGGGGCGTTGATGCCTTGGCGTGGATGAGCACGGGGGTCCGGCTGTGATGCGTTGTGGGCACCGCAGCCGGACCCGACGCTTGTTTGCGTGTTCACGATACGTGGTGCCGCCTGTGGGGGAGAGGGGGAAGCGATGACGAAGGTCCGCCGCCGCCGGGAGTTGGTGTGCCGTTGGGTGCCCGAGGGGCTGGAGGTGGGTGTCCCGGGCCAGCAGCAGTGGGTGCGGCTGTCGCCGGAGTTGGTGACGGTGATGGAGCGGGCCGGTGCCGGTATCGAGGTGGATGATCTCGCGTGCGGGTTCGGTCCGGAGCATGAGCGGGCGGTCCGTGCCGCGATCGATGGCCTGACCCTGGTGGGGGTGTTGGAGTCCCCTGATGTGGTGCGGGAGGATCCGCCGTTGTGGGACCGGTGGGGTGGTATCGCGGAGCGGTTCCATACCGAGGCCCGTGACGCGGACTATCTCGTGGACGGCCCCGAGCGGGCCGAGGAGGCGGGTGTGATCGTCGCGCAGGGTGGTGCACCGGACTCCTTCAAGCAGTACCTGGACCGGCCGGTGGTGTTGTTGCCGCGTCAGCCGCTGGCGTTGAACGCGTCGGTGGGGTGGGTCTTCGCGGGCCGTCGTACGCACCGCCGGTTCACCCGTGACCCGGTCTCGCTGGATCAGCTGGGCACGCTGTTGTTCCATAGTTTCGCCCCGCACCGGTTCACCGACGGGGGGGTGTTCGGGGTGCAGCAGTGCCGGGTCAGTGCTTCGGCGGGCGCCCGCCATGAGGTCGAGGCGTATGTGGTGGTGTATCAGGTGACCGGGATCCCGCCGGGCCTTTACCACTACTCCGCGGCCCGGCACGCGCTGGAGCTCCTCGACGATGATGTGCCCCGTGAGCGGGTCGCGGAGCTGAGTTATGGTCAGGAGGCTTCCTATCAGGGGGCGTTCACCGTGCTGACGACGGCGGTCGCGAACCGGCTGGCGTGGAAGTACCGCCATCCGCGGGCTTACCGGTTGTGGATGTACGACGCGGGTCACTACGGGCAGACCTTCGCTCTTGCCGCCACCGCGCTGGGCCTGGGCCCGTTCCAGACCGTGGCGTTCCAGGACAGTGCGGTCGAGGATCTGCTGGGTGTCGACCCGGACGAGGAGTTCGCGGTGTACTTGCTGGCCGCCGGCGTCCCGGACGCCCCCACCGCTCTGCTCCCGGGCGATTTCGCCTTCCCGCCCCCCGGCACGGTGCACTGACCCCCGGGCGGGTGCACCCCATCGACCCCCGGGCGCGGTACGGCGACCCCCGGCCCCCGCGTCCGGGCGCCGGCCCTCCGGCGCGCGGGACTTCCGGGCCCCATGCGGTGCGGCGACCCCCGGCCCCCGCGTCCGGCCCGCCGGCCCTGCGGTGGACTTGCCGGCCTCACGTTCGGCCCGCCGGCCCTGCGGTGCGGCGACCCCCGTGCCTCGTGCGGTCCGGGTGCCGGTGGGTGCGGTGACCTCGGGTCCTTGTGTGCGGCTGCCGGCTGTGGGGTGTGGCGGGCTGGGCACCGGCTCCCCGTTCGGTGCACTGACCCCCGGGGGTGCGCGCACCAACTCCCGGGCGCGGTACGGCGCCCCCAGGCCCCCGCGTCCGGGCGCTGGCCATGAGGTGCGGCGGGCCCGGGCCTGGCGTGTGTCCGGGCACTGGCCCTGCGGTGCGGTGACCCCCGTGCCTCGTGTGTGTCCGGGCGTCGGCGGGCGCGGTGACCTCAGGCCTCGGCGTCCGACCCCCGGTCGCGGCGCGGTGACCTCGGGCCCCGGCGTGCGGGTACCGGCCCTGGGGTTGGGGGCGGCGGGCACCGGCCCCCCGCACCCGATGTTCGGTTCGTCTCGGGCGCCGGCTCTTCGGTGCGGCCGGCCGGCACCGGCGCCGGCCCTCGCCCCGGAGGGTTGGTGTGTCTGCGGTATTGCGGGTCATCGGTTGAGGGCGCCGGGGTTGGGGTGGTTCGTGGTGTGGTGGTCCGGGTCTGCTGCTGGCCCTGCTCACCCTGCTGGCGCTGCTGGCGCTGCCGGCGCTGCTGGCCCGTGCCGGCTCGTGCTGGCTCTTGCTTGTGTGCGTGCGTGGTGTGCGTGCGTGTGACCGTGGATGGAAGAAGGCGGTTCATGACCGGGGATGTGGCCGTGCCGGAGCGTTCGGGTGTGGCGGGAGGACTGCGGGCGTACCCGTCGTTCCTGCGGCTGTGGGCGGGACAGGCCAGCGGGGCGATCGGGGATCAGGTCCTTCCGGTGGCGATGAGCTTGTACGTGCTGCATCACGGGGGTGGTGCGGGCGCGGTGGGTGAGGTGCTGGCCGGGCGGGCCGCGGCGTTGGTGGTGTGTCTGCTGGCCGGTGGGGTGATCGCGGACCGGATGCGCCGGACCCGGGTGCTGATCGGCGCGGACTGTTTCAGGGCGGTGGTCCTGGTGGCGGCGGGCTTGGTGTTGCCGCGTCTGGCGTTGGGGGTGTTGCCGTTGGTGACGGCGTTGGTGGGGGCGGGCGAGGCGCTCTCGCGTCCGGCGTCGCGTTCGTTGCTGCCCGCGTTGCTGCCCGACGCCTTGCTGGAGCGGGGTAACGCTCTGGTGGCCGCGGCGCAGCGGGGGTCCGCTGTGCTGGGGGCGTTGGTGGGGGTGGGCGCGGTGACGCTGATCGGGGTGAGGCCGGCGTTGTTCGTGACCGCCGGGGTCTTCGCGGTGGGTGCGCTGATGGTGCGGGGGGTACCGGATGCCGGGCCGCGGGCGGCCGCGCAGCGTGCGGGGGTGGTGCGTGATGCGCTGGCGGGGTTGCGGGCGGTGCGCCGGCGCGGGTGGGTGATGGCGGTGATGGGGACGGTGTGTCTGCATCTGTTCGCGGGCTCCGCGACGGCGTTGACGATGCTGCCGGTGGTGGCGCGCAGGGATTTCGGCGGGGATCTCGCGTACGGGCTGGTGTTGGCGGCGATGGGAGCCGGTGCGCTGCCCGCGATCGCGTTGGCCGGGCGGTGGCGGCCCAGGGCCCGGGGCGCGGTGTCGTTGCTGGCGTTGAGCGGATATGCGCTGGTGCCGCTGAGTCTGGCCGGGCCGTTGCCGTTGCCCGGGGTGATCGGGTGCTTCGCGTGGGGCGGATTCGTGGTGGAACTGTCCTTCGTGTACTGGATCTCCGCACTGCAGCGGGCCTTCCCCAACGAGGTGCTGGGTAAGGTCTTCGCCCTGGACCAGCTCGGCGCCTACGCCCTGTTGCCGGTGGGGTATGTGCTGGTGGGACCGGTGGTCGCGGTGGTGGGGGCGGCGGGCACGCTGATCGGCGGGGCCGTGGTCGTGGCGGTGTCCAGCGTGGTGTGCCTGGCGGTGCCGGGCGTCGCCCGGTTCGCGGACCCGGCCCCCCTTGGTCCCGCCGACGCGGACGGTGCTCCCTGCGGCCCCGCCGATGCGGACCCGGCCTCCTTGCGTGCTGCTGACGTGGACGGTGCTCCCTGCGGTCCCATCGGCGCGGACCCGGCTCCCCTTGGTCCCGCCGGCGCGGACGGCGCCCCTGCCGGTCCTGGCTCCGCCGGTCCCGCCCGTCTGGTGCCCGCCGATCCCCACGACGCCGGCCCTGCGTCCACCGGCCCCCCTCGCTCCGCCGGTTGAGGTGTCCTCGCCGCCTCGCCGCCTTGCTCGCCTGCGTCCACCGGCCCCCTCGTCCCGCCGGTTGAGGTGTCCTCGCCGTCCCGTCGTCCTTGCCGCTCCCTGCGCCGGGCGGGTCCGTCCGGGCCCGCCGGTCACCGGCCGATGACGCACTGGTCGATGACGCGCCGGGCGGGGCGGGGGTTCACTGGAGCTCCGGCATCGTGGCGTGGCTGGTCGGCGGGGGCGTGATCTTGGTTCGGGCGTGCTGGTGCTGGTTGTGGGCGGGCGTGTGTGTGGGGTGGGTTGTCCGGCGGGGTGGTTGTGCCGATGAGTTCACCGTCCTGGAACGGTCTACCCCGCGACAGGACCGTTCCAGACAGGAGTGCCATGTCCACCATTCAGCCCGGATGCACCGGTCTGATTTCCGAGTGATCGTTTCGGGGTCTTGTGGCCGGTTGCTGGCCCGGCGGTTGCAGGAGGGTGTGGGGTAGCCGCTGGTCTGCCCAGCTTTTCCACATGTCCACAGGTCTCGGGCCCTTGCGGGCGGTTCGGATGGGTCGTCAGCGGTGTGGAGGCGCGTGCAGCACCGCGAACATCTGCGACCAGGCGTCGGCCCAGGGCCAGTTCACGGGCAGGTGGAGCGTCAGCCGTCGTGCTCCGCGTGCGATCCGGGCCGGCACACGTATGAGCTGGTCGCGCAGTGTGGCGGTGGTGGCTCTGGCGTGGAAGGTGGAGGCCAGGGTGCCCAGGGCGCGCATCAGGTTGTGGGTGATCGCGGCCAGGGCGAGCCAGGCGGCGTTGGCCTGGAAGTCGCCCGAGGGCAGGTGGGCCAGCGGCCCGCTTTTCAGGTCCGCGATCACCTGTTCCACGATGGCGTGTCGGCGGTGATCTCTTTCGGCGTCGACCAGCGACAGGGGCGAGTCGGTGAACGCGCAGTGGTAGCGGTAGGTACTGAACAGCTCGCCCTGGCCCTGGACTTGGGCGTCAGCGTTGAGGCGCTTGACCCGGCGCACGAGCAGGCGGGCGGTGACCTGCTGCTTCTTCGGCTTGGACGTGAACGCGGTGTAGTCGCGGACCTCGGCGATCTCCGCGTCCGAGACCCAGCACTGCCCCTCGGTGTCCCAGAGCGCCTTCGGGTAGCGGATCGCCGTCCACGCGTCCTCGTCGATGCCGGTGATCGCCTTCTTGATCGAGGCGTTCATCCGGGCGGTGACCGAGAACCGGGCGCCCAGCGCGCGGCAGGCGGCGATGACCTCGCTGGCGTAGAACGCGGAGTCTGCCCGCAGCACCAGCAGGCCGGTCGCGCCGCTGGCGCGGACGGTGCGCAGGGCCTCGGCGACGAACGAGGCGGCCCCGCGCACCGAACCACTGGCTCCTTTGCGCAGGCGGGTGGCGGCGATGACGGGGGCCGCGAGTGGGGTGGAGAGCACGGCCAGGAGCGCGTTCAGGCCCTTGACCTTGGAGTACCCGTAGCCCGCGCCCTGCTTGGCATAGCCGTAGGTGCGGCGGATCGTGTCGTCGATGTCCAGGTAGGCCACCGTTGCCGCGCCGGGCAGCAACGGGGTGTGGGACGCGAGTTGGGGCAGCAGTCGGCGGCCGACAGCGTGCAGTTGCTTCACGTGTCCGTGGGTGAACGCGCGCAGGAACGAGCCGAGGGTTGAGGGCGCGCGCACGCCGCCGAAGACGCGGTCCATTGCCCCGTGGCGCAACCGGCCCATGTCCGAGATGCTGTCCGCACCCGCCGCCATCCCCGCGACCAGGGCCATCACCTTCGCGGCCGGGAACGCGCCCACCCCGTCGGCGGTGACGGGCAGACGCACTCGCTCGCCGACCAGGCCGGGCAGCCCGCACCGATCGGCCAGGCGCAGCAGCGGCTCCAGGCCGCCGTAGGCGACCAGGGTCGGGTCATCGAACGCCGCCAGGACCGCTGCGGGGCATGGGAGGATTGCACGAGAGATGCCTTGCTGTACTTGCCGGATGGAACCCTAGGGGAGTCCCATCCTCGCAGGTCACAAGGCATCTCTTTGTTTCCGGGTTCCACGCTCAGCAGGCATGATCAACCGGTGCGTCCGGGTTCAGACCACGTCCATGGCGAATCATGAACTCGCTGTTTGCTCGGTTCACGGCATCGGGTCGGTAGGTTGGGTGAATGTCTACGCCGCCTGTGATTCTCTTGCTATCCGGAAGCCTGCGTGCTGGTTCCTCCAACGAGACTGTGCTGCGCACGGCACAGGCCGTGGCGCCGTCGCATCTGCGCACGGCCTTCTATGACGGCCTGGGGAGGCTTCCGCACTTCAATCCCGATGATGACACCGATCCGCTGCCGCCTTCGGTGGCCGAGTTGCGCGCGGCGATCGCCGAGGCAACTGCGGTCTTGATCTGCACCCCGGAGTACGCAGGCACTTTGCCGGGCTCGTTCAAGAACCTGCTGGACTGGACGGTCGGCGGTACTGAGATCTGCGACAAGCCCGTGGCCTGGGTGAACGCGGCTGCTCCTGGCCGTGGCCTGGGTGCGGAGGCCACGCTGCGGACGGTGCTCGGCTACACCGGCGCGTACATCGTGGAGGAGGCGTGCGCGAAAATTCCGGTGGACCACAGGATGGCTGACTCGGACGGAGTCATTGCCGATTCGGAGGCGCGCAAGCGGATCACCCACGTGCTCGGCCTGTTGGCAGGTCCCCGTGGACCGGCGACAAAGCCCGAGCAGGCATAGGGCCGGTTAGGTCATTCATGTCTGCGGTCATAGCCGGATTGCGGCGGCGCCGCCCTGCCCTCGCAGCCGAGGTTCGGCCAGGCCACCTCCGCTGCACTTTCACGCGTCGGCGGACGTGATCCGGGTGCCTTGGGCAGAGACCAGGCGCCATCCTGCAGCAGAGTCCGCTGTGAAGACGTGGGTGTAGCGGCTTCCGGCGGTGAAGGTGGTGCCATCAGAGTTGGCGAAGTTCATGTTGGTCCGCCCAACCACGATGCCAACGTCGCCGTGGCGACGGACAACAGCCTCCTCGGGGAAGGACTCGACGGCGGGAAATGTGACGGTTCCGGACGAGACCGCAGCGAGCAGGGCGAATCGGGGGACGACCGAACCGTCCTCGATGCTGACCAGGATGAAGTCGTCTGCCAGCAGTTCGCCCAGGCAGGCGGTGTCGGCGGAGACCAGCGCGTTGAAGAAGCGCTGGTCGTGCTCGACCAGCGCTGCACGGTCACCGAGATCAGCAGTGGGCATGATTGTTTGTTCCGTTCTGCGAGGGAGCAACTGCCACGGGTGTGTGGCAGCGGCTTCCACGAAGATAAGCCTTGACGCAGGCGTTAAGGCAAAGCGCTGCGGGGCCAGGTGCTCGCACGCCGGCTCGCGTAGGCGAGGAAAGCGCACAAGCCCTTGTCCAGGCCGACGAGCCTGCTCGCAGCTGTTACTGCCCTGAATATCGGGCCTCCTCCCTTGGGTCGCCGCCGATTCTGAGGCAGACCTGTTCGCGGCTGCCGAGGATGTCCTCGCAGACCCAGCGAGCGGGCAGCAGGAGTGCGGAACCTGGGAGACGGACAGCCCGGCGGTGCTCATGGACACCGACCAGGCCGGGCAGACCGCACCGCTCGGCCAGGCGTACCAGCGGCTCCAGACTGCCGTAGGCGACCAGGGTCGGGTCATCGAACGCCGCCAGGACCGCTGCGGGGGCATGGGAGGATTGCACGTGAGAGATGCCTTGCTGTACTTGCCGGATGGAACCCTAGAGAAGTCCCATCCTCGCAGGTCACAAGGCATCTCTTTGTTTCCGCGTCCCACGCTCAGCAGGCATCAACCGGTGCATCCGGGTTCAGCCAGTGATCATGACTGCCGACCAGGACGTTCTGGTCGGCTTCTATACGCAATTGTTCGGCGCTGAGGAGGTCTTCCGGGTCCCGGCGGAAGGCCCGGCCTTCTACCTCGGTTTGCGTATCGGTGACACCGACCTCGGGCTGGTGGCGAAGGCGGACGCGGGGACTTCGGCGGCGTCGCGGATCCTGCTCAGCATCGGTGTCGATGACGTCGACGAGACGCTCGGCCGGGTAGAGGCGCTGGGCGGCTCGGTCCGCTCCGGCCCCAACGACATGCCGTGGGGACAGCGCGTCGCCCACATCCAGGACCCCGACGGCAACCCGGTCAACCTTACGCAGCCGATCCCGGCCCGGTGACGCTGCTCCGGTGACGCTGGTTCAGGGGCGTGTGCTGCTCGTGGGCTACTGCCTGCGGTAGAGGTCGATGGTCGGCAGTGGCCTCGATGTTCGTCCGGACGAGCAGCGCGCGCAGCCGGTGGGTGGCGCGGGCGGGACCGGTACGGGGCTTGGTGAGGATCCGCTAGATCCCTCACGTTGCCAACGCGTCGAGTGGCGGTGGCGAGGTCGGTGGGCACAGCCGCGTTCGACGTGGACGCGTCCGGCGGCCAGGACCCGGTTGGCCTCTGCCTGGGCGGATGCGGGCCGGTGGGTGCGGGTGGCCGGGAAGCCGGTGACGACCACCGGATCGTCCCCGGCGTCGTCCAGGCCGAGGAAGCCCGGGCCGGCCAGGGCGCCGGGGCCGGCCGCATGCGGGTGGGCCAGGATGCGGTCGCGGCGGGCGGCGGTGATGTCGTGGGGGCGGCCGGGCCGGGCGGCCGACCCTGCTCGACCTGCTCGGCCTGCTCAACGCTCGGCCTGACCGGCCTGACCGGCCTGACCGGCCTGACCGGCCTGACCGGCCTGCCGGCGCGGGATTACGGAGCCGTGGAATCCGCCGGGGCTACGCGGCCGTGGAATCCGCGGACTCCCGCTCGGCCGGCCCCTGCCAGTGCGATGCGTGTCCTTGCGCGGTCGTGCGCCGGGCACCCCGCCTGCCCCCGACGACCGGCGCCACCACCGGATCCACGACCGGCGTCCGGACCGGCACCCCGTCCTCCCGCCATGACTGGCACCCCGCCCTCCCGCCATGACCGGAACCCCGTCCTGCCGCCAAGACCGGCGCCACGGCCGGATCCAGGACCGCCACCCCGCCTACCGCCCGGAGCGGTGCCAGGTCCGGTGCTTGGGGGTGGGTGGTGGGTGTTAGATCGCGGCTGCGCGGAGGCGTAGTGCGGTCGGTGCGGGGGGCAGGAGGATGCGGTGGGGGGTGGGGGTGCGGGCGGAGAGGATCTCGCGTAGGAGGTGTTCGCGTTGTTGGGGGCTGCCGGGGCGGCCGGGCAGGACGCGTTGCCATCGGGTGTCGGGGCGGGGGCCGGTGGCGGCGGTGGGGTGGTGTTCGGCGCGGTATTCCAACAGGACGCTGGCGTCGAGGCCGGGGGGCAGCCGGGTCAGGCCGATCAGGATGCGGGTCTCGGGGAAGTGCACGGCGATGGTGTCGAGCAGGCAGGACACGTGGAGGGCGTCGGCGAGGAGGGTGTCGCCGATGATCAGGGCGAAGCGCAGGGCCAGTCCTTGGCTGTGCAGGGCCGGGCGTCCGCGCGGGGGGCTGGGTGTGGCGTCCATGGCGGCAGATTCCCCTCAGGGCGTGGGTCCGGTGACGGGGCGCGGGGGTGGGGTGGTGAGGGCGGCGTCGACCAGGGCGGCGGCGGCTCCGGTGTAGGTGGTGGGGTCGAGGAGGTCCGCGAGGTCGGCGGCGTCGAGCAGGCCGTGGAGTTCGGGGGCGCCGGCCAGGATCGCGCCCAACGGAGTACCGGTGCTCTCGGCGGTGTGGCAGGCCCGGGTGATGAGGTCCTTCGCGGTGCGGGCGCCCAGGTGTGGGGCCAGGGTCCGGGTCAGGCGTTCCGAAACGATCCGGCCGCCGGTCAGGTGCAGGTTGGTGTGCATGCGGGCGGGGTCGACGACCAGGCCCGCGGTGAGTTCGGCGGCGGTGTGCGCGGCTCCGCCGGCCAGTCTCAGGCATTCGCGCAGCAGGGCCCATTCGGCGTGCCAGGCCCCGGCGGAGCGTTCGTCCTCCGAGACCAGGCACTGGGTCAGGCCGGCCGCGATCACCGGGACCTGCAGGGCCGCGGAGCGGATCAACGTCGCCAGGACCGGGTTGCGTTTGTGGGGCATCGCGGAGGAGGCGCCGCGCCCGGCGGCGGCGGGTTCGGTGACCTCGGCCACCTCGGTCCTGGTCAGGCCCTGCACGTCGATGGCGATCTTGCCGAGGGAGCCGGTGGTGAAGGCCAGGGCCGCGGCGAGGTCGGCGAGGGGGGTGCGCAGGGTGTGCCAGGGCAGGACGGGCCGGGCCAGGCCGGTCTCCCCGGCGTACGCGTCGGCCAGCCGGTCCAGCTGGTTGAGCGGGTCGTCGGGTGCGGGGCGGGGGCCGGGCGGAAGGTATCCGGCCAGGGTCCCGGCCGCGCCGCCGAGGCTGAAGGGCAGGTTGCCGTCGAGGAGCCGGTCCACGCGCAGCCGGGCATCGCTGACCAGGTGGCGCCAGCCGGCGGCTTTGAGGCCGAAGGTGGTGGGTGCGGCGTGCAGGGCCAGGGTGCGCCCGGCCATGGGGGTGTCGCGGTGTTCGCGGGCCAGGGCGGTCAGGGCGTCGATGACGCGGGTGAGGTCGCCGCGGATGATCCGCAGGGTGCGGTCGGCGACGAGCATGGCCGCGGTGTCGAGGATGTCCTGACTGGTGGAGCCGTGGTGGACGTACTCGGCCGCGGCGGGGTCCTGCGCGGCGACCAGCGCGGTCAGTGCGTTGACCAGCCCCACGACGGGGTTGGCGCTGAGCCGGGAGCCGCGGGCCAGGGCGGTCAGGTCGAAGCGGTCGGCGTGCGCGACGTCGGTGATGGTCTTCGCCGCTGTCGCGGGCAGGGTGCCGGTGGTGGCCTGGGCGCGGGCGAGGGCGGCTTCGGCGTCGAGCATCGCCTGCAGCCAGGCGGTGTCGCACACCGCGGCCTCGGCGGGAGTGCCCGCCCGGACGGGAGACAGCAACCCCGCATCCAACCCCGGCGGCTCTCCGGGGTCCGCCGCCGCCACGGGCGCCACCTGCCCCGACCCTACGACCAACGCCGCCGCAGGCGCTGCTGCGGACACGGCCCCGGCCACCACCCCGGACGCCGCCCCCGATCCGGGCGCGGCCTTGCGGCCGTCTGCCGTGCTCGGCGCGGCACCCGCCGCGGCTGCCGTTGCCGGCACCGCCCCCGTTGCGGCCACTGCTCCGGACGCCGCCCCCGATCCGGGCGCGGCCTTGCGGCCGTCTGCCGTGCTCGGCGCGGCACCCGGCGCGGCTGCCGTCCCGGATGCGGGTTGCGGGGTGTCCGGCCCGGTGGGCGCCGCCGGTGGTCGAGGGTGCGGGTGCCGGGTCATGTCGTCACCTCGGTGAGCCGTCCGTCCGCGGGAGTGCTCTCGGTGAGCTGTCCCTCCGCAGGAGCATGGTCGGTGCGCCGTCCGTTCGCGGAGGCGTGGTCGCTGAGCCGTCCCTCCGCGGGAGCGCCGTCGCTGAGCCGGCCGTTCGCGGGAGCGTGGTCGGTGCGCCGTCCCTCCGCGGGAGCGTGTTCGGTGAGTTGGCCGTCCGCAGGAGCGTGGTTGGTGCGCCGTCCGTTCGCGGGAGCGTGGTCGGGCAGCGGGTCGTGGTCGTGGGTGTGGGGCGGGCCGGGGACAGGGCCAGCACGGCGCGGGCGACGGCGTCGGAGTCGCCGAGGGTGACGGAGTTGACGCCGGGGCGCACGCCCGCGGCGGTGGCCCAGTGGACGGCTTCGGTGGGCACGCCGAACGCGAAGCGCCGCGGATGCGGGCGGCCTTGGGCGTCGACGAGCCGGTAGGGGCGGCGGGTGACGTCCAGGCCGCCGGTTTCGTAGAGGCGCCCGCAGGCGGCGGGGATGCGGAAGGGCCGGCACTGTCCGGTGGCCAGCAGGTGCCGCAGCAACGGGTCGGCGGTGTGGCGCAGGTCGGGTTCCGGGAGGCGGGCCTCGATCAGGGCGGTGGCCCGGTGGACGGCGCCGGGCACGGCGGGGGAGTGGGCGAGGAACGCGGGCCCGGTGGGGTCGAGGGTGACGCGGATGTTGCTGCCGACGATGTCGAGGACGCCGGCGTCGATCAGGGCGGTCATCTCCTCGATGCGGGAGACGGGCGGCCCGATCGACACAAACGCGTTGAGGCCGGTGTACCAGCCGTCGAGTTCGTCGCGGTGGGAGTCGCCGTCCAGGCCGGCGTGGTCCACCACGAGCCGGATCTCGTTGCGCAGGTCACGCAGCACGTCCAGCGCCGCCTTGTGCGGGTCGCGCACGTTGCCGGCCCGCGCCCGGCGGATGTCGTCGGCCAGGTGGGCCAACAGGCGCTCGCGGAACGCGGCGGGGCCGCTGAAGGTGTCGGTGCCGAAGGGTGGGCGATGCTCTCCCAGCTCCAGCGGTCGCGGGGTGCGACGGCGAACCGGTCCAGGACCGCGCAGCGCTCGGGTCCGTCGGCGGCCCGCAGGTAGGCGGTGACCAGGCCGGCGGCGTGCGCGGTGCGGCCCTGGGCGCGAAGGAGCGTCTCGTAGTAGACGCTCTCCACCTCCTGGGCGATCAGCGGCCACAGGCTCGCGAGGAACTCCAGCCGGTCCTCGTGCTGGTGACGCCACGTCAGCTCCCCGATCCTGTGCGGGGTCAGCAGCCGGGGGGTGTGGCGGCCGGTGACACCTTTCTGGTTCTGGCCGCGCGCGTGGTAGGGCACGCCGCGGCGCGAGCCCGCGATCAGGTGCGGTTCGCGGCCGGAGGGCCGGTAGCGCAGGTGGGTGCGGTGGTCTTCGAAGACCCCGCCGCGGCCGGTGGTCAGCAGCGCCATGTAATCGAAGAAGTTCAGCCCCAGACCGCGCAGCAGCACCGGCTGACCGGGGGCCAGCACGGACAGGTCGACGTCGGCGGGGTTGGCCGGCGCCAGGTGCGTCAGCCGCAGCTGCTCCGCCTGCCGGGCGATGGCCTCGGTTCGCGTGGAGCGCAGATGGCCGAGGGTCAGCACGACCGCGTCGCAGTGCGGCAGGCGGGTGCCGTCGGCCAGCGTCAGCTGCTGCAGACCGCCGTGCTCGCCGCCGACGTCGTCCAGGGCCACCGCGCGCGAGCGGTGCACGGTCACGCTCAGGTGCGCGGGCGCGGCGGCCACCACCCGGCGGAACGCGTCCTCGAGGTAGCACCCGTACAGGGCGCGGGTGGGGTAGGAGTCGGCGCCCAGGGCGCGGGCCTCGGCCAGCGTGCGGTCGTCGTACCCGCCCTGGATCTCCTGCAGGCGGTCCAGGGCGGCCAGGCGGCGGGCCCAGTCCAGGAGGCTGGGGCCGGTGGTGACCGGCCCGGCCATCTCCACGGAGTCGTCGGTGTAGAGGGTGACCTGCGAGGCGACGGTGTTCATCAGCAGGTCACGGGGCTGGTCGGTGCGCCAGACCTGGCCGGCGCCGGGCCGGGCCGGGTCGACGACGTGCACGCTCAGCGCCGTCTTCGCGGCCGATGCCCGCTCGTTGGCGCACAGCCGTTCCAGTACGGACAGGCCGCGTGGTCCGGCGCCGACCACGCAGACGGTGAACCGGTGCGCGCTCATGAGGCATCCCCGCGGACGGTGAACGGGGTCGCGCTCACGGGGGCATCCACCCGGACGGTGAACCGGTGCGCGCTCACGGCGCCGACCCCGCGGACGGTGAACCGGTGCGCGTTTACGGGGCATCCCCGCGGACGGTGAACCGGTGCGCGCTCATGAGGCATCCCGCGGACGGTGAACGGGGTCGCGTTCATGGGGGTATCCACCCGGACGGTGAACGGGGTCGCGCTCACGGGGGCATCCACCCGGACGGTGAACCGGTGCGGGCTCACGGGGGTATCCACGCGGACGGTGAACTGGGTCGCGCTCACGGGGCGTCCTCCCTTCGGGCCGGGCGCGGTCCGGGGCGGGGCGGGCTTGCCCCCGGCCCCGGACCGCGGGGGATCACTTCTCGAGGCAGAACTCGTTGATGGGGTAGCCGACATGGCGGTCCTGCAGCGGCAGGTAGCCCAGTACCTTGTCGCCGGGCTTGAGTTCGGTGCTGTTCAGGACGGTGCCGCCGGGGCCCAGGACCCGCACGTGCCAGTCGTCCTGCAGGATCAGGTTGGCCGTGCGGCCGTCGGGTGCGACGGCGTCGACGGACAGCAGCGGGCGTGTCTCGATCTTGACGCGGCCCACGGTCACCAGCCGGGTCCTGCCGTGGATGTCGACGGCGGTGACCTTGCTGCCGGCCTTCAGCTCGCTGAGGTAGCTGGTGCGTTCGTCGGCGGCCAGCGTGTAGGAGTGGATGGCGCCGGCGTTGACGCGGAACGGGCGGGTGGGCATGTAGGGCAGCGGGTGCGTCTCGCTGACGCACAGGATCATGCCCTTGGAGTGCGAGCCGACCAGGATGCCCTCGTCCTGGCGGAAGTAGGTGGCGGTGTCCACGCAGGCCCGCTCGCCCATCCCCACATGCGCGGTCGCGGTGATCTCCAGCTCGACGAGGTCCAGGTCGGGGACGGTGGTGCGGGCCGCGGCCTTGAGCGCGGTGGCATCCCCGACCCGGGACGGTGCCATCATCACCCCGTCCGAGCCGAGTTCCAGCACCCCGAAGATGATCGCCGCCTCCTCGGCGTCCGCCGCGACGGTGATCAGGCTGCCCTCGGCCGCCGCGGCGGCCGCGATCACGATCTCCAGCGGGATCTTCGTCGGGTCCCGGAACAGCAGCACGCTCCACTTCTCGGTGCGCCCGCTGCGGCAGGCGTCCTCCAGCGTGGCCGCGTCGGTGATCTCCACGAAGCGCCCGAACTCGATCTGGGGGTGGCGGGCGGCCAGTTCGGCGGGCTCGCCGTGCTTGGCCGGGTCGACCACGACGATGTCGGCGGCGCCGAAGTCCTCGGGCAGCGCCCCGCCCTGCGGGAAGAGAATCTTCTGGACGGTGGGCGGCAGGCCGGCGAGGTCGTCGGGCCGGTCGGCCACGATGCCGTCCACCCGGGCGTGCAGCGCCTCCTGGAGGATGGCCTGCTTCGCGGAGCCGACGGTGCGGATGTCGATCCAACTGAGCTTCACAGCACACCTGTCAATCGTGAGGACGGGAGGGGAAGAGGGAGGGGGAGCGTCGCGGTCAGCGGGGGGTGGAGGATGTCGGCGAGTTCGCGCACCGCCTGCGCGGGCGAGGGGGCGGTGAAGATCCGCCGTCCCACGGCCAGGCCCTGGCAGCCGGCCCCCAGCGCGGTGCGGGCGAAGTCGGGAAGGCTCTGGCGGGTGTCCGGGCCGCCGGCGACCAGCACCGGGACCGGGCAGGCCGCAACCGCCTCGGCCATCTGTTCGACGGATCCGGCGAACACCGTCTTGACCAGGTCCGCGCCCAGGTCCGCGGCGATGTTCGCCACATGCGCCACCAGCTGCGGCGCGATGGGTGCGGTGATCCGCGGCCCGCGCGGGTAGATCATCGCGAGCAGCGGCATGCCCCACCGGCCGCACGCGGCCGCCACCGCCCCCAGGTCGGCGAGCTGGGCGCCCTCGGTGACGGACCCGATGTTGACGTGGACGCTCACCGCGTCCGCCCCCAGCCGCAACGCCTCCTCGACGTCGCCGACCAGAACCTTGGCATCGGTGTCCGGGCCGTGGGCGGTACTGGCGCTCAGGTGCACCAGCAGCGAACACGACGCCAGCAGCTGGGGGTCGATCTGCCGGGCCCGCCCTTTGTGCACCACGATTCCGTCCGCCCCGCCGGCGACGATGTCACGCACCAGGTTGTCGAATCCGCCGGGCGTGGCGATCGGCCCGTCGGAAACGGAATGATCGAGGGGAACGAGGAGGAGGCGGCCATCCCCGTGTCCGGACAGTCTGGCCAATCGCAATGAGGTACCGGGAAGAGCGGATCGCACCATCAGGCACTCCTTGTCGGGAGCTCGGGGGTCCTGCAGGACGAATGGGCCGCAACGGCGTAACTCATCCGCTCACACCGCGGAGCGATTTCTCCCCCCGGCACGTTCCGAAGCCTCGCAAGCGCTGTACAAGAAACGCCCGACAAACGTTCAAACACCAGACCAGGACGCCGGAGCGCCGCCCGGAGCAGCCCGGAAGGCGAAATTCCTGAACCCCCGTGGGGGCGGAGGAACTGCGCTACCATCCCCCACGGGAAACGTATAGTAAAAATTCGACACGCCCCCCGGTGGGCAACCGGTGTGCAACTGAAGAGAATTACCGGTGCGCGGAACCGTCCGCGGCCGTGTGCAACTGAAGAGAAATTCCACGCGACCGGACTTCGACCTCGCCGCGAGTTCCCTCACGTATACATGGCCGAATTTCGCCCTAGGAATCGAGAATTCGATGCGTATGTTGAAACCACGTTGAGTTTCGGACGGCCGGATCGGCCTGGGCGTCCACACCCACGGGGGTATCTGTGTACGTTTCCAAGCATCCGACGGACAAATTGCCGCAGCGCGGCTTCTTGTATGAGAAGGATAAGGAAAGTAGCCCCGTGCAATTCGGGGTGCTGGGCCCGCTGCGCATCGCGGTCGCCGGATCGGCCGCCGACGTCGCGGTCGCCCCGAAGGTCCGCACGGTGCTGGCCATGCTGCTGCTGCACACCGACCAGGTGGTCCCGGTGCCCGCGCTGATGCGCGATCTGTGGAACGAGCGGCCACCGGCGACCGGGCTGCGGACGCTGCAGACCTACATCCTCAACTGCCGCAAGCTCCTCGCGCAGCTCACCGGCAGACCGTCGGCCGACATCGCCCGCGACACGCTGGTGACCCGGGCCGGCGGATACAGCTTCACCAGCGCGTGCGGCCCGGTGGACTGGCTGGACTTCCAGCGCCTGACCGACCGCGGCGGCAAGGCGATCGCCGCCGGCGACGACCGCTCGGGCATCCAGCTCATGGAACAGGCCCTGGAGCTATGGCGGGGCGACGCCCTGGCGGACGTGCCGGCCGGCCCGGTCATCGAGGCCAAACGCCGCCTGCTGGAGGAGTCCCGGCTGGGCGCCATCGGCGTACTGAGCGAAGCACGCATCAGGAAGGGGATGCACCGTGAGGTCACGGCCCAACTGGTCGCGCTCACCAGCGAGCATCAGCTCCACGAGGGGCTGCACGCCCAGTACATGCGGGCCCTGGCGCTGAGCGGACGCCGCGCGGAGGCGCTGGAGGTCTTCAGCGACCTGCGGGTCCGGCTCGCGGCGGAGATCGGGATCGACCCGGGCTACCCGCTCCAGCAACTCCAACTGGCCATCCTGAAATCGCACACCGGCGACATCTGACCCGCCCCGCCCCGCCCGCCCCACCGCGCGGGCGACACCTGCCGTGCCGGCCCGCCCCACCGCGCGGGCGGCACCGGCCGTGCCGGCGGCAGGCGTCGCACCGGCGACAGTCACCTCACTGACAACAGCCACCGCACCTGCGCCGCACACCCCGGGCACGGCAAGCACCTCAGGCACGGCAGCCACGTCGCGTACGGCAAGCACCTCGGGTACGGCAGCCACGTCGGGTACGGCAAGCACCTCGGGTACGGCAGTCACCCCGGGCACGGCACGCGCCTCGGGGACCATCCGCAGGTCGGGTACGGCAGCCATCTCGGGTACGGCTTCCTCGGGCACGGCACGTGCCATGGGGATCGCACACACCTCGCGGGCGGCACGCACCCCGGGTAGGACAGGTGCCTGGGGTGCGGTGCCGGCCGGGTGGGACCGTACGGGGCATACGACGGGTCCCTGGGGCCGCCGGGGTCGTTGCTGCCGGCGCGGTACGGGATCCTCGCCGCGCGCCAGCCGCGCGCGGACGTCGCGGACCGTCCCGGGGGAGATGCCGGCCTGCGCGGCGATCTCCCGCAGCGAGGCCGCCGGGTTCTGTGTGATGAGCCGGCTCGCGACCCTGCGCCCCTCGGCAGCGCTCAGCGGACGCACCCGGCCGTCCCGGCCGACCCGGACCCGCTGGCCGGCCACGCTGCCGCCGGCCCGACTGCGCTGCACCGCGACGGTCTTGGCCGACAGTTCCGTCACCGACGCGATCGCCCGGTCCGACCAGTGCGGGTGCACCCGCACCAGCCGGGCCGCCTCGGCCCGGCGCTCCGACAACGACCGCGGCGAGCGGTGCCCGCCGCCGGAACCCGACCCGCCGCCCGGACCCGACCCGCCGCCGGAACTCGACCCGCCGCCGGAACTCGACCCGGGTGCGGACCGCGGCCCGGGTGCGGACGGCGAGGCGGGTGCGGCCGGCGGTACGGGGGCATCTGCGGTGCCGAGTGCTGTCATCGCTGAACAGGCCTCCGGGAACAGGGCGTACGGGAGCCGGGCACGTGCGGGCGGGGCGCGAGGCCGGACCGGGGGACCGGGGACCGGGGGAGCCGAGTGTCGGTGCGGTGCGGTGCGGTGCGGGTGCGTGGCGGGCCGCGGGTGTCAGCCCGCTGGTGTGTCAGCCCGCAGGTGTCAGCCCGGTCCCGACAGCCAGTGGCGCACGTCGTGCAGCGCGGTGCCCGAACTGTCGGCGTCGATGCTCCGGCCGAGATCGGCCACCGTGATCGAGCTCAGCGCGGCCCGCCAGGCGGTGTCGGCCGCGGCCATGGCGCGGGCGATCGCGCACTTCTTCACGCACGCTTCGGGCTGCACCGCCAACGGCCCGTTGCGGCGGATCTCGGTGCAGCGGAACGCCGCTTCGGCGCCGTCGATGGCCTGGACGACCTCCAGCGCGGAGATCTGCTCGGGCGGCCGGGTGAAGGCGTAGCCGCCCACCGGCCCCGGCGTCGAGCGCACGATGCCGGCCCGCGACAGCGACTGGAGGTGTTTGGCGAGGTACGCCGGAGGGATGCCGTGGAGTTGGGCGAGGCGGGCGGCCGGCACCGGAACGCTGCTCTGGCTGAGCGAGACACAGCAGTGCAGCGCCCACTCGACCCCGTTGGAGAGCTTCATACCGTGCAGGATAGCAATCCCGGACACTAACCGTCCGGGATTCTGTTATAAACGATGCTCCGACCCCTCCCGAGACGAAAGCCGGGCCATGACCGACACCGAAGACCGCTTAAGCGCACCAGCACGCAACGGGCCGCCGCCCTCCGCCCCGCAAGGCGGCCGCACCCCCCTCGGCTTCGCCGTCGTGGCCCTGTTCGTGGCCGCGGCGAACCTACGGCCCGCCATCGCGGCCGTCTCCCCGCTCGTCGACCGGATCCGCACCGACCTGGACCTGTCGGCGACCGGCGTGTCCCTGCTGACCACCGTCCCGACCCTGGCGATGGGCCTGTGCGCGCCGCTGGCGGCGTCCATCGGCCGCCGCTGGGGACTGCAACGCGGCGTCCTGCTGGGGCTCCTGATCGTCGCGGTGGCCACCGCGGCCCGCGGCCTGGGGGAGTCGACCTGGCTGCAGCTGTGCTGCGCGGCCGTGGTCGGCGCGGGCATCGCGATCGCCCAGACCCTGCTGCCGGCCGTGGTCAAGACCCGCTTCGCGGACCGCGCCGGCCTGGTCACCGGCATCTACACCGCCGGCCTGGGGCTGGGCGGCGCGGTGGCCGCCGGCGTCAGCGCACCGCTCGCCGACGCCCTGGACTCCTGGCCCGGCGCCCTGGCGTCCTGGGCGGTCCTGGCCGTCGCGGGCATGGTGCTGTGGTCGGCCGCCAAGGGACCCCTGCGCCTGGAACACATCGACGGACCCAAGGGACCCGCGACCACCGGACTGCCCTGGCGCTCCGCGCTGGCCTGGCGGATCACCGCGGTCGCGGCCGGGAACTCCGCCCTGTACTACTGCGAACTGGCCTGGATCGCCCCCCTGCTGCACGACGACGGCGGCTACAGCGAGTCCAGCGCCGGATTCATGCTGACCGTGATGATCTCCATCCAGGTCGTGGCCATGCTGGGCGTGCCGGCCCTGATGGGCGAACGCACCGACAAACGCCCGGGGTTGGCCGCCACCACCGTCCTGACCGCGGTGGGCTTCGTCGGCTTCGCCGTCAGCCCCGGCACCGCGACCTGGGTCTGGATCGTGGCCATGGGCATCGGTCACGGCGGCCTGTTCACCCTGGTCCTGACCCTGCCCGTCTGGGCCAGCCGGGACGCCGCCCACGCCGGCCGCCTCAGCGCCATGGCGTTCTTCATCGGCTACGCCTGCGCGGCCGTGGGCCCCGTCGTCGTCGGCGCCCTGCGGGACACCACCGGCGACTACCACCTGGCCTTCGCCCTGCTGGCAGCCGTCACCGTGCTGATGCTCCTGCCCATCGCCCGCCTGTCACCCCAACGCATCGACGCCGACCGGACCTCCGGCACCTGACCCCCACCACACCACCACCCGGCTCACCACCCGACGCCCTCACCACCCGACGCCCCCGACCCCGCAATCTTCGCAACCGTCCGACCTTGCGACCTTGCGACCTTCGCGACTGTCTGTCCTCCGTGACCGTCCGTCCGCCGACCGTCCGACCGTCCGACCGTCCGACCGTCCGACCGTCCGACCGTCCGTCCGACCGCCCGGCCGCCCGCTCCCTGACCGTTGCCTGACCGCTCCCTGCCCGGGAGTACCGGGCACCGGGCCGGCCGGTGAACCGCCGCCCGGCAGCGGCGTTGAGCATTCGTACCGCAGCTTCTCGACACCAGGGGGAGAAGCTGACGCCGCAGGAAAAGGGCCGTCGCCACGGCGCCCGCCCGCTGCGCCGTCAGCTTCCCCGGTCCCGGCAGCACCACCGCCGACGCGCCGGCCCGGTCACCTGGTCGAGAGGACGACATGGCCCATCCAACGCATCCCATCGCCATCGTGGGGGCAGGCATCGCCGGGCTGGTGACCGCCGCAGTCCTGCGCAGCCACGGAATCGACTGCCGTCTGATCGAACAGACCACCCGGTTCGGCACCGTGGGCGCCGGCATCCAGCTCTCGCCCAACGGTGTGCGGATCCTGCAACGGCTGGGCCTGGCACCCGCCCTGGCGGCCACCGCGGTCACGGCCCGCTCCATCGAGACCCGGCGCTGGGACGACGCGAGCCTGCTCGCCCACACCCCGCACGGCCAGGCCTGCAGCGACCTCTTCGGCGCCCCGTACTATCTGATCCACCGCGCTGACCTGCAAAAGTGCCTACTGTCCGCGCTCCCTGCGGACTTCGTGACCCTCGGCACGAGCTGCGCGCGGGTGGTGGAGCACCCGGACCACGCCGAGATCCACCACACCGACGGCTCCGTCACCCGGGCCCGGCTCGTCATCGGCGCCGACGGGGTGCACTCCACCGTCCGCCGCTCGGTCGTCGACGACGCCCCCCGGTTCTCCGGATACGCCGTGCACCGCGGCCTGGTCCCCGCCGACACGGTGCCCTCCTTCCGCGACGACCCGCGTGTGCTGTTCTGGCTCGGGCCCGGACGGCACGTCACCTACTACCCGATCGCGGGCAGCAGCACCGTCCACTTCAGCGCCGTCGGCGCCGTCACCACCCCACAGCACACCACCCCACAGCACACCACCCCACAGCACACCACTCCACCGCGGCACGACATCACCCCACGGCACGCCACCACCTCGCGGTACGACATCCCACCGCACGCCGACCCCCACGACACCGCGTCCCGGGCCGGCGCCGTCGAGGACCTGGAGGCGGCGTTCACCGGATGGCACGAAGAGGTACGGCGGGTGGTGACCGCGGCGACCTCCGTCACCCGCTGGGGACTGTTCGACCGCGACATCGCCCCCCGCTACGCCACCGGGCGCGTCGCCCTGGTGGGCGACGCCGCACACCCGATGCTCCCCTACCTGTCCCAAGGCGCGAACCAGGCACTGGAGGACGCCGTCGTCCTGGCCCACTGCCTCGCCGACACCCACCCCCACGACCCGGCCCCGGCACTGCGCCGCTACCAGGCACTGCGCCACCCGCGCA
This sequence comes from Streptomyces sp. RKAG293, assembly GCF_023701745.1. Classification (NCBI taxonomy): domain Bacteria; kingdom Bacillati; phylum Actinomycetota; class Actinomycetes; order Kitasatosporales; family Streptomycetaceae; genus Streptomyces; species Streptomyces sp. RKAG293. Next base: position 182,112 of record NZ_JAJOZB010000001.1, on the reverse strand, counting down.
CCGCCGAGATCCACCGCCGCGCCCGCACCCTCGCGCAGAGCTTCCATCTCCCCGACGGCGCACAGCAGTCGGCCCGCGACACCACGCTGCGCGCGACCGGGGACCTGGCACACCTGCGGTGGCTGTACGGATACGACGCCCACGCCGCGACGGACACCCCGGTCGAGACGGACACCCCCGCCGCGGCAGACCGCCGGCTCCCCACCCCGTAACCCCCCGCGACCCGCGCCACCCGCACTTCGATCCGACTTCGATCCGCGCCACGATCCGTCTCCCGCCCGCTCCCGCCCGGGCGGGAGCCCCGCCGGGCAGACACCCCCAACAGACACCCCCAACAGACATCCCAACAGCCACTCCCAACAGACACCCCCGGCAGGCACCACCACCAGCCCCCAAGGAGGACCAGTGCACGCCCTAGTGGACCGGGTGACGCGCGGCAACGGCTTCTACATCGGCGAGATCTTCCACGCCGCCGCCCGCCGCGACGCCACCACCCGCGTCACTCTCGACCGCCCCCTGCACTGGGCGCCGGAGCGCGGATGCGACTTCACCGTCGGACAACTCGCCGACCAGATCGACGAACTGGCCGCCCGGCTGTGGGCGGCCGGAGTGCGACCCACCGAACGCGTCGTCCTCTACAAGAGCGACAACTTCGACATCGCCCTGCTGGCCTGCGCGACCGCACGCATCGGCGCCGTCCCCGTCCTGCTGTCACCCGCCCTGGACGGGGCCATCTCCGGCGTCCTCCTGGGCCGCCTCGACCAGCCCTGGCTCCTGACCGACGCCGTCACCCTCAGCGGGGCACTGCACGACACCGACCTGACCGCCGTCGTACGCACCGTCCTGCTCAGCGCCGGCCGGGCCCCTGCCGGCCGCGCGGTGAACACCGTCACCCTCGCCTCCCACACCGGCGCGCCCCGCCGCGACCCGGTCTTTCTCCACCCCCGCCAGCCCTCGCTGATCACCCACAGTTCCGGCACCACCGGGATACCCAAACTGGCCGTGCACTGCCCCGAGACCGGCTGGCACCGGCTGGTTCCCCAGCGGATCGTGTCCTGGCCGATCCGTGAACGCGAGACCGCCGCGCTGTGCATGACGTTCGTCCACTCCCGCTTCTACCAGGCGCTGGCGATGTTCCTGGGCCACGGCAACCCCCTGGTCATCGCCGTCGACCCGGAACCGGCCGCCATCGCGACCCTGTTCACCCGCACCCGCCCCGGGTACGTCGAGACCCACCCCAACACCTACATCGACTGGGAAGAACTCGCCGACGCCCCCGGCGCGCCCCTCAGCACGGTCCGGGTCTTCGGCGCGACGTTCGACGCCATGCACCCGCGCACCATCCAGCGCCTGCTCGCCGCCTCCCACCGCAAGCGGCCGCTGTTCGTCCAGTTCTACGGACAGTCCGAGATCGGCCCGATGGCCGGCCGCTGGTACACCCGGCGCACCGCCCGCACCGCCGACGGGCGCTGCGTGGGGCTGCCGCTGCCCGGCTTCATCTCGATGCGCGTCGTCGACTCCGCCGGACGGCGGCTGCGCGCCGGGCGCACCGGCCACCTCGAGGTCCGCAGCCGCACCCGCATCCTGACCTACCTCGGCGAGGACGAACGCTTCGACAGCCAACTGCACGACGGCTGGTGGCGCGTCGGCGACATGGGACACCTCACCCGGTGGGGGCTGCTGCACCTGATGGACCGGGAGGTCGACCGCATCGACACCATGGACAGCAACCTGGCGGCCGAGGACCTGCTGATGGGCCGTCTCGAGGAACTGCGCGAGGTCGTGATCGTGGCCGGCCCCGCCGGCGAGCCCGTCCCGGTGGTCGCCACCCGCGCCGAGAGCCCCCTGGACACCCACCGCTGGCAGCAGGCCACCGCGGACCTGCCCCCGATGGCGCCCGTCCTGCACGTCCACTACGACGACCTGCCGCGCACCTCCACCCGCAAGATCCAACGACCCGAACTGGTCCGACTGCTCCACCAGGACCGCCTCCGCCCGGTCGCCGCCCCACACGGCGGCACCGCACCCGACCAGACAGCGGGAGCTTGACGATGAACGACCACAGTGCCGGGCGCCGACTGATCGAGCTGATGGCCGGCTTCTGGAAGACCCAGGCCATCTACATCGCCACCGAATCCGGCATCATCGACGCCCTCGACCGGGCCGGCCGCTCCACCGCCATCGCCCTGGCCCTGGAAACCGACACCGACCCCGACGCCCTGGGACGCCTCCTTTTGTTCCTGCGCGCCCTGGACGTCGTCGAAGGAGACGAGGAATCCGCCGGCTACGCGCTGACCGCGGTGGGAGAGCTCCTGCGCACCGGCACCCGCGACTCCATGCGCGACCACGTGCGGATCTACGGCTCGCACTTCTACCAGGCCTGGGGCGAGTTGGCCCACTGCCTGCGCACCGGCGGCTCGGCGTTCTCCCACGTCTTCGGCAGCGACCTGTTCTCCTACCTCAACGACCACCCCGACACCTCGCTGGCCTACGAACGCGCCATGGTCGCCGGCACCCTGTTCTTCTCCGAGGTCAGCACCGTCCACGACTTCTCCACCGCCCGCCGCATCGTGGACGTCGCCGGCGGCCACGGGGCGCTGCTCAACGAAATCCTGAACGCCAACACCGCCGCCCACGCCGTGCTGTTCGACGCCCCGCACGTCATCGAGGAGGCCGCGTCCCGCCCCATCGCGACCGACCACGCCGGCCGCTGCGAACTGGTGCCGGGCAACTTCTTCGAGTCGGTGCCCGCCGACGGCGACGTCTACCTCCTGTCCCGCATCCTGCACTGCTTCGACGACGAGGCCTGCCAGGACATCCTGGCCAACTGCCGCCGCGCGATGGCCCCCGACGGCCGACTGATCATCATCGAACGGCTCCTGACCCAGGACACCGGCTCCTCCCTCGCCCAGGGATACAACATGCACATGCTGGTCGTCCTCGGCGGCGGCCGCGAACGCGACGAGGCCCAGTACCGCACCCTGCTGGACAAGGCCGGCTTCACCACCGTGGACCTGCACCCCCTTCCCCTGGAAACCCACCTCATCGTCGCCACCCCCCGCTGACCCCCCGCACACGCGAAATATCGACCCGGTGATCGGTTTCCTCACCCACGGCCCCTCGTGTGCTCGGGCGGCCTCGGGCGGCCTCTAGGCGATAGTGGCGTGGAAGAAGAGGACGCCCGCGCCGAAGGCGCCTGCGCCGGTCAGTACGGCGCCGGCCGGGTCGGCGTGTCCGAGTGCGGCCAGGATTCCGGCCCCGATGCCCACCAGCACGCCCAGCAGCAGGATGAGGGCGGAGCGTTGACTCAGCAGCGGGTCTCGGTCGTCGTGCAACTACAGCTCCCCGGTCCGTGCGTGCAGTGACGGCGCTGCCGTCACGACAATGAGCTACCAGAATAGCAAAATAGAGAAATATGAGCAAGAGTGAGTCGGTGGAGGTTCGCGAGAGGCTTCCGGCGACTCAGGGCCGGCGGAGCGTTTGGAGCAGTTCGCCGCTGGCATCGACCATCCAAAAGCCCCAGCCGTTGCGATTGGGCTTCACGTGCGGCTTGAGTGCCTGCAGGACTGCGGCGGCCGCCCCGCTGGGTGTGCGGTACGCGCCGGCCGCCGGGCCCTCGGTGATGGTGAGCGCCCGGGTTGTCGGGTCGTACAGGCCGGGGACGCGCACTCCGTCGTAAATGGCGTGGACGGCCACCCGGTCCCCTGTGGGGGTCGAGGGAGCCGTAGCGGGGGAGGGGCGCTGAAAATGGTCGACCAGTCGGCGCACCGCCTCCCCCGGCGAAACGTCCCAGGCGCGGGCAAGCAAGGTGATCTGGCTGTGAGTGACGTCGTCTACCGGGATGCTCTTGGTCATGAGGGCAGTCTACATCCGAGCGAGTAAATGTGAGAGATGTGAGGGATTCCCCTCCTGCTGGCCGGCCGGCGGCGCAGGCCGGGAGAGCACCGGGCGGCTGCCCCCCATCGATACCTGGCCCCGCCCGCGAGGATGGACCCAGGATCGGGACGACGCCGTGGGTGCCGGCGGCTACTCCCCGCCCACGGGGATGGATCCACCCCGAACAGGAACCGATACTCGGCTTGGTGCCACTCCCGACCGGAGTCCGGAATGGGACGTCCCCGCAGGGCGGCCCGTCCCACGCAGCCCTCCCGCACTCGCGGTGCAGGGGCCCGCGGACGACAGCGAGCCGGAGGTGTGTGCGGGAAGGGCCCGATCGGCGTGGCAGCCCGTACATCCCGGACGGTGGGCGAGGGCGAGGCAGCGGGATCCGGGCCCGTCTCGGCCGCCACCAGGGGCGGTGAAACCCGCGACGGCCCGGCGCCGCCGGCGACCATGCAGGTGCTGGACCGGAAACTCTCAGGGTGAGGGTGAGGGTGAGGGTGAGAGAGGGTGAGAGCGGAGACGGTGGCCACCGTCCCCGCTCGACGATCAGTCCCGCTGGGTTCCGCGGGGGCAGGGGGCAGCAGTCCGGTCCTGCCGGGGCCGGTGCTCAGTGATGCGCCGGGTCGTCATGAGGGTGATCGCGGCCCAGGTGATGAGCGACCCGGAGCGCTGGACGAGGCGTTCGAAGTCGTGTGCCCGCACGATCGCGTTGCGGCGTCCCATGACGTGGGTACCCCCAAGCCCTCCAGCGTGAGCCGGCACGGGAAGGTGCCGAGCAGCTCCGGCGACTGCTCGAAAGCGACGCGGCAGGCGTTGCAGAAGCCGGCGACGCAGCCCGGCTACCGTGAGCGAGCAGACGGCGATCCGGGCGCGGGTGTCGAGAACGTGCCGGCCGCTCCGTCCCCGGAACACGGCGGCCACGAGCGGCCGAGCGACAGGAGAGGACGACGATCATGGACCCCCAGCAGATCGCACAGGAACTGGCCGACGCCCACGAACTGCTGAGCCAGGCGTCCATGGCGCGGCTGGCCTACAACGGACTCGACGGGCGGCCCCGCGTCATCCCGATCGGGATCTTCTGGACCGGCGACGAGATCGTCATGTCCACCGCAGCCACGGCGCCCAAGGTAAAAGCGCTGTCCGCCCACCCCGAGGTTGCCCTGACCATCGACGCCGGCGACAGCCCCGGCTCGGCCAGGACACTGTCGGTGCGCGGCGTCGTGCACCTGACCATCGTCGACGGGGTGGTTCCGGAGTACCTTGCGGCCGCCCGCAAGAACTTCGACGCCGAGTACGCGGTCGAGTTCGAGCGGAACTGCCGGGCCATGTACGACCGGATGGCGCGTATCGCGGTCGAACCGCAGTGGGCACGGTTCTACGACTTCGGTGCCGGGCGAGTGCCGCAGTTCCTCGCCGAACTCGCCAAGAAGGTGAGCTGACCGCGCCCGGCCGAGCAGGAGGCGCCGCGGGATTCAGCGTCCGAAAGACGAAGCCCCCGCCGGGCAGCCCGGCCCCGGCCCTGGCAAGGTCCGCGCGGCCGTTCGAAGCGTCTTGAGCCTCCGCCGGACTCGCGCACCGGCTCGACTTCGAGCGCGCAGCCACCGACCGTGAACCGGATCCGGCCGGCGCCCCGGCGTCCCCAGGCACCCAGTCGGCCTAGGGCCGACCCCACCTACTCAAACCAGGGATCGACAACAGCCACTTACGGGACGCCGTATCGCGTCCTCCGACGCGCCCGTTCGCCCCTGCGGAGCCGGGCGGCGTCGCGGAGCAGGACCGCAGAGTGCGCCGGCTCGCATGCGTTCCCTCCCACGGGACGATTCACCTCAGAAGAGGCGTTCGCTGCCGCATCCCTGCGCGGGGAGCTTCGTTGATGGGCTGTCCGTTGACCAACTCTGGAGCTGGTGTGTCCGCTGACGCCGAACCCCGTCCGCCTGCCCCTCTCATGGCGGCCCGGGTACAAGACCCCTACCCGTACTTCGCGTGGCTGCGCCGCCACGCACCCGCCCACGTGGACCGGCGCCCGGGCCGGCCCGCGGTGTGGCAGGTCTCCCGGTACGAGGACGTGCGCGCCCTGCTGAGCGACCCCCGTCTGAGCAAGGACCCGGGCCGGGTCCCCGGATACGTTCCGGGGCCGGTCGGCCTCAACCGGCACCTGGTCCACGCCGACCCACCGGATCACACCCGGCTGCGGGCCCTGGTCAACACCGCGTTCGTGCCCCGCCGGATCGCATCACTGGCCCTTCATCACCGACGTCGCCCACCGCCTGCTGGACCGCGTCGAGCAGCACGCGCACATCGACCTGATCGCGGACTTCGCGGCCCCGCTGACGTTCCGGATGATCTGCGCGATCCTCGGCGTCCCCGCCCACCTGGACACGGCCGCGACCCGGGACACCTTGATGGCCACCATCGCCCCCGACGCCCGCGCGGACCCCGCCCGCACCGAACGGGACCTGCACACGCTGCTCGACACGCTGATCGCCCAGAAACGCGCCGGACAGGACAGCAACGGTGCGGACCTGCTGGGAGCACTGGTCCGGGCGGGCGACGACAGCGCCGCGATGAGCGAGGAGGAACTGCGTTCCACCGCCTACCTCCTCCTGCTGGTCGGCCATGACACCACCATGAATCCGATCGGCAACGGCATGCTCGCCCTGCTGGCGCACCCCGCCCAGGCCGCACGCATGACCACCCCGGACGCCGGCGCCGGCCTGCTGCCCACCGCGGTCGAGGAACTCCTGCGCTATGACTCGCCCGTACGGGACGCCACGTTCCGCTGCGCCGGCGAAACGATCCACCTGCACGGCCGGACCATCGCCGCCGGAAACATCGTGAGCCTGCTGATCGAGTCCGCCAACCGCGACGGGGAACGCTTCACGGACCCCGACCGCCTCGACGTCAGCCGCACCCAACGACCACCTCGCCTTCGGATACGGCCCCCACTTCTGCATCGGCGCCGCCCTCGCCCGACTCGAAGGCACCGTCGCCTTCCCCCTGCTGCTGGCACGCCTGGGTGCCGTCCGATTGGCGAAACCGGCCGACGAACTGCCCTGGCGCCCGGCCCGTGTCAGGCGCGGACTCGCCGCCCTGCCCCTGGTCCGCCAGTAACACCACCCACAGGCCGACCCGCCCACCGGCAGACCCACCCCCCCCGAGGCCCGAAAGACACGATGAACACCCACGCCGGACAACGCACCCCCACCGACCCGGTGGTGCTGACCGAGCGACGCGAGGGCGTCCTGGCCATCACGCTCAACCGGCCCCGCGTCCGCAACGCCATCAACCAGGCCCTGGCCCACGCCCTGGACACCGTACTGCGCCTCCTCGACAACGACCCCGAGCTCGAGGTCGGCATCCTCACCGGCGCGGGCGGCCACTTCTGCTCCGGCATGGACCTCAAATCCTTCCCCGACGAAGGAGTACCGCAGGTCGCCGACCGCGGACTGGCCGGACTGACCCGCGCCCGACGCACGAAGCCGCTCATCGCGGCCGTCGAAGGCGCGGCAGTGGCGGGCGGCTTCGAACTCGTCCTCGCCTGCGACCTGGTCACCGCAGCCGACACCGCGTTCTTCGCACTGCCCGAAGTCGCCCGCGGCCTCATCGCCTCCGAAGGCGGAGCCATCCGCCTGCCCAGCCGCCTTCCCCACCACCTGGCCATGGAAATGCTCCTGACCGCCCGCCCGCTCCCCGCCCCGGAAGCCGCCCGCCACGCCCTGGTCAAACCAGCTCACCGCCGACGGCAAAGCCCTCGATGCCGCGCTCACCCTCGCCGCGCGGATCCGCACCAACTCCCCACAGGCGCTCCAGATCACCCGGCAGGTCGTCGACACCACCCGCAGCCTTGGCGACACCGCGGCATTCGCCGCCCAGGACCCCCTCACCGCACCCGTCTTCCACACGCCCTCGGCGGCCGAGGGAGCCCAAGCGTTCTGCGAGAAACGAGCAACTGCCTGGAACCCGTGACCCCACCGCCCGGCGCCGGGCCGGCCTGTGGCGCGGCCCGCGGCACGCACCACCGACACCAACCATGCACTCCACGCACTTTCCATGCGCTATCCGCATACCCGAATTAGGGTGGGCCCATGAGGATGGGCACGGAAGAGACACTGCGGGTGACGGTGACGGCGATCGCCCACCGCACGGGGGAGCACCAAGCGGACCTGGCGGCCGCGCTGGGACTGACACAGAGCCAGATCAGCCGCCGACAGCGCGGGATGGCCGCCTGGACCCTGACCGACTGCGACCGCCTCGCCGCGCACTGGGGCATGCCCGTACTGGACCTCCTCGCAGGCCCCACCCACGCCCTGACCCGACTGCCCGCCGACCGGGTCGCCACCGGCGGCACCCAAACCCTCGGCGCCCACCCGATGCGGTAGGCGCCCCTTCCCCAATACGGCCGGGCTCGCCAAGCCCGTACAACGCCAAAGCGCCGGGCGAAGCTCCACCGCCCCTGGCCACGCGCCCATAACAACCCACCAGGCCGCTCCACCGGCGACAGAACCCCCAACGAGGATGCGAAGCGGCAGTCGTCCCACGGGGCCACTACGTGATCCATCCCGAGCTCTGGGGATCTTCCTACGTCATGCAGGACGATCAGGATGACCCGAAGCCGGCTCAAGCCGGCTCAGTCGCGTGGACCGGTGGTCTGCCGCGAAGAAGGCTTCGTCATCCCGCCGGCACGCGAGACACAGTGCTGGCGCATCCCGACGACACCGACGCCGCCGCCGACACCCAGCCCCGGCCCAACGGGGAGAACAGCAACGGGCGCTGCGGACCGACAAGCGACGAGGGCTCAACGCCGATCCGTCATAGCCGCGGTCCCCACACCAGCCGAGCCAGGAGAGCACCGCCTCCCGGCGGGTGGCGGGTGCTCCAGGTGTTCACCGCCGCGGTACCCCAGAACAGTTCCAGGACCTCGCCGATCTCACCGTCGGCCACCGCAGCCAGCAGTCGCGCGCCGCCGAGCCGTTCGGCCCGCCCCCAACGCCCCGTCAGCCGCCTGTCAAGACCGACGCAGGCCTACACGTGCGTACGTGATTGGGGACGGGGGTGCGCGGGGAAGGGATTCAGCCTCGACACGGTCCGGGGGGACAGATGACGGGTGACACCCAGCACCACGGTGAAAGACCGCTCTGGCTCGAAGGACACCACTACTTCGCACCCCCGCTCGAACCCGAGACCGAGGCTCGAGTCCTGGCCGCGCTCCACCAGGACCAGCAGCGCACAAAACCGCTCGACCAGGACAGCAGCCAGTGCGCGCGGCTGGTCGCGGAACTCGCCCCGGCCGACCGTCGCGCGCTCGCCCGCATCCTGCATCACGCGCAGGGACTCGGACCGGCGGAACGGCTGCTGTGGGAGCCGTTGTTCATCCACGCGTGCGCATGGGAGCCCGAGGACGTCGACCGTCTCTTCGACTATGCCATGTGCGCGAGCGAACCCGACGCGGGGGAACACTGGGCCCCCCTTCGCCTGCCCCTGGCGGCCGCACGCGAGCTGACCGCGGACGGGGTACGGACCCTGCGCAGCAGCCTGTGCTGGGCCCTGTCGGCGGTGACCGAGCGAACCGGGTACGACGCGCCCCTCGTCGAGCAGGCCGCAGTCCTGCTGGCCGGCGCGGACGGCCCACGACAGGTCGCCACGGCTGACCGGTTGCTCTCCCCGCTGCTGCCCTACGCGCGCTACGCCCGCGCCATGCTGTCCCTGCACGCGTTCGGTGAGGGTGTGGTGGACCTGATCGAGCACTGCGCGGCAGTCGAGAACGTGCGCCCGCCCGCCCCGTGGTTACAGCGCGCGGCTGAACTGCTGCGCCCGGTCGACAACCCCGATCGCGTCCTCGACGCCCTGCTGGTCCCGGCTCTGGACGCCTCCACCAAGAGCTACTGGCACCCGGGCCCGGCCCCCCTGGAGACACCGGTGCCCGCATCGCGACAGGCGCGGCGTGGATGGCCTGCATAGCAGGCCAACCCCGGCCGATCCGGCTGCTGGGTGCCATCGTGCGCCGGCTCGGCGGCGACCTGACGTCCCTGGCACCGGACCCGGCCATGGACCTCGGGGACCCGGCAGCCGAACCCGATCTGATCCGAGCCGCCTACGCCGCGCTCTCGGCCCTCGCAGCCGACGACGGCACCGTCCCACCCCCACCCCAGACGCGATACTGGCAACAGGACCGCCGGCAAGTCCTGGAATACGCCGGCAGCGCCCTCGCAGCGATCCGGGCGAGCCGGTCCGGCGCACTTGCCGCCGTGTCGGACGGCCGGTCCACCGCCGTGTTCACGGTACTGCCGCACGGACAGGCCACACTGGAGTTCCGCGACGCCGACGGCTGTCCCCCACGGGACCGCGCAGAGATCGAGCAGGCCGTCCGCACACGCCAACCCGAGCGCTACGCAGCGCTCCACCGCCATCGCGAGGACCTCGACGCGTGGATCGAGGAGGAGCGCGCCGAACTCCTGCACCTGCTGGACGACGGGGCATCGATGACACTGCCGCTGTGGCGCGAGCGCTGGTTCGAAGATCCGATCGCCGGCCCGCTGTGCCGCAACCTGATCTGGGAAGTCGAATACCAAGACGACCAGCGGGGCCTGCTGGTCCGCGACCCCGCGTCGGAGGGCTACTCCCTGCACGACGTCCATGGACGACAGACACCACTCGGCGCGGGCACGAGCACCTGCCTGCGCATGTGGCGGACCTGGTCGCAGGACTCGGTCGTCATCGACGCCCACCGACACCTGCTGACCGACCGGGCGATACGCCAGCCCTTCGACCAGCTCGACCCCCGGCACTGACCCGCCCAGAACACCCCTGCCGCCCTACAGAACCCGAACGCTGTCCCCGCCGGCCGGTGTTCCGTGAGACCCCCCACCGGAACACCACACGCAAGACAACCTTCAGCCGCGCCCTTCGCCGTGACGATGGGCACCCCTCAGGACCGGTCAGCCGCTGACATGCGCAGTGTTGTCGAGCCAGTGCTGCGCAAGGCCGACCTCGCCCTCCACCCGGACACCGGCGGCTTCACCGCCGACAAGAGGAAGCCGCCGGGTCAAGGCCAGCAGCAGCGATCGCGCCGGGCCCGACACCGTCACATCCGCCGGCCGGACACCGGGCATCCACACCGCCCCATCAGGCCGCCGCTCGACGAACCAGGCACCCGCACCGTCCGCGATATCGGTAGCCACCCACTGCAACCTCTGCCCGGTACCTCGAATGGCGTGAGCGGACTCCGACCGCTGCATCTCCCACGTGGGAGACGTCAGCATCGCCAGATGGTTACTGACCAGCGCGGCCGCGATGTCAGCCTCGACATCGGCCGGACGGCCCGCCGCGCCGGCCGCGTCGACGCCATGAACGACCGCCTCGTTCAGCATGCTGGACATCCAAAACCGCGCCCCCGGCCGCCCGTCCCCCGCGGGATTGAACACCGGCGCATCAAGCGCGACATCGGAACACGCGCCCGCGACCCGCTGCGCGGACTCCGACAGCCACGCCAGCCACTCGCGAGGATCAACGGGGACGACAGCCATCTCCCCGGGCAGCTGCGAAGGATCGGTGATACGCCGCTCGATGATCTCCGCGACCCAGTGCTGGGTCTGACCCACATGCGCGACCAGATCAAGAACGGTCCACTTCGGGGCCGTCGGCACAGCGGCCTCAGGCCCGGCCGCGACCGCTGATTCCGCCAGACGCCGAGTCTGCTCGACGATCGCCTGCCGGACACGCCCCGCGTTCAACTCAGTCATGGGACTGACCCTCTCCGTAAGAATTCGTTGTGCTGTGTACGACTCGACGTACCAGCCAAACTCATCGGTGGCCTGCCGATCGCCCACCACACCCCTGCCACGAACCCACCCCACCGCCGACCCCCACACCGAACAGCACCAGGCCAGGAACTCAAACGAGCAACCTACCGAACATGCGCGGCAGCGCCGCGGCGGGAGCCCACCAGGTGCGCTCCGTATGGGGGCGTCGGGCCAGTGAGTCAGGACGGCGACAGAGTTGGGGTCTTCTGCCGCCTCAAGACCGAAGTGTCGGCGCAGCCATGCGCGGAACGCCGCGTTCGCTGGCCAGAAGCCCTGACCGGCGTCCGTTCCCCGGTCGTCGGTGTAGCCGATCGCCTTCCAGTTTGCGGAGGGTGTCCATCCGGAGGCGACGATCCGGAAGAACTGCCGCATGTCGCGAGCCCCAAGGTGAACGCCACCCTCGTCGCCGAGGAATACCACGGGCAGTTGCGCGAGATCGGCACGGTCGTCGAGCAGCCAGACCGCGTAGGTGGAACCGGACTCGTTGGCGAGGGCGAAGACGCGGAGGCGGTCGGCCACTTCGGGATAGCCGCCACTCCCGCAGCCGAAGTCGCACAGTTCGAAGCCCGGGGCGTACCAGTCGTCGACGCTGCCCTGGAAGTCATGGAGAAGGTTCAGTTCGGTATCGGTGAGCACATGGCCGGGCACACTATCAACGAAATCGGTGTTGTCAGACTATATAGTGAAAAATGCCGCCGACGCTGGGCGGTCGGTTCCAGGGCGTGTGGGAAGGAGCTCGCCGGTGCGGACCGGCAAATCGGGTGCCCCGATCGGTCCGCGTCTGGCCGGGGCACTTCGCATCGTCGTGCAGACTGCTGATGCCCGGCGATGAGGAGGAGAGCGATGACCGACCCCACCTGGCCCGACCCCGACGTCGACGACCCCGGGGAGCCGTTCCCGTTCGATGTGGAGTCCGCCCGCCGGTGGGCAGCGCCGCCGCCTGTCATCATGGCGCCGCCACTGTGGGCCTGGTGGTGCCCGGTGTGCGGGCGTCTTGAGCAGCAGGGCCGCTACCTGCACGACCAGGGCCGGTCCGGCGCCGAGCGCACTCCGGGGGCCCGCTGCCCGGCGCAAGGCGTGGCCGCCGTGCGGCTGGATGCCCGGCCACCGGTGCCGCCCGGGCCGGGGCTCCCGGCGGACGTGTGGTGGTGCCCTGTCTGCCGCTACCTGGTACCCGGCGTGGTCTCCGCGCACCCTGCCCCCTAAGCCCGCCCCGCCCGGCTGCCCGACTGCTCCCCCCGCCGCTACCGGTCGGTGCGGATCGAGGCGCGGTGAGGGGCTGCCGAGGGGGGAGCGGCCGAGGCCGAACGGGATGGCCTTCGAAAGTGGATGTTCCAGGAGCTCTCGGGCCGGAGGATGCTGTGCGAGGCGTTCAGCCCGTATCGCAATCATCTTGAGGACAAACGCGTCGCGGAGACGATCACGGCCTTCCTGCGCAAGGCGTTCGGAACGGCCGACCGGGTACTGGGCCGGGACGCCCTGTCCCGACCTGGCCTGCTTCGACGGTGGCGCGTCCGATGGCGCCACGCTCGCCCACCGGGACGACGTCTTCTTTCTCCTGCTGACGAACGGTTCACCGTAGGTCGGAGTCATCCAGCTGCCAGCGCGAAGGTTGCCGGAAAACCTTGCACGGAGAGTGAAACGCCCACGGCCGAAGAACCGGTGACTGCCCGCAGGATTTCCCGGGCAGTGCGCGGCGTGCGGGTCCGGCACAGCCCGCTCACGGGAGCGGGCCGCGTGTTCGCCGAGATCACTGTCGACTTCGAACCACTGCCGGACAGCGGCGAGATACTCGAGTTCGTCAACCTGGTCGATCCGGCCGGGCTCCCGCCCGAGTGCGGTGAGGCCGCGGCGGCCGGCATCAGACAGGAACTGTCTCGCGACGCCGCCTGTGAAGGCCTCCTTCATCGGTGTGTTCGACCGCCTTCGGCACCAAAGCCGTGCTCACACAGGCCCGCTGGCATGAAGTCGACTCCAGCGAGTCCGCGTTCAGGGCGGCAGGTGTGCGTGCTGTGCGCATGGCGATCTCGCACGCGAACACTCAAGGCTCCCCGTCGGCTGACCAGCGGTGACGCGGCAGAGTACGGGTTGGTCAGCGGGCGACGATGACCTGCGATCCGGTGCCCCTGACCGGGAGTCTGACGGTCTTCGACGGGTTCAAGGTGTGGAGAGCGTTGGGTCCGAGCAAACGGAAGCGGAAACTTGGATCTTGAGGGGATGCAGACGCTTGTCGGCTTCAAGCCGACGGCGCCAGCTGGAACGGGCATGGAACGGGTTGGCACGCACAAAATTCGTATGCTTCTAGCAATTCAGACAGGACTCGAATGCGCAAGCGAATGAATCGTGCTTCCCGGCTCGTGAGCGCTGCCACAGCGGTCGCAATGAGCGCGGCGATGTCGATCGCCCTGGTTCCGCCCGCCCACGCCGCTGCTCCTAGCCCGGTGGGGACGATCCTGGGCGATGCCGCTGCGGTGCAGGGGTATGTGGGTAAGATTCAGACCTTTTACCAGCTGTTCAACTTGTACGTTCTTGGCAACAAGCCACCGTCGGAACTCGACGCGATCAAGGCGGCGATCGCTCAAGCGCAGGCCCAGATCGTTGGTCAGATCGACGCGGTCGTCACGGCGAACGTGAACTCCGAGGCCGATCTGACCGTCGAGCAGTTCGAGAACATCGACACGATGACCCCGGACCAGCTCGCTGCCTTCGTGAACATGGCCGTCAAGACGGTGACCGACGTCAAGGCCGACATTCCCGCAGAGCAGACCCCGAAGGCGCAGGACCAGCTGGGCTTCGACCTCAACATCGTCGGCCCGATCGCCCTTTTCGCCTCTGCCAAGGCCGGCCAGCACACCGACATCCTGACCACGGACCTGATCCAGGCCAATCAGGAGGTCGTGGCCAAGCAGGCCCCTAAGTGCGGTGTCTTCCCCATCTCGGGCCGGACTCTGAACCCGGGCGAAGTGGACGGGATCGGTCACTGCTTCGGCTACCAGATCCCGTTCCCGACCAACCCCGCGACCCTTGTCCCGGCCACCACGACCGGGAACATCGGGTCGAACCCCTTCACCGTGACGGGGTCGTACGACGGATTCCACGTCACCATGCCCACGCTGAGCGACTACACCATCGCCAGCGACCAGGCAGTGGCTTCCACGAGTTCCCCGCTCGCCACAGCTGCGCTGAGTCAGCTGATGCCGGCCGCGTCCCCGGTGGGCTCCAAGGTCGCCACCGCGGTCGAGTCGGGCAGCGACGAGGTGTTCAAGCCGATCGAGACCGTCACGGTTGATCCGGTCTCGGGTGCGGTCGCCTTGGGTGCCTTCACTCCCGACCATGACGGTAACCTCGGTGCTGCCACCTTCGGCGGCTGGAAGAGCGCTGCCGGCGTCACCCTGAAGTCCGTGGCCTCCGCCACCAATAGCGATGGCCGTGTCGAGATGTTCGGCCTTGACAACACTGGCAACATCCACCTGCGCTGGCAGTTGACCGCCGGCAATGACGGCACTTGGTCTCCGTGGACCCGCCTCGGCGGCGGGACGTTCAACTCGATCGGGGTCGCCCGCAACCAGAACGGCAGCCTGCAGGTCATCGGAACTTCCACCGCCGGCACCATCCTCACCACCCAGCAGATCGTCAACGGCGACTACGTCTCCTCGCGGGCACCCGTCCCGGCCGTCCCCTCGGTCGATAACTGGACTCCTTGGACGACCGTGGACGGCGCACTCACCCAGGTCTCCGCGGTGACCAACAAGGACGGCAAGGTCGAGCTGTTCGGCGTCAACAGTTCCGGCAGCGCCTTCCACGCCCAGCAGACCGGCGCCAACGCCAACACCTTCACCACCTGGACCGCGGTCCCCCACACCGGGTCACTCACCGCCGTCACCATGAGCACCGACTCGAGCGGTCGCGTCAACCTCTTCGCCACAGACGCCGCCAATCGCACCTTCCAGACGCTCAACCAGGGCACCTC
This sequence comes from Streptomyces sp. RKAG293, assembly GCF_023701745.1. Lineage (NCBI taxonomy): Bacteria > Bacillati > Actinomycetota > Actinomycetes > Kitasatosporales > Streptomycetaceae > Streptomyces > Streptomyces sp. RKAG293. The sequence goes on along the minus strand of NZ_JAJOZB010000001.1, from coordinate 166,461 downwards.
CTGGACTCAGATTCCCGGCACTGTCCACGCCGTCTCCGCGGTCAAGGAAGGCGGCGGCGCTGGCGGCATCGAGTTGGTCGGCCTCGACGCCGCCAACAACACCGTCCGCAACTACTCCACCGGCGGCCTCAACACCCACGGGCAGGCCAGTACCCCCGTCGGTTTCGAAGGCTGGACCACCTTCGACCACTTCGCCTACCAGAACAGCGCTGGTCACCTCTCCTCCCCGGCCACCGACGGCTTCGCTCAGGACCTGGGCGCCGTCATCAAGGCTGGCACCACCCCTGCCACCGTCCGTCTGTCGAACGGCGGCTACCAGACCGCGTTCGTCGGCACCAACGGCAACCTGTGGCTGGCGGGCAAGAGTGGCGCCAAAGGCACCGACGCCGGGCACAAGTTGTGGCCTGGTACCAGTCCGTCGATCGCGGCGGACAGTGCTGGTGGGTGGATGGTCACCTTCCAGGACGACACCAGCCGGCTGTGGACGCTTGACTCGGCGGGCAACACTATTAAGACCAACTCCGCGATGAACACCGGCACGAGTCCGTCGATCGCGCACCTGTCGACGGGCGGCTACGAGATCGCGTTCGTCGGCTCGGATGGCAAGCTGTACTCGCAGGACGCCGGGATCCCCGGTGGTACCTCGCACCCCATCGGCCACATCCCCGCCTCCAGCCCGGCCATCGCCGCCGACGCCAACGGCGGTTGGAAGATCGCCTTCGAGGGCAACACCACCAACCACCTGGTCACCTACGACTCCCACGGCACCACGGTCGACACTACGGCCATCATGTGGCCCGCGACCAGCCCAGCCATCACCGCTCTGGCCACCGGCGGCTACGAGACCGTCATCAACGCCTGGGACGGCAACCTCGCCGAGGTCGGCGACGGCGGCAACCGCAACGTCGCCAACAACCTCCCCATCGCCCCCGGCACCAGCCCCACCATCGTGGCGCTGCCCGGCGGCGGCTTCGAAATGGCCTTCCACGGCACCGGCGACCACCTGCGGACCGCCTCCTCGGACGAGAACGCTGGCCACGACACCGGAATCGTCCTCGCCAAGAACACGAACGCCACTCTCGCCAAGTAACACCCCGCACCACGCGGCGCCCGGCGGAACACCGCCGGGCGCCGCCCTGCGCCTGGGGCCCTTGCCTAAGAGGGCGTTAAGTCCGTTTCTCGTATTGGCCGCGTCCGGGCTGGATGAGGATGCCTTGGCGGACGAGTCGCCCGAGGCGGGAGCGGGTGACGTTCACCGTGGCCTCGCCGGTGGGCAGGCCGAGCAATTCGTGGAGCTCGCGGGCGCGAAACGGCTGTTTGGGGTGCTCGTTGAACAGCGTCAGGATCCGTTGGTAGGTGTCAGCGGTCGGCTGGGTCGGCGGTGTGCCTTGGGCGGGGATCAGGCTCGCGATGTTCTTCCGGGTGGTAGCCAGCTCGGCGAGTCGGCCCTCGGCCTCGGTGAGGGCTGCGGTCAGCTCCTGGAGCTGCTGTCGCAGGTCGCCTGTGCGCGCTGGCCTGTTCGTGCTGTTCGCTGAGGAGTTCCAAGGAGTTCGGTGACGTTCACGCGGCCAGCTCCATGGCGTCTCGCCTGGTGGGGGTGGTGGTGGTGAGACGGCGGAGCATGCCGGCGGTGGAGGCCCAGTAGACGCGGGAGGCGGCGTTGTCGGGCCGGTGGTCGTATTCGCGGGCGAGGCGGCGGTGGAGCATGAGGGTCCCATTGACCTGTTCCACCCGCCACCGGATGGGCTGTGGCACGAAGGCTTTGCCCTGGTCGTCGGGGTTGCGGCGGACCACTTCGACGGTGATGTCGTTCACCGCGCCGTGGATGATCACGGCGTCCTTGAAGCCCTGGTCGACCAGGGCCTTCTCCAGGCGCATCCCGCACCGCTCGGGCGCCTGGTCCAGCAGGGCGATGCCGGCCTCGTTGTCGTGCGCACTGGCCGGCAGGACCACCACACCGATGATCACGCCCAAAATGTCGACGGCGAGTCCACGCTTCCTGCCCGGCGTCTTCTTGTTCGCGTCCAGTCCCGTCGTCGCCTTCGGCACCCCGGCCGCCGCGCGGACGGACTGGTGTCGATGATCACCAGGGACGGGTCCTCTAATCGTCTGGCCCGCTCCCGCACCTGGCAGCGCAGGATCTCCTGGATCCGCCTATCTAGGCCATCCTCGCGCCACAGAGTGAAGTAGTAGAACACCGCCGACCAGGCCGGCAAGTCGGGTGGCAGGAGCCGCCACTGACAGCCCGTCCGGTTCTGGTAGAGCAGCGCGTTCACGACTTCCCGCAGGTCGCAGGAGCTCGGATCACCGGTCGCCGACCGTGCCACCCGCTCCTGCTTCCACGCGGTGACCAGCGGCTCGAGCAACGCCCACTGTTCGTCGGACAAGTCGGCTGAGTACGGCATCCGTTCCACGCCAACAACCCCATCATGCACACGACATGACGCTCGGACGGAACCGTCCCATCACTAACGAACTGGTGACGCCAGATCATCCGGAACGGGACTCAACGCCCTCTGAAAGACAGGGTCCGGGCAGGAGAAGTCCGGACCGGTGAGGCTGTCCGCAGTCACGGGAGCGGCGGTGGACCGGACGCCGTTGTTCCGCACCGAGATGTTGCGGGATTCGAAGGTCAAGCCGGTCATGTCGTGGCTGGCTGGGGCTGGAGCGCGGGCGTATCACCTGCGTTCCGGTGCGTTCTGTGCTGTTCCCATTTCGAGCAGGAGCGTCACCGGTCGGCGCGGGCAGGATTGTCGACGGAATGTGTCGGATGACGGCGTTCGAGGGAGCGTTCAAAATCCGATCGGATGATGGAACGTCGTGGAACGCCTTTCAATTGCGCGGTTGCCTCGTTGTCCACTGGACACGGGAGGCGGCCGGACTTATGGACTGCCGCAGGGGCAGGAGTCTTTCGCCACGGTGATTTTCACTCTACCGATAAGGTTCGAAAAATAATGTTGAGACGAAGAGTTCGTTCTCAGGGATCCAGGAATCCCATGCGCTCGATGACCCGGGTTGGACTGGCCTGTGGTGCGGCGCTGGCTGCGACGATGCTGGGAGTTCCGAACGCGACGGCAGATTCGGGTATCGTCGTACAGCCGGACAGCGTCGCTTATCAGGCTCCCGGGGGAACTTTCTCGTACCGTGATTCCCCCTTCGACGCGGTCACGCGAGCAGGATTCAACCCCGCGATGGCGCCTGGGACGACTCCTGCTGTCAGCGGTGCCCAATGGGCGATCCAGGACAGCAACGGGATGCTCGATCTGGCCACTCCGGAGCAGGCCATCTTCAAGAGCACAGGTCGGAGGGTGCAGCCGGGCACCAGCCCGGCGATCGCGTCGGACGACAGCGGTCACTGGATGCTGGCGTTCCAGGCGCCCGACAGCCGGCTGTGGACGCTGGACTCCGACGGTACGGCGATCGAGACCGATTCGGCTATGAACACCGGAATGAGTCCGGCGATCGTGCACTTGGGGTTCGGTGGTTACGAGATCGCGTTCGTCGGCTCCGATGGCAAACTGTATTCACAGGACGCCGGGATCCCCGGTGGTACCTCCCACCCCATCGGGCACATCCCCGCCTCCAGCCCGTCCATAGCCGCCAGCCCATCAGGAGGCTGGAAGATCGCCTTCGAAGGCGACACCACCAACCACCTGATCACCTACGACTCCGCCGGCGTCACCACCGACACCACCGCCACCATGTGGCCGGGCACCAGTCCGTCCATCACCGGGCTGCGCAACGGCGGCTACGAGACCGTTATCAACTCCTGGGACGGCAACCTCGCCGAGGTCGGCGACGGTGGCAACCGCAACGTCCCGGGCGGCAACTCCGCCAACCTGCCCGTCGCCCACGGCACCAGCCCCTCGATCGCCGCACAGTTCATCGCCTTGGGTGCCGCTAATTTCGAGATGTCCTACCACGGCACCAATGGCCATCTGTGGACAGTCACCGACGGCGGTCGGCTCGTTGACACCGGCCGCCCGATGGCCCCTGGTGCAAGCACCAGCATGGACACCGTGAGGAGGATCAACTCCTACTTCGTGAACAACTGCAACCAGAACGGCCAGAAATACGAAATATGGATCAGCGATATTTCTCTAGCGGATCATGCCGGCCCGACTTCTTTTATCAACCCGCCCGACCCGAAGAAGGGCGGATGCGTCGGACAGTCCACCCCCTTCGTTCCGTTCCGTGTGGCTGACCTGTACCAGTTGACCACGGTGATCGTGAACCGTCCTGATATCGGATGCGGGCCGGTTGTATCGTCCCCATTTCTGGCGCAGTGCATCAACACACAGGAGAACTTCATCTCCTGGGGAGTTGACGGCCAGGTTTACACGTCGATCGTGCCGTAGCCGCTCCGGGGACGGTCGGGTGTCCGACCCGTCACACTGATCGCTGAAAGGCTGCGGTGCGGCCCGAAAATGCTGGTGCTGAAAATACTCATCCGTCGTCTGCGGGGCGACAGAGCCAGCCGCCGGGGCGGTGGCTTCCAACTGGTGGAACATCAGCTCTACGGGATGATTCCCTATAGGTTCCCGAACGGTTACGACCTGAAGTTCCGGCCCGACCTGGCGCAGGGAGCCGTACGCGGCGACCCGTCACGGCAGAGCCGGTTCTGCTCGCACTGCCGTCCCCCGAAGTACTTCTACGTGAATCAGGGGCTTCGCTGCCGGGAGTGCGGTACAGCGTTCGTGTGGCCTGCGGAACAGCAGCGGTACTGGTACGAGGATCTGCGGCTGTCAGCGGCGGCGGGGCCGCCCGGACGGTGCCCCAAGTGTGGGCGGGCACGCCGAGCGGCGCTGGCGGTCCGGCAACGGCTCTCCAGCGCCGCGGACACCGTCCGAACGGCGCCCGAGGACATCGGCGCGCTGCTGGAGTACGCGGCCGCGATGGCTGAGCACCGCGAGAAGTTGGGAGAAGGCGATCTGGCACTCGCGATCGCGGCAGCGCGCAAGGCCGCACGGCTCGACCCGGATGCGCATACCGCCCACTACTGGGAAGGGGTGTGCCACGACGCCGCTGGCCGCACCGGGCGGGCAGCGGACTGCTACCGGCGATTCGTCCACGCGGCGCCCAAGACCGACAGTCCTCGGAAGCTGCTTGAACGGGCTCGTCAGCGGCTCGCCGAACTGCAGGCCGCCGCGGGGGAGAACGCGTGACGCCGAAGGCGCCATGTGATCCACGCGACGCGGGACAACGTTCCGGACCGGACGCCGTTGCGGTCGGCCGAACGCCCACGCCCAGCCTGCCGCCGGAACCACGTGGTTCCGGCGGCAGGTGATCTCCGTGGCAGAGCCGAGCCAGGCGGGCGTGGGCGGTCGGCCCTGGGAGGGCCCGGGTCAGGAGACCAGGGTCTGCCAGGCGTCGGCGGTGGCCGGGCCGAACTGGCTGTCGACGGTCAAGGAGTTGCCGCGAGCGACCAGTTTGGCCTGGACGGCACGGACAGCGGGGCCCGACGCGCCCTGCTGCACGGTCGTGACCAGGGTCTGCCAGGTGGCGGGGGTGACGGTGCCGTCAGGGGTGAGGGCGTGGGCGGTCTGGAAGGCGCGGACGGCGCTGGCAGTGGCGGGGCCGAACTGGCCGTCGACGGTCAGGCCTGCCCCTTGAGCGGTGAGCAGGTATTGCACGGTGTGAGGCGATCCCCGTGGTGTGGACACACCTGACAATGGATCTTGTCGATCCTGGAAGGTGTAGATCCATGTGGCAAGGCCCTCGAAGTACAGTGCGGAGTTCCGGTCCGACGCGATCGCGTTGTGGCGGGCTTCGGCAGGCAGGCGGACGTTCAGGGACGTCGCGGCCGATCTGAACGTCAATCCCGAGACGCTGCGGACCTGGGTGCGTGACGCCGAAGACCGTCCGGTCGCCTCCGGCGCGTCGCAGGACACCGAGGCCGAGCTGGCCCGGCTGCGGGCAGAGAACGCCAGGCTGGCCAAGGCGGAGAAGGACTGGCAGCTCGAGCGGGAGATCCTGCGACGGGCAGCCGCCTATTTCGCGCGGGAGATGAAGTGAAGACCGCCGCTTGGGACTTCGTCTCCGCCCACGCCGGGATGTTCGGCGTCAAGCGGATATGCCGGGTGCTGGAAGTCTCCCGCTCGGGCTACTACCGGTGGATCGCCGGCGACCAGGAGCGGTCGGAGCGGCAGGGAGCCGAGGACGTCCTGGTCGAGGAGATCCGCGAGATCCATGCCGAACACCTCGGTAACTACGGCGCGCTTCGAGTCCATGCCGAACTGGGCGGCTTCGGTCACACGGTCAACCGCAAGCGGGTGGCCAGGCTGATGCGCAAGCACGGCATCGTCGGCCGCCACCTGCGGAAGAAGAAACGGACCACGGTCCCGGACCGCTCGCGCCGGCGGTGCCAGATCTGGTCCAGCGGGACTTCACCGCCGGCACTCTGGACGAGAAGTGGTGCGGCGACATCACCTACGTGCAGATCGGAGCCGCGTGGCTCTACCTCGCTTGCGTCATCGACATCCGCTTCCGCCCGGTACTCGGCTGGTCGATGGCCCCGCACATGCGGGCCGAGCTCGTCATCAATGCGCTCCAGGCAGCGGTCAGGGTCCGCGGCGGCAACGTCGCCGGAGTGATCTTCCACGCGGACCGCGGATCGCAATACACCTCGGCCGCGTTCGCCCAGGTCTGCGACCGGTACGGCATCCGCAGGAGCATGGGCCGGGTCGGCTCGAGCTATGACAACGCCCTCGCCGAGAGCTTCTGGCAGGGCCTGAAACGAGAAACGATGCACCGGAAGCTGTTCTCGACGTTCCGTCAGGCGAGGCTGGAGATCTTCCAGTGGCTCACCTACTACAACGCCCGCCGACGCCACAGCGCGCTGAACTGCCTCTCCCCGATGGAGTTCGAACAGCAGCACCACAAGAAAGCCAAACTCTCACTCGCAGCATGAACCCCTGTGTCCACACTCCGGGGGTCACCTCACCCGCCGCGGACCCCACCGGAGGCGACCCGGCAAACTCCGCGCCGACAAGGCGTACCACTCCGCCGACGTCTTGCTCCGGCTGCGGAAACGCGGCACCACCGCCCGGATCGCCCGTCTAGGCGTCGAGTCCCGCGAACGACTCGGACGCCACCGCTGGAAGATCGAGAGATCCATCTCCTGGCTGTTCGGCTACCGCCGCCTCACCGTCCGGTACGAACGCAAAGGCAGCCACTTCCTCGCCTTCCTCGGCCTCGCCGCCGACCTGACGTACCACAAGAAACTCGCCAAGCTCACCACGTAAGACATCTTCTTATGCGCAGTCGCCAATGGCATGCAATGCAGTCTTCTCGGGCAATCCGGCACCGCCCATCGCCACCAGGTCCACCACGGTCGACGGACACTCCGCCCTCCGTGCGAGGTAGGTCTGCGACCGGCTCGGCCGCCCACCCTGACGCCGTTGAGCAGCCCTCCCGGCGGGCGTCCCGCCCCGACCTTCCCCGCCTGACGGGTCGTAAGGTCGTCGTGCAGGTGTGAGGAGTGGGATGCTGCTGACGACCTCTTCAGCCACCCACTGGCGATGAAGCAGATCCTGCCCGTGCTGGACGCCACGCTGTCGTGCTCGTCTCCGAAGCGGATCGCGCCGCGGTCGCGGATCGACTGTCGTCGTTATGGCGAGTCCGTCCGCACCCGCACGCCGGGCAGGGCGGTTGGACGGTCATCACTCCGCTGCCGGGTGTCCCACGAGCACAAGGAACTCGGGCTCTTCTCCTACGACGAGGTTCCGGCGCTCACCATGCCGGACGCCTACAAACGGACGATCGCCTCCTGGCGGCGGGTCAGCGGAGCCCTCCCGCCGCGGTGAGGGCCGAGCCGATGGCCGCCCGGCAGAAGCCGGGCATCCGCAGCGCTCACCTGCCCGCCGCACACGCCGCATTCGATGGTCGATGTGAAGTCTTGCTCGGCGGCCCCATCGCGAGAGTTTCTTGCGCGACGGGGCCGAGATGATCCGCTGAACATCCCAGGGAGAGCTCCCCAGCCTCCTTCGGCTCGTACCCCGAAACGCCCCGCGCCCGAAGACGGTGACGTCTGCCTGCACGCCGGAACGCCGCCGGGGTCTGAGAGGGAACGATGTGGAACGTACCCGAAGTGCTGCTGTCCGTAGGACTTCCGAGGAGTAACCACGTGGCTGGTCGTGTGGAAGAGCTGGATCCGACACGGATCCGAATGGCGGTCGAAGTGCCCGTCTCCGAGTGGTCCGCCGGGCTGCGGGACGTCTGCAGACAGGTGGCGGCGCGCACGGACGGGGAGCGGTGGCCCGCCTGCCGACTCCCCTTCCAGGCCATCGACCAGCGTCTTGGGACCTTCGTGCTGCCGCAGGAGCTGGAGCGGACCGTCCTGGCCGCCGTCCACTCCACCGCCTTCGAGCACGACGTGCGCCTCATGGGGCGCCCCACGGCGCAGGTCGAGCTGTTCCGCGACGGTGAGCCGCTGCGATTCACCGCCGTCGTGGACGTGCGCCCCGCGGTCACCGTGCCGGACATCACCGGTCTGGAGGTGACCGTCGACCCGGTCGAGGTGGCCGCGGACGAAGTCGAGGCGCAGATCAGCGAGTTGCGGCATCAGTTGGCGGCGTTCACGCAGGCCGACCGGCCCGCAGGGGACGGTGACGCCGCACAGATCGAACTGAGCCTCACGGTGGACGGAGCGGCGGTGCCGTTCGGCGGGGAGAACGGGGTGATCCACTACGTCGGCTCCCACCGGCTACCCGACGAACTCGACGAGGACGCGGTCGACTTGGAGAAGCTTCCCGCCCAGCTGGACACGGCGGTCACTGGACTGGGGTCCGGTGGTGTGGCTGTGGTGCAGGTGCCGCTCGTCACTGGTCCGTGGTCGGGACGGGATGCGGACCTCGAGGTACGCGTCGTCGCAGTCATGGAGCGCCGACTGCCCAAGGTGGACGACGCGTTCGCGGTACGGGCGGCCGGTCGGCCGACCCTGGTGGACCTGCGGCGCGAGCTGCGCGACCGGCTGCTGCGCGGCAAGCGGACGGAGCAGCTGCGGAAGGCCTGCGACCTGGTGCTCCGCGAGATCGTCGCCCGCACCGAGGTGCCGGTTCCGGCGAACGTGGTCCATGACGAGGTCGAGCACCGCAGCCGGTGGATGCTCGCCGAACTGGAGAAGCTGGGTGTCTCTCTGGAGGACCACCTCGCCGAGCGCGGCGAGACCGCCGAGCAGATCGGCGCGGCGATGGCAGCCACCGCAGAGGAGCGCACCCGCAGCCACATCGTCCTGGACACCGTCGCGGACACCGAGGGGGTCCAGGTCACCGAGGACGAGTACCGCGCCGAGATCGTCCACCGCGCCAAGAGGGTCAGCGTCTCCCCGCAGACCTACTTCGACCAGACGATGCAGCTCGGCGGTCACACGGCGCTGGTGGGCGAGATCCGCCGGGCCAAGGCGATGCGGCTCCTGATGAGGCGGGTCGCCGTTCGCGACACCCACGGCAACGAGGTCGACACTCGCGAGGGCATGCCGGACGAGCACACGCACTGAGGAGCACTACAGGAGGGGGCGCGCCGCCGGCCGGAGCGACGGTGTGAAGGCAAAAACGGAGTGCACCATCGGACAACATCACCGATTGAGGTGATGAAAGTGAGAACAACGTGACGCTAACCCGCCGCAACCTACTCTTCGCGGGTGCCGCAGGCGTGGTGGCCAGTGCCATCGGCCTCAGAGGATTCAGTGGTACCGCCGACGCGGCCACCGCACTGCGTGCCGCCGCCGACGTCGGCGGCCTGACCGCACCGACCACGCTCGATCAGACGGTGCTCCCGGGCGTGCCCAACAGCCTCGGGTACCGCAAGCTGACGATGGGCGCGGGCGAGCCCTTTCTGGTGCGGACGATGGGCTCGGTCCCGACGGCCCCGGCGGTGGACCTGGCGCTGCTGGCGTTCGGCCACATGACCGACATGCAGGTGGTGGACGACCAGTCGCCGGGCCGCACCGAATTCCTGGACCGGCTGGCAGACCTGCCCAACAGTCAGGACTACCCGACGGACTCGGCGTACCGGCCGCAGGAGTTCCTGTCCACGCACCTGGTGGACGCCATGTGCCGGTCGCTGCGCCAGATCGGCCGGGGCCCGAGGACGACGCTGCCGATGGCGCTCACCCTGGTCACTGGCGACATGGTGGACAATTGCCAGTACAACGAGACCCGCTGGTACATCGGACTGCTCGACGGCGGCTACGACCTGCGCGCCGACTCCGGCCAGATCGGCCTGGAACAGAGCGTCTCCAACCTGTTCGGCGGCCCGTCCGGCACCGTCCACGACCCCTCCTACTGGTACCCGCAGGCCGGCAGGGACCCCAACGGCATCGCCGACCAGTACCAGATGCTGTACGGCTTCCCCGCCGTTCCCGGCCTGCTGGCCGCCGCCCGCGTCCCCTACACCACCACCGGCCTGGGCATGCCCTGGTACGCCGCCATGGGCAACCACGACGGTGAGATCCAGGGCAACTACCCCGTCCATCCCGGCGGCCTCGTCGGCTGCATCGTCGACGACATCTCCGGCTACGCGACAGGCAGCCGGAAGCCGGACGGCTCCGCCTCCGTCAAGGAATTCCCGGCCGATCCCGGTCCCGGGGACATCAACGAACTCATCAGCGAATTCACCTTCGGGACCGTCGTCGCCGATCCCGACCGCCGCATGCTCGACGCCGCGGAGTTCCGGGCGGAGCACCGGAAGACCAGCGGGCTGCCGGTGGGCCACGGCTTCACCTCCGACCTGCCGGCCGGCTACTACACCATCCCCTCCGACGTCACCGATCTCATCCAGTTCATCGCCCTGGACACCGTCAATTACGACGGCAACGCAGGCGGCCGGATGCCGAACACCCAGTTGCAGTGGCTCGAGTCGAAGCTCAAGGCCAACAGTTCCAAATACATCGCGGACGACCACAAGTCCGTTGTCACCCAGTCCGGGGTCAAGGACAAGCTCTTCGTCCTGTTCTGCCACCACACCATCGACTCGATCAACAATTCCAGCGGTGACATCGTCGGGAACAACTACGCTTACCGCGACCAGATCGAGGTCCTTCTCCAGCGTTACCCCAACGTGGTTCTGGTGGTCAACGGCCACACCCACCGCAACGGCATCAAGGCCCATATGCGCGGCGTCAAGCAGGACTACGCAGACCTGGTGACCGGGCTTCCCGGGGGGTTCTGGGAGATCAACACCGCCTCCCACATCGACTGGCCCTCCCAGAGCCGCATCATCGAAATGGCGGCCGGCTCGGACAAGACCCTGTCGATCTTCACCACCATCGTCGACATCGACGCGCCGCTGAGCAATGGCGGCGACCTGAGCAACCCCAAGGCACTGGCGGCGCTCGCCCGTGAGCTGGCCGTCAACGACCCGACGGAGCGCGCCAGTGCCCGGCGGGGCACCGCGTCGGACCGCAATACCCAGTTGGTGCTTCCGGCTCCGTTCACCATTGCCATGCCCAAGCCCGTCGGCAACGCGGTGTTCGTCCAGGCCAGCACCGGGCAGCTGTGGGACGGCCAGGCCGGCGGGACGGGGAAGAACCTCGCGCAGGCGATGGCTCCCCACACCAGTCCGGCGTCGGCGTCGCCGGCGGAGTCCGGACCCCCGATCACGGTGTTCCAGTCGGCGGCGAACTCGCTGGTGATGATCGACCAGCTGGGGAAGGCCACCGACCTGAGGCAGCCGATGAAGGCCGGCACCAGCCCCTCGATCGCGATGGCCCGCACCGGCCAGGTGCTGATCGCCGTCCAGTCGGGCTCCGGCACTCTGACCACGGTGGATGTCGCGGGGGTGGTGCACAACCTGGGGCTGCCGGTGGCGGTCGGCAGCAGCCCGGTCGTCTCCGCGTCGTACGCGAACGTCGCCGAGTTCACCATCGTCTTCCGTCACACCGACGGCACCATCTGGAAGGTGCCCCCGACGGGTCCGCCGTCCTCCACGGGGTTCCAGGTGGCGCAGAACACCAACCCGGCGATCTGCCCGCTCTTGTCCGGCGGGCACATGATGGCCTTCCACGGCAGCAGCAGCGGAACGTTGTGGGTGGTGGGCCCCGACGGGGCCCCGAAGAACCTCCAGGTGCCGCTCGCGGCCGGGACCAGCCCAGCCATCGCGGCGGCGACCGTCGCGGCGACCGGCGGCCCGGTGGTCGCCGCGGTCCACCACATCGACGGGAGCCTGTACCGGGTGGACGCCAGAACGGGTGCGGCGACGAAGCTGGGCGTGACCTACGCACCCGGGACCAGCCCGGCCGTCATCGCCGCGGCCGCCGGTTTCGGCGGCAACTTCTACTCCCAGGGCAGCGACGGGAGCCTGCGAAACGTCAACCCGCTCGACACCGTGACCAACGTGTCGCTGGGCATGGCCCCCGGCACCAGCCCGGGCGCGTCGTACTCGTTCTCCGGACTGTACGGCCAGGGCATGGCGCTGGCCACGATCCCGAACGTGGTGGGCATGGCCCAAGCGGACGCGGCGGCGCTCCTCGCGGGGGCGGGCCGGGCGATGTTCGCCTCCGTGCAGAAGAACTGCAACGGGACCGAGGGCATCGTGACCTCCCAGAACCCGACGGCCGGTGTCCAACTGGTCTTCCCGACCCAGCCGGTCAACGTCGTGGTCACGACCCACCAGGGGTGCGGCACGGTACCCAGGTGACCGCTCGGGACGTATGAGGGGCGGCCCCGGTTCTCCGGACGCCGTGGGCGAATGCCCTTGCGACGTGACGTCGGCCTGTTCCGCCGCCTTGGTGGGGCAGGTCGACGTTGTGTTCGGGGTGGGTTGACGGTGTCGTTGCGTCCTGAGGTGTCGGCGGATGTGCCGGAGGAGACGATGAGGGTGGCTCGTGCGGCTTTCCCGAAAGGCTGTCTGGCTGTTCGAGTGCGTGACGTTCTCGGCCCGGTCTTCGCGGACGAGAGTTCGCGGGGCTGCTTCCCAGCCGGGGACGGCTGGCGGCATCACCGGGCAGGCCAGCGATGGTCTCGGTGTTGCGGTTCGCCGAGGGCCTGCCGGACCGGCAGGCCGCGCACGCGGTGCGGTCGGGGATCGACCGGACGTACGCCCTCGGCTTGGAGCTGACCGGTCCCGGCTTCGACTTCTGTGTGCTCAGCGAGTTCCGTGAACGGCTCATCGCGTGCGGTGCCGAGGCACGGTTGCCCGATGCTGTCTTGGAGCACGCCTGCGCGGCCGGGTTGTTCAAGGCCGGCGGGCGGCAGCGCAGTGACGGCACCCATGTCCGGCCGCAGCGGGAGATCTGAACCGGCTGGAATCGGTGGCCGAGACAGTGCGGGCCGCGCTGAACGCGCCAGCCGTGGCCGCCCCGCGGTGACTGGCCGGCCGAACGCCACCCGAGTGGTTCGACCGCTGCTCTGCCCGGCCGGACACGAAGTTCCCCAGCCGGTGGGCCGCCCGGGCCGGGCATGCCGAACAGGTCGGCATGACTGTCCTGGGCTCCGTCCGGTCTGCCGATGGGCCCGCCTGGCGCGGAAGCTTCCCGCAGTAGAGTTCCTGCGGCAGATGTGGGTGCGGGAATACCGCCTCGGCGACGACACCATCGCTCAAGGCGTCCGCGCCTTCGGCCTGCGCAAGTCCCGCTACCGAGGCCGCCCCAAGACCCACGGCACCACGTACTGACCGCCGCCGGAATGAACCTCGTCCGCCTCGACGCATGGCTTACCGGCACCCCCACTCGCCCATCCGGACCTCACACTTCGCAGCACTCAGCCCCACCGGACAGATCCGGTGGGGCTGAGTGAAGGAGCATTCGCCAACGGTGTCCGCTTCTTCGGGGCCGCCCCTCGGTGCGTGGGAGCCTCAGTCCGTCTGTGCGGCGGCGAACGGGGTGTTGGCCACGTCCAGCGCGGTGATGCCGCGCAGGGCCTCCGGTAGTTCGGCGAGCAGTGTGCTGGACAGGTTCAGTTCCGTCAGCCCCGACAACCGCTCGAAGCTGTCAGGGAGGCGGGTGAGCGGGTTGCTCCGCAGGTACAGGGCGCGCAGCGCGGGGAGGTGGCCGAGCCGGTCGGGGAGGCGGTCGAGTTGGTTGGCGCTGAGGTTCAGCGAGGTGAGGGCGGTGAGGCCGCCCAGAGCGTCGGGGATCTCGCTCAGCGCGTTGCTGCTCAGGTCCAAGCTGGTCAGGGCGGCCAAGTGCTCCACGGCCGCCGGAACCCGGGTGAGGGCGTTCGCGCTCAGGACCAATTCGGTCAGGGCGGTCAGTCGGCCCAGGCTCTCGGGCACCTCGCTCAGCTCGTTGAACCGTAGGTTGAGCACCCGCAGCGCGGACAGCCTCCCGAGGCCGGCGGGCAAGGACGTGAGCCGGTTGTGGCCGGCAGACAGCCGGCGCAGCGCGGTGAGCCGTCCGAGGGTGGAGGGCAGTTCGGTCAACCGGTTGTGGCCGATGTCGAGCCGGCGCAGCGAGGTCAGCCGTCCGAGGGGCGGCGGGATCTCGGCGAGCCGGTTGGCGTTGAGGTCCAGTCGGCGCAGCGAGGTCAGCCGGCCCAGGGTGTCGGGTACCTCGACCAGCTGGTTGTGTTCGAGTTTCAGCCAGTTCAGCGCGGTCAGCCGCCCCAGAGCGGTCGGAACGGTCTCCAATTGGTTGCGGTCCAGCTTCAGCCAGCGCAGCCCGGTCAGGTCGCCCAGCCACTGCGGCACGGCGGTCAGCCGCATACCGGACAGGTCCAGTTTGGCCAGCCCGGTGAGCGCCCGGATCTCCTGGGGGACATGGCCCAGCGGGAGCCCGCTGAGATCGAGCGCCGCGTTGCCGCCGAGGTCGGCCCGGACTGCTTCGATCCGGGCCTCGGCCATCTGTTCGTGAGTCATGCCCACGATGATTCCTTGAATGGGGAGGCTGGTTGCCCTCGCGCATGCTCACCAGGCTCCGCCCGCTCCCCGACCGCAACGAGCTGTACGGGTGCGTGGTCGCGGTCGCCTGCATGGCTGCCGCTTCCGAGGCCCAGGAACCCCCGTACGGCGCACTCGTCGACCTGGCCCGTGCGATCAGGGAGCACAAGGTCGATGTCTACGGCGCGGCGGCCCGGATCCGTTCGTGGAGGGTCTCTCGAACGGCCGGACCGACCGTGACGGCGACATGGTGGGACCTGGTCGTCAAGAGCTCAGGGCCTCGGTCGGCGGGAGGCGGCTGGCCCTGACGGCTGGGTAGAGGCCGGCCATGCCGCCGATGATCTGGGTCGCCCCTACGGCTGCGGCGAGCGCCCAGGGCGGGACGACCGAGGGCCAGAGCTGCGTCACGGCGTAGGCCGTGGTCGCTGCAGCGCCCAGCAGGACGCCACCGGTACCGCCGAGGGCTGACAGCAAGAGCGACTCGGATAGGAACTGCAGCCGGATGTGGCCCTGGGTGGCGCCAAGAGTGCGGCGCAGTCCGATCTCCGCACGCCGCTCCAGTACGGAGACGGCCATGGTGTTGGCCACCCCCACCTCGCCGACCAGCAGTGCTACCGCGCCGAGCGCCAACAGCAGGGCGGTGAACGTCTTGTCGGTCACCTGCTCGGCGACGAGCACGTCGGAGGGGCGGGAGACCCCCACCTAGAACGGGTTCTCGGGGTTGGCGGTCTTGGCGAGCACGGCGGCCACCGCGGTGACCTGGTCCTCGCGGGTACGGGTGTAGATGGTGGTGGGGTGCCCGTCGAAGCCGAGGCGCTGTGCGGTCACGGAGCCGGGCACCGCGGCCGGGTAGCGCGCGGTCGACGCGTTGAGCGAGGTTCCGGAGCGGACCTTTCCCCGGAGGGTCGTGAGCAGGTCGGTGCGCGCGGCGTAGGCGGCCAGGCCGCCGCTCTCGACCGACGGCACCTTGTCGGAGCGGTAGATCTTGGCATCGCTGATCTCGCCGATCGCGGAGACGGAGGTCTCCGGGCCGAGCCGCCCGATCATCGCCACCGCCCGATCGGGTAGTTCGACGGGGTCCCGTTGATGCTCTACCCCGGTTCGACGGTCAGCAGGTTAGTACCCAGCTGTGCCAGCGTCCGGTCCAGCCCGGCACGCGAGGAGGCGGAGATGCCCACGACGGCCACCATCGCCGCGATGCCGATGGCGATTCCCAGGGCGGACAGGAAGGCCCGCCGCGGTCGGGTGCGCAGGCTCACGGTGCCGACCCGGACCACGTCCTGCGGGCGCAGCCGGGCCGGGCGCAGGGCAACGGTCATGTTCCGGCCTCCGTGGTGACGTGCCCGGGGCGGCTGTCGGAGACGATCCGGCCGTCGCGCATGCAGACCTGGCAGGGCAGGGCCCGCGCGATCTCCAGGTTGTGGGTGATGACCACGATCGTGGTACCGCCGCGGTGCAATTCCTGGAGCAGGTCGATCACGGTCTCCCCGGAGGTGGTGTCGAGGTTCCCGGTCGGCTCGTCGGCGAGCAGCAGACCGGGGTCGCCCAGCACCGCTCGGGCGATCGCGACCCGCTGCCGTTCGCCACCGGACATCTGGTGGGGGCGGTGGCCGAGTCGGTGCCCCAGACCGACGCGTTGCAGCGCGTCCTAGGCCATGCGGCGGCGGGCCAGGCTGAGTCCGGCGTAGAACAGCCCGTCGCTGACGTCCGATAGCTGTCGCCAGGCTGCGCGAGCTGCGAGAGATGGCCGCGCTAGTACTCTAGTTGTACTTCTCCATTTGCCCTGCTCACGGGGACCTTTCGGAGTCTAGTTGGCTGACGTTGCATCAGGTAGGCGGTGGTTCGTGACTCACTCGATCGGGGTGCGTTGAATCGGATATGGAGACGGAGAACGATGTCGAAGTAGGTCTGCGGGTAGCCGAGTGCACCAGATCCTTGTCACACCGCTACCCGGACCGTCCGCCCGCACCTTGGAACAACTACACACCCGAGCAACTCCACCCGAAGCCCCTCGCTGACAGTAATTCAAATCCAGGTTCCCGGCCGAACGGAGAACTGCCAGATCGGGGTGTTTGCCGCCTACGCCTCCGCCAAAGGCCGAGCCCTGGTGGACCGCGAGCTCTACCTGCCCAAGTCCTGGACCGAGGATCTGGACCGGTGTCGCGCCGCCCGGATCCCGAAGGACGAGTCCTTCGCGACCAAGCCGGAACTTGCGCGCGCGATGGTCCGGCGGGCGCTGGACTCCGCCCTGCCGATCGCCTGGGTGACCGCGGATGCGGCCTACGGACAGGAGTGGCACTTCCGGCGGATACTGGAGGAGGCCGGCGTGGGCTATGTCCTGGCGGTGCCCAAGTCGCAACAGGTCAAGTCGCCTGCGGGGAGCTGGCGCATCGACCACGTCCTGACCGGTGCCCCAGCCGAGGCCTGGGAGCGGATCTCCTGCGGGGACGGGGCCAAGGGACCGCGGGTCTACGACTGGGCCGCGGCCAAGCTGCCCACCATCGACGGTGCCGATCCCACCCATTACCACTGGGTAGTGGCCCGCCGCAGCCTGGCGCGGCCCGAGGAGATCGCTTACTACCTCGCCTTCGCGCCGGCAGATGCCACCGTCTCCGCGCTGGTCCAGGTGGCCGGCGCCCGGTGGGCCATCGAGGAACGCTTCCAAGCTGCGAAGAACGAATGCGGCCTGGACCAGTACGAAGTCCGCCGCTACGTCGGCTGGTACCGCCACATCACCCTGGCTATGCTCGCGCACGCCTTCCTGGCGGCGATGACAGCCCACGCCCTCGAAAAGGGGGCCGAAGAAACGGTTCGAGCGGCCTCGTTCCCCTCACCGTGGCAGAAATCCGACGGCTCCTGGGCCTTGCCCATCCCCCGCAACCCGGTGCCAAGCATCCTGGCAGCGTCTCCACTGGTCCCGCTGGCGCCGACGCCACCAGGCCATTGCCCGCAGCTGCCACTATCAGCGCCGCACGCACCCCGATCGAGTGAGTCACGAACCACCGCCTACCTGATCCAACGTCAGCCAACTAGACTCCGAAAGGTCCCCGTGACCAGGGCAAATGGAGAAGTACAACTGGATTACTAGCCGGAAATGATGCGCTGATTTGAACGCTGTCTGGGGCGATTCGACATATGCGCCTGGGCGGCGGCGACTCGGCCGCAGAGCTAGAGCGTGTCTCTTTGATCGGTTGGTCAGTTGATCGGACGTGTCTGTCCGATTAGTGATCACTGATGCGATGTAGGACCGGATCGAGCCGCTGATGCCGGCCGATCCGGTCCGCGGTCGGCGATGGGCCGATCACCGTCGAACCCTGGAAGCCATCGCGTGGAAGTACCGCACGTGCTCTCCCTGGCGTGACTTGCCGGACGAGCTGGGCTCGTTCCAGACTGCTCATAAACGCCTGATCAGGTGGGCCGTGGACGGCACCTGGGAACGCATCCTCGCCGCAGTTCTGGCAGCCGCCGAAGCTGATGCTGACATCGGCTGGACCGTCTCGGTGGACTCCACCGTCTGCCGGGCTCACCAGCCTGCTGCCGGTGCCAGGAAGAAGGGGCGCCAGGCCGGGCCGAACCTGACGACCAAGCCCTCGGACGCTGCCGCGGCGGACTGAGCACGAAAGTTCACCTCGCCAGCGACAGCCGTGCACGGCCCCTGGCCCTTCGTATCACCGCAGGCCAGGCGGGCGACCCCCCGGTCTTCGAGACCGTCATCGCCAGCATCCGTGTTCTGCGAGGTGGACCCGGCCGACCCAGAACCCGACCCGATGCCGTCCTGGCAGACCGTGCGTATTCATCCCGCGCGATCCGCAATCACCTCCGGCGACGCGGAATCCGCGCTGTCATCCCCCAGCCGTCCGACCAGGTCGGCCACCGGTTGCGGCGAGGTCGCGACGGAGGCCACCCACCGGCCTTCGACGCCGATGCGTACAAGCAGCGCAACGCTGTCGAACGGTGCATCAACCGCCTCAAGCAATGGCGCGGCCTGGCCATGCGAACGGACAAGCTCGCCATCGCCTACCAGGCCGCACTCCACCTCGCCGCCATCCTCATCTGGACAGCCGCTTGACTGGAGAAGCACCTTGCCCGCGAGGATGGCCGCATGGACGATCTTGTGTAGTTCCTCGTCGCACGCATCATGGACGACAACCACGCTTACGCCTATGTGGCCGGCACCCTGGGCGGCGAGGCCCTTCTCGACAGCCACCTCCCCATGCTCGACCTGATCGAGCAACTGGCGAACGACTACAAAGCCATGGACCCCTCGGACTCCCGCTCGGCCAGCCTGGCATACGCGCTGCGAGTCCTTGGCCAGTCATACGCCGAACACCCCGCCTACCAGCAGGAATGGCGCCCATAGCCATTCAAAGAGACAGTCCCTAGCCCAATTGACCGCTTGGGACAACGCTCCCGTCAAAGGTCCCCCCTGGTGGCAGAACTACAGAGGCACCATCCGCTAGACGCAACACCAGTCGCTCCGTACCCCTCGATCGCTGCCTCAACCATTGCCTGCTGGCGGGGGCCGTCCGGGCGGTGCCCGTTTGTTGGGGTGGGACCGGCCGATCAGGCGCGGATCGGTCCGGCCCCACGAGGGAGGGTTGACGAGGGCGTTTAGGCCCGAGCATCAGACTGGTGTACCAACTCGACAGCATGAGTCAGCCGCTGAACGATCTCCTGCCACAGATCGCCGTGCTCGATGTTGACCGAACCAGACAGGACGGCTGCACTGATTTCCCCTTCGAGGGTGATGGCCCTAAAGTGAATGCTCTGCAAAATGTTCTCCGAGGCGGGGTCGTCCAAGAAGCCGCGCGTGGCTTCGATCTGATCGCGATCGGGGACTGTCATCGAATCAGCAGGTTGAGCCGTGACCTCCTCGTGACTATCTGCAGATCTTTGCACAGGTGGTGAGGGTGGCTGCGGAGGATCCGTCGCGCTTCTGGCGAGGGCGCGGCGTTCTGTACGGGCACTTGTTGGCAACGGGAGGACTTCAGCGGTCATGAGTTGGCGGGTCGCTGCCTGGAACTGGGTTTCTTCGGCCGGCCAACCTGCGCTTTTCAGGACTACTTTGACGATCTGGCCAGTGAGGCTGGCGGTGAGTCGGCGGTCCTCTACCGCGGCCCGTGCGCGTATCTGCTGGTAGGGGTCGGCTGCGGCGGTGAGTCCGAAGCGTCTGATGACGGGTAGTAGGGCGCGGGTGTGGGAGGCCGTGGGGGTTTCTCCCATGGTCTGGGAGAGGCGTTCGGCCAGGGGCCATTCCTCGATCATCTGGTGGGCGGCGCGTGCGCTGATTTCCCAGCGTTTTTCGACGTAGGTGTCGAATCGGGTGTGGGTGTGGCGGTAGAGCTTGCGGTTGCAGATGGCGTGGAGAGCTTTGCCGGCGAGCCAGGTGGCGGTGGCGAGGTTCTCGACGGCTCGATCGTGCGGCAGACCCTTCGCAGACTCTGAGCTGATGGCTTTCGTCGGGGGAGAGGTCTCCGGAAGCTTCGACCTTTACTGGTGCGGCGATCATGTCGGAAGCGATGACCAGGTCGGCAGGGCGCCCGGTCGTCCGTTGCGGTGTTGGGCTGTTGCCGCCTTCCAGATGCTGTTCTTCGCGTCGGGTACGCAGTGCGGCTGCGCGGTCGTTGCCGCTCATCGCAGTTCTCCCGTGTGGGGGAGGAGGCGGCGGCGGTCGATCATTCGGTGACGAGCTCGTCGTAGGCGGATCCGCGGGCGGTGACGGGTTCGAGCATGGACTGCGCGTAGATCTGGCGGTTGGGGATCGTGGTGGTGAAGACGTTCCAACGTCGTCGTGGCCCTGGTCCTCGCGGAGTCCGCCCAGCGTCTGGGTGGGGATGTCGGTGGGGAACAGGCCCTCGGGGCCGTGGAGGAACGCCGCCGCGCCGGTGTCGCCGGTCTCCGGCTCGCGGTCGGTCTCGGTGCCGGCGATCAGGATGCCCTTGATCGTCCGGTAGGAGGGGTCGCCGACCGTCAGGGCCTGCGCGCAGGCGGCCTCCAGCCGGACGTCGCTGTACTTCTTCCGCAGCCCGAGGATCCCCTGGGCGGCGCGGAGCCGGTAGAGCGCGTTGACCTCCAAGAGCTGGTCGACCACCTCCCGGCAGCGGTCCCCGACCTCCGACGCCTGCGCCGTCCGCGCCCGCGGGCACTTCCCCAACGAGGCCGCCGCCCTCAAGTGCGTCTACATGGCGCTCATGAGCCTCGACCCGACCGGCAAGGGCCGCAAGAAGTGGACCATGCGCTGGTAGGCACCGCTCAACGCCTTCCAGATCGCTTTCGAGGGCCGGCTCACCCCGGCCAACAACTGAGCCCTCAACAACCAAGATCAGCCGTTAAATTGACACACCCTCGGGTGGCGTGGTGTGGGTGCGGCCGCAAACGGTGTGGTTGGGGTTACAGGTTGCCGTTGGGGCTGGTTCCGTCGGACGGGACGCTGTTGGTGGCGTGGGCGGTGTTGTCGGGGGAGACGGTGGTCAGGCGGTTGTCGGGGGCGGTGTAGGCGATGGTGAAGCCGGTGGTGCTGAGGTCGGCGATGGCGGGGCTGGTGCCGTGGGCGACCTGGACGCCGCCGGCGGCGTTGCGGTTGCCGCCGTCGCCGACCTCGGCGAGGTTGCCGTCCCAGGCGTTGATGGCGGTTTCGTAGCCGCCGGTGGGCAGTGCGGTGATGGCTGGGCTGGTGGACGGCCACATTTTGGCGGTGGTGTCGTTGGTGACGCCGTGGGAGTCGTAGGTGATGAGGTGGTTGGTGGTGTTGCCCTCGAAGGCGATCTTCCAACCGCCGTTGGCGTCGGCGGCGATGGCCGGGCTGGAGGCGGGGATGTGGCCGATGGGGTGCGAGGTACCACCGGGGATCCCGGCGTCCTGCGAGTACAGCTTGCCGTCCGAGCCGACGAACGCGATCTCGTAGCCGCCCGTCGACAGGTGCGCGATGGACGGGTCGGTGCCGGTGTTCATCGCGGAGTTGGTCTTAATGGCGTGGCCCGCCGAGTCAAGCGTCCACAGCCGGCTGGTGTCGTCCTGGAAGGTGACCATCCACCCGCCAGCACTGTCCGCCGCGATCGACGGACTGGTACCAGGCCACAACTTGTGCCCAGTGGGTGTACCCGTACCACCGGGGATGCGGTCGTCCTGGACCCACAAGGTGTCGTCGGCGGCGGCGAAGGCGATCTTGTAGCCGCCGGTTGACAGCCGGGCGATGGACCCGGTGGTGCCCGGCTCCATGGTGGACATGGTCTCGAAGGTCACACCGCTGTGGGACAGGGTCGACAGGTGGTGGTTGGCGGCCTGGTAGACGGCGAGTTCGACACCGGAGGGGTGGATGATGACAGTCGCGGAGGAAGAGTCCCCGGCGTCGAAGCTGATGTCCCAGTGGCCGACCGGGTCCTCCCACGACTCGTGGACGTTCATCGGCGAGTCGAAGAAGTCGGGGAAGAGGGTATGGGTGTCGATGAGGGACAGGTCGTGGGTGGCAGGGTCCTCACGGTAGAGGACGACGCCGTTCTCGAGGCCCTGCCCGGTGTCGACGCCGGTGGGCTGGCGGTACTCGACCCACAAGGTCTGGTTTCCCTCCTGCAGACGTAGGGCGTGGGGAAGACCGAAATTGTTGGTCTCCGCCGTCTGGATCCGGTAGGTGCCCGACGGCTGGGTAACCGTCTGCGGCGGACCGTCCCAACCCAGCTGCGCCATCTGATCAGGGGTGAAGATACCCGGCTGCCCGTTGCCCATCGCTGCCAAGACATTGCCGTACTCGTCCGTGGTGCAGTCGGTGCTCAGTGCCACGTGCTTGCCCTGGGGGTCGACGCACACGGCACTGTGGGAATGGCCCAGTCCCAGACGGTGGCCGAACTCGTGAACGACTATGTCCTGGTCCAGACGCCCGTTGAAAACGATGGTATTGCCGATTGTTATGCCTCCGTTACCGCACGAGGTGACGTGCGGGAACCAATAGACGATGGTGTCGTATCCCGTGATGCTCTGTCCGAGCCCTTTCGCCGTGTTGTTCGCAGCCGCCGGCACGGCGTTGGTAAGACTGTTACAACCCGCCTGGGTGGTGCTGTCGGTGGGTGCGGGCGGTGTGGCGATGTTGATCACCATGGGCAGTGCGGTGACGTCCCAACCTTGGAAGCGGCCTTCCGAGGCCGCCTGGTACCACGCCTTCTGCGCGGCCACCCCCGAGGCGAGCAGCCCGACGTCCCCGCCCCGGGCCGCCGACAGGGAGGAGTTGCCCGCCCAGTTGACGACCATGAAAAGCGCCTTGCGGGGACCCACACCCGGGCTCGTTGCCGGACGGATCCCGGAAGTCCGCACACTGTCGGTGAAGGGTGCGGAGTGCGGTGCGGCGGCGGCTGTGCGGGCGGTGGTGGCGGCCGGGGCGGGGGTGGCAGCGTGCGTCGAGGTGGCGCCGAGGGCGGGGCCGGTACCGAGGGACAGTGCCAGTGCCAGGGCCAGGCTGGCCACGGTCTCCAGGACACCGGTCCCGACGAACCGTCTGCTCGCTGCTCTCGGCGGGGCCGGCGCCCCGGCAGGGCACCCGGCCCCCGTCACGAAAGAATCGAACCGTGCGGACATACCGTTCTCCTTGCCTACGATCAGCAGGTGTTGACACCGCACACGCGACTTTGACCCGCTGGTGTCCGGCTCCCCCGGTGGGGGGACGCCAGCGCGGCCGTGCTGCACGGCACAGGACAGGCGGACTCGCCCAAAAGCCACAGCGGGGACCATGGATAGCACTGTGTCGGGTGCTCAGCAGCACCCTTCAAACACCGTGGGACGTGTCCGACGATAGGACGCGGCAGACAGATACACGCAAGCAGAACTTACTCATTCAAGCTTCAACTCAATGCGCGAAGGGGGCATTGTGGCCCCGCCACTAGGGCCCGGCTGTCGAACATCGAATCTCCCGCCCGCGCCAAACTGGCCGGCCGACCGCACGATGTCCCCGCCGGGCAACTCGTGTCAGCTGGTGTGAACGCCGCCCGCGGCCGGTCGGCGGCTGGCCGTGTCGGTGCTCTCCCTGCGCCTCGGCTCCTCCGACCAGGGCAACAACAAGGACACGACGACGACCCGCAAGGCGTACGACCTCCTCGCCGACGGGTTCGGTGCGGGCTTCAACGGCAAGTCCGACGTCGCTTCGGTCCTACGCCTACGAGCTGTTGGCGTGGGTCCGGTTCTTACGCGCCGTGGACGTTCCCTGGTATCTGGCGAGCCGGGTCGAGGCCCGTGACTTCGCGCTGGGCTGAAGACGACGAAGAAGCCGCGTCGGTGGCGCCGTCCTGATGCGCCCGTCCCGGGTTCGGTGAACCCGGTCACGGGGAAGGCCGCGCCCGGCGAGAACTATGCCGCTCGGACCAGGCGGCACGCTCGCGCGGTGATCCGGTCGTTCTACGAGTACCACCGCGAGACCCACGGCTGGCTGTTGATCAACCCGTTCCCGCAGGTAGGGGCTGCTGACGAGGGGAGTCCGAATGCGCATCACAACCCGATGCAGCCGTTCCGGCGGCCCTCGCGCCGGGGCACCTATCAGCCCAAGGAGCCCAAGCCGACCCCGAGGATCATTCCTTACCAGGCGTTCAACGATCTGTTCGCCGGGGTTGAAGTACAACCAGGACAGGGCTCTGATCGCGTTCTACATCTCCACCGGCGCCCGCGCCTCCGAGCTGCTGGGTGTCCCGCAGGGCCTGGTCGCGCCCGGGGACCAGACGATCGGCGTGGTCCGCAAGGGCAGTCAGGTCCTGCAGCACCTTCCTGCCTCCGCCGATGCTTTCGTGTGGCTGCGGCTCTACCAGCAAGAACTGCGCGGCATGGTCCGCAAGCACCCGTCGGAGCCGCTGTGGGGGACGCTGCGACGGCCCTTCCGCCCGCTGGAGTACGACGCGGCCCGGATGGTCTTCACCCGTGCCAACCAGTTGCTCGGCGCGAACTGGACCCTGCATGACCTGCGGCACAGTGCGGCCAAGAGGATGGTCCGCGATCCGAACCTGACCCTCGCGGACGGGCAGTGGGTCATGGGGCGTGCCCACATCAGCACCACGGAAATCTATATGGCTCCCACTCCCGACGAGGTCGTAGCCCACGTCCTGGTCCACCATGAACGGCAGCGCACCGTGCAGGCCAAACCGCCGGCCCCGCTGGCACCGGGTTATCGCCCTGTTCACCGACCCGGGTGCGGGCCTGACCCGCGACAGGACCCGGCGGCGGGGCCTGAGCAAGCTGTTGGACTGGCTCGAAGGCCAGCCCGGAGAGACCTGGCAAGATCGGCTGATGGCCAGCGGGGCAGACGCCGCTGGCTTCGAGTGGACTGATCTGCCTTTGCAGGGTCGCGGCACACCCAAGAGCCACTGGCGCGATGAGTTTGCTACGGGACTGGTGCTCCTAGTCGCCGGGCAGGTGATCGGGCCTTCCCCCATAAAGGTGGGCACGCGGTTATTGGTCACGCGGCGAGCGTGAGTTTAGCGCTGTGGTGTCGTCGTTCGTAGGCGTCGGGGCTGAGGTGGCCGTTGGTGGAGTGTCGGCGGCGGGTGTTGTAGCGGGTCAGCCAGGCGAAGACGGCGCGGCGGCAGGTGGTGGCGTCGCCGTAGTCGTGGGCGCCTTGGAGGGTCTCGCGTTTCAGGGAGGCGTGGAAGCCTTCGCAGGCGGCGTTGTCGGCGCTGGTGCCGACCGCGCCTATCGACCGGGTGACCTTGAGCTGGTCGCAGTGGCCTGCGTAGGCCCTGGATCCGTACTGAGCCCCGTGATCGGAGTGGAACACCGCCCCGTCCAGAGAGCCGCGGGTGCGGGCGGCCATCCGCAGGGCATCGGTGACCAGATCCGTGCGCATATGGTCGGCGATGGACCAGCCGACGATCTTGCGGCTGAAGCAGTCCAGCACCGTCGCGAGATAGAGGAACTTCCCGCCCGCGAGTGGGAGATACGTGATGTCACCCATGTATTTCCGCCCCGGCTGGGCGGCCGTGAAGTCCCGCTGGAACAGGTCTTCAACCGGTGAGGATGCCGGGTCGGGGACGGTGGTGCGCACGCGTCTGCGCAGGCGGACCCCGGTGATGGAGAACGTCCGCATGACTCGGGCGACCCGCTTTTCGTTGACCTGTCGCCCTTTCTCGCGGAGCTCGGCAGTCACGCGCGGGGAGCCGTAGGCGCCGCCGGACTCGCCGTGGACCTCACGGATCTCCTCGGCCAGGACCAGGTCCTCCCGCTGCCGGGCGGCCCGGGCCTCGGCGCCGGCGAGCCACTTGTAGTAGCTGGACCGGTTCACGTCCAGGACCTGACACAGCCGCTTCACCTCGAAGGTGGCCCGATGGTCGTCAACGAACTGGAAGCGGCTGGTCACCAGTTCGTCTCTCCGGCGAGATACTTGGCCGCCTTGCGGAGAATGTCCCGCTCGGTGGCGAGCTTGCGCTCACTCGCCTCGAGTTCGGCCACCCTCGCCTCCAGCCGCCGGACCCGCTCGTCCGGATCCCCCGACGCCTTTGGCGCCGGCCGGGCGGTCGGCCGCGCAGCCGCGGTGCCGGTGCCACGGCGTTCACGGTCCCGCAGTACCCACTCGCGCAGGGTCGCCCGGTTGATGCCCAGGTCAGCGGCGATGCTCTTGTAGGTCGCCCCGGGTGTGGACTCGTACAGGGCCACCGCATCGGCCTTGAACTCGTCCGAATAGTCCTTCATCGTCATCGGCGGTCTTCTCGCTTCCTCCGGATCAAGCAGATCCAGTATCAGCGTGTCCACCACTCAGGGGGAGGCCCCATCTCCTCGGCCTCCAGCCCCAGCCTGGTCGCCACCATGCTCGAGCAACTCGATGTTCGTCCAGGTCACCGCGTCCTGGAGATCGGCGCCGCCACCGGCATCAACGCCGCCCTCCTGGCCGAGCTGGTCGGCCCGACCGGCTCCGTGGTCACCATCGAGCTCGACGAAGACCTCGCCGCCGGAGCTCGCACCGGCCTGACGGCCGCCAGATACGACCAGGTCGAGGTGATCTGCGGCGACGGCGCCCTCGGTGACCCTCGCGGTGCGACGTTCGACGGGATCATCGTCACCGCGGGCGCCTGGGACATCTCCGCTGCCTGGTGGCAGCAACTCGCCATCGGTGGCCGCATCGTCGTGCCGCTGCGCCTGCACGGCAGCGGCCTGACCCGCTCACTGGCCTTCGACCACACCGAAGACGGCCGGATGCTCAGTACCTACGCCGAGGTGTGCGGGTTCGTGCCGATGCGCGGAGCCTCAGAGATGGGGGAACGTCACGTTCGCCTTGCCGACGACATCATCCTCAAGCTCGACGCCGACGACCTGCCCGACGAGCCCGCCCTCGCCCACGTCCTCGCTCACCCCGCGCAGGAGCAGTGGACCGGGATTGAAGTCCGTCACGACGAACCGGCGGCCCACCTCGACCTCTGGCTCGCCACGATCAACAGTGGCCTCAGCTTCGGTCGACTGTCGGTCGGCTCCTCCGCCCGCGCCCTCGGCCTGGCCGATCCCGCCCTGCGGTGGGCCGGAGCAAGCTTGTATGACAGCGGTACGCTCGTCTACCTCATGGCCCGCCCGGCCAAGACGAAGCCAACGAACTGAGCCTCGTCGCGCACGGCCCGGACAGCAGCAAGCTCACCGGCCAGGTCAAAAACCTCCTCCACCGCTGGAGCCAGAAAAGGCCCTCCCAGCCCGTCGTCACCGCCTACACCTCCATCACACCCGACGACCGCCCCGCCCCCGGCGCCCGCGTCACCCGTCCGGCGACCCGCCTGACCATCAGTTGGTAACCCTGCAGGACGCGGCGCGACGACAACGTCGCCACCTGTGGTGTATCAGCGCCATGGCCAGGTTGTAGATCGGGTCTTGTGCGGTCCAGGCGGACCAGGTGAATCGCTAGAGTGCAGGTCAGGTCACTGCGGTCCAGGAGCGTCCGCGCTCTTGGTGATAGGCGTGTGAGAGGTGCTCCACCCCCGTCGGCCGGTGCCGATGGGCGTGCTGCGCCTGCGCGGGTGGACCCATCGAGACGCACACCTACGACCACATGGACGCAGTCCAGTCCGTCCGCACCCGCAAGGCCGTCGGCCGCATGCGCACCGACCTCGCCCGCTTCCGCGCCCGCGGCCTACGGTGCGCAACTGAACTCGACGAACGGGCCCGCGACTTCCTCATCACCGCCTGACGGCCGCCAGACAGGCACCGTTCCCGTAGGACATCAAGGTGGGTTGAGAGCGCTCAGACCTTGTGCTGGAAGGAGTTCTCCAGATAGCGGCGCACCACCGGTCCCAGGTAGTCCGCGTGGGGACCATCGAGGCCGTTCAGGTCGGATGGGGACCTCACCAGGGTGATCCGGTCCAGCTCAGGGTCACGACCCAGAGCCTGTTCGGCGGCAGTCACGGCAGCGAAGCTCTTGTGCAACGCCGCCGACGGACAGGGCTCGGCGAGATAGACCAGGCCGATGCTGCGATTCTCACCGCGGGTGACAGCCCACAGGCTGAGTGCCTCGGGCACGAGATCGACACCCGTTTCCTCCACCAGCTCGCGTGCAGCATGCCGGCGCAGGGCGGTTTCATCGAGCACCTCATGCTCGTGCGGCGGCTCCGCAGAACTGCCCGGAAGCTGCCACCGGCCCGGCGCTGCTGTCGACGAGGACATCCGCACCACGAGCATGCGCCCGTCGTCCGTCGGCTGTACAACGTTCACGAACAACGACGGTAGCCACGAAGTGTTCCCCGGAACCCGACGCAGGGCGTAGTGCCGGTAAGTCACCCTCACCCAGGACAGGACGAGGCTGTGCGGCCCCTCCCACTGCACTTGTGAGCATGCCACCACCGGTCCGTCGAACAGGCTCGGATTGGCTTGGACCGCCGTGCTTCAGACCCGATCCCTGGCCAACTCCTCTTCGGCCGACAACCGTGGTGGGTTGGCCTCCGTCAGGCGGAGCCGGTGAACTTCTAAGAGATCAACACCCACGGGAGGTAGAGGTTTGCTCACCTGCCCATGCTAGGGCTGGGCAGGTCCCGAAACACGCAGATCGCCTACCTGCACGACGACATGGCGGGCGCGCTCGCCCTCGCCGTCCTGGCCATCGGCCGCGCCGGCGCCACCACGCTCGCGGAACTCGAAGCCCTCGACATCCCCCGTTGCTGATTCCGCTGCCCGCGTCGGTCAGCCGCGGGGATCAGTTCGACAATGCCTCCGCCTACGCCGGCCGTCGGGCCGGCCGGTGTGTGGTCGTGCCGGACGACGACAATCTGCGAAGAGGAGGCAGCCTCGTGGCGCCCTGCGAGAGCCTGGCCGCCAATACCGGTGGCCGCAGAGTCGCGGCGCCGCTCACCCGCGTCCACGAGGCTGCCGCACGCATCGCGCGGATCAGTTGCCGACCAACGCAGGCGTTCCGGATACGCCTCACCGCTCATCAATCGGAATACCCGCGACGGACAAGTTGCTCCCCCTCGTTGAGGTTCGGCACAGCAAGCAGTTCGCGAGGAGCCAGGAAGAACCATTGACCCCCGACAGCAGGAAATGGAGGGTGAAGCGTGACCTGTCAACCTGCCCCGACCCTGGGGAGTCTCTACCCTGAACTCGGCCAGGGCGGAACGCTCCAGATCGCCCTGCAAAGGGTCGGTCACAAGGCCGGATATCGGATTGACGTGCTCCCCTAACGAGCCCCGGGGTGGAAGTGAACGGGTGCCCGCTCGGACAGCCGTGAGCGAACGACGAACGCTCTCCTGGGCATCCAGGAACGCTGCTTCATCATGAGCTTCTGGGAACGCGGCGTCGCCATGGCCAAGGGCAACACAACCAGTTTGGACGAGGCTGCCACGACCATGGTGGTCTGGCAGTCCGGCGCTGACCTGAAGGATCTGCGGGCCGCATGCCCGTTTGTCCACTACGGAGCAATGGCCGAAGCCCACGAGCGCGGCACCGCCGCCGAGACCATGTGGGCGATCTACCGACAGACCGCTGCGGGCCACGTCGACCACGAGCTCATTGAGGCCGCTTACGCCGGGCCGCAGTTGCGAGCCCTGTTTCTCTTCCACAGCCACAGTTCGCTGAACTTCAGCCGCTGCACCGGATTCCCCTACACCCACGATGTTCCAGTGATTAACCCCACGGACGGGAAGTACCGCGTCATCTGGTGGAAAACTCGCTCGCCGCAGGGCCCAGCGGACATCGGAGAGACCGATAGCCCGCGTGACGCTGTCGCCCTGGTGCTCGCCCACCTTCCCTCCGACTGCGGGCCAGCTGTCGGAGGTACTGCCGATGATCTTGCCTAAATCAGATTCCACAGAATGATGTGGCTGACCCGGCCTTCGGCGGGGCCGGAGTTCCAGTGCGGCGTCAGGTCCTGATCGAGTTCTGGAAGCGCTTCAGGCCTTGCGTATGGGCGTCTCGTGTGCGGCCGGCTCGGTCCGAGGAGTCATGTGGTGGGCCAGGTGCCGAGTGCTTGGGCCAGTCGGTTGCTCTGGTCGCGGGTGATGCCCTGGGCGAGACGGATGCCGCACCGCGGGCTGCCGGGCTCGTCGCAGTACAGGATGCCGACGAAAGGGTCCTGGCTTCCCCAATAGTGGACCATGCATCGGATCATTTACTGAAAGACCAGATCACGTTCTTACTAGGAGGCGATTACAGCCATTTCCTGGCTGCGCTCCAGCGCGCGACATGCCCGTTCCAAATGATAGTAGGCCTGGGTCAATTCTCTCGGCGTTGACGTACTATACATGGTCGCCCCGCCAGATTTCACGAGAAGAGTGCACGCAGCCGTACACAGATTTGGGATCCACAGGAGATATAGTGCCCGATCGGCATCGGACACGCGCACAAGCGTTCGATGGCGGGCATGAATGAGCCACTGATTAAGAGGAACGGTTCCGGCAAGATGGGCAAGGCTTTTCGTTATCAACGCCATGATCTCGTCCCGCCAGAATATTGCTTGCGTATTTGACGGTCGACTAAATTCCTCTATCGCAGCCGACAGGCCGTCGATCAATAGTGCGGCCCACACACGTAGATACTCCGTGTGTAGTGGAATTTTGTCCATCGATTCCGTTTCGAGCAGCTCTACCGTTCGTCGCAGTACCGGATATCCGGCTACAAACGCAATGCCCTTCGCCTCATTGTCAGGTCCATTCTTCAGAGGTGTGGCGCAGATCGCCATCAGATCGCCTTCCCGAGAGTTTGACTTCAGTCTTTTCGTTCCCATAAACTATTCACCATTTTGTAGTATTGCGAAATTATAAACGCCGTCGTGACGTGCCGACGACGTAAGAGAATCGGCGGCTCATAGGGCTCGGGGTATTCCTTGGAGCGGGCGAGAGTATCGTGTATAGTGTTCTTTGCTCGGTCTGTCACGATATAAATTTGGCTACATACAGGATGTAACCGACTGGGCGGCAATGCACGAGTATTTGTTACTTAGGGCTTGTAGTAGAATCTTGGTTGATATGTCCTAGTCAGCCTTCACTGGTGTGGACGATTCGGCAGGCAGGATGCTGCGGACTCCCGGCTGCGGACGGAGGCGACGACTTGTGGGCATTGATCGAACCGCTGCTTTCTCCCTGGCCCAAGTTGCAGCCGGGCCCCCGCTAGTGGACCGCCTATTTCTGCATTGCATCCTGCACGTCCTGGCAACTCCTGCCGCTTGAGCTGGTGTTCGGCTCCGGGCAAACGAGGAGACGTAATGTAGTTCGAGGGCGTGCTGCGGCACCGCACCGACATGGAAGTGGATTGATTGGCACTACACCGACACACGCAGGGCATCCATCGTCGGGTTCGCCTTCGCGCACGTGCTCGATTTCCAGCTGATGCCGAGGCTGAAGACCATCGGCTCGGTGAGCTGTACCGGACGACCAGTGGCCGAACCTGGGCCGGGTGCTGTCCACCAAGACGATCGACTGGGCCCTGATCGCCCAGCAGTACGACCAGATCGTGAAGTACACCACCGCGCTCCGCCTGGGCACCGCGGAGGCCGAGCAGGTCCTGCGTCGCTTCACCCGGGGAGGGCCCAAGCACCCCACCTGCCGGGCCATCGAGGAACTCGGGCTTGCGGTACGCACCGCGTTCATCTGCGACTACCTCGCCGACGTCGAGCTGCGCAAGGAGATCCACGAGGGCCTACAGGTGGTGGAGAACTGGAACTCCGCCAACCACGACCTGTTCTACGGCAAGGACGGCGACCTCACCGGCCAGGACAAGGAGAGCCAGGAGGTCGGCATGCTGGCCCTGCACCTGATGCAGTCCGCGCTGGTCCACGTCAACACCCTGCTGCTGGGCGTCGGCGCCGCGGAGGTACTGTGGCAGTTCGATGGCCCGTCGATCCGGATCGCGCAGGAGCAGGACCTTCACGGTCCGCTGCGGACGGGCTCCCTGACCAGGGGCACTCAGGTCGGCGTACCCCGGCGGACGTCCGGCCCGAGTGCGGTCTCCTGCGTGGCATGCGGGTCAGGCACACGCCACGTTCGAGTTGCCGAAACTGCCGCCCGCAGGGGTCGTTGCCCTGACCATGTAGCACTTCGGATTGCTGGGGTTGGCATCGGTGAGCGAGTAGGTTCCGTCGGCGGGCTCGGTGAGACTGGCGACCTGTCTGAGGATCGAGCCGGACGATGTTGTCTGGAATATGGTGAAAGTCAGTCTTTCGTCCGACCTGTTGTCCCAAGTGATCTGTATGAAGTTGCCGTTGGATGCGGGACTGTGCACGAAGGGGAATTGGGATGGGTCCGGGGGAGCGGGGGCCGGGGGGCTGGGATCGGAAGGTGAGGTGGGCGGCTCGCCGGGGGCGTGGGTCGTCGACCCCGAGTGGGGCGGCCGGGGATGCGTGCCGGAGGCCGGCGCGGTGGACGCGGAACTGCTGGGGGCGGATCCGGGAGGACCGGATGCGCCCGGTGCGCCGGGTGTCGTCGACGAGTCGGCCGAGGGGTGGTCGCGGTCGGCGCCCTTGCTCGGGTGCGAGGCGGCTTCGGCACGGGAGCCTGTGTCGGGAGAACCAGCCGTGGCTCCTGACGCGAGGTGACCGGCCTGTGTCGCGGCGGAGGTCTCCTGGTGCGGGTTGAGGACGAACAGGAGGGTTCCGGCACTGGTGAGGACTGTGAGGGCCGCCGCCACGACGACCGTGCGGCGCGGCCTGCCACGCCGGCGTCGGCCGCGAGGGAGCTTCCGGTCGGCCGGTGCGGTCAGGCCCGGGTCGGTCCACGCGGGCGTTTCCGGGGAGGACGGCTCCTCCGCTGCGGCCGGCGGGTACGAAGCCGGTGCGTCCTCTATCAGGGTGGGGCCTACGGGGGCCCCGTAAGCGGCCGCCGTCTCCGCCGTGGCTGTTCCCGTTGTCGATGCCCCCGGCACAACAGGGGCCGGGGACCGGCGTGGTGTGCCGATGACTAGGGTGTTCCGGCCGTTCCGCATTTGCAGAGCGGTGTGTTCCACCGCTTCGCGCATGACCTCCGCTGTCGGAAAGCGATGTGCGGGGGCCTTCTGCAGCGCCCGGTCCACGAGGGCGTCGACCTCGGGGCCGACGGCCCGGTTGATGCCGGAAGGGGCCGGCGGGGGTTGCTGCACGTGCTGGTAGGCGATGGTCAGGGCGCTGTCACCGTCGAATGGCACGCGTCCGGTGAGCATTTCGAACAGCAGGCAGCCGACCGAGTACAGGTCGGAGCGGGCGTCGATGTCCCTGCCGAGTACCTGTTCCGGGGAGATGTACTGGGGGGTGCCGATCGTCATGCCGTGCTGGGTGAGGGAGGTGCTGCCGGCCTGCAGGGCGCGCGCGATGCCGAAGTCCATCACCTTCACTACGTTCCGTGAGGTGACCATGATGTTGGCGGGTTTGATGTCACGGTGGATCAGCCCCTGCTCGTGGGAGGCGGTCAGCGCGCGCAACACGTCGGCGATGATCTCCAAGGCTCGGGCGGGGCTCAGGCTGCTCGGCCGTTCGGCCGCCTCGCGCAGGAGGCTGCTGAGCGTGGCACCTTCGACGTACTCCATGACGATGTACAGCGCGGTGACACCGTCCGGGCGGACGTCCTCCCCGCTGTCGTGCACGGCCACCACGTTGGTGTGGCTCAGCCGGGCCACGGATCGTGCCTCGCGGCGGAACCGCTCGCGGAAGGACGGCTCGCGGCTCAGGTCGGGGTGGAGCGCCTTGACCGCGACCGGCCGGTCGAGCACCGTGTCGTGCGCCAAGTGGACGGAGGCCATACCGCCCTCGCCCAGGAGCCGCTGCAGGACGTATCTGCCCTGGCCGACCGTGCGGTGCCCGCCACCGACCGCTTTCGAGGTGCGATCTTCTTTGCCCATCATGCTGAAATTCCCCCCTTCGACGCCCAAAAGGGCACCGATGTGTGCTTGGTCTGCGAATTCGCCTGGGCCCCTGGCCGTTCGGCGACATCAGAGTAGAGGCTGATCACAGTCATTCCGGCCACCATCTGGCCTGAATAAGTCAGGCCAGATGACTGCTCCCCGCGGCCGCGTAGTGCCGGGCGCAATGCCCGGACTCGTTCCCTGTGGATCCGTTCCATTCCGTTCCGGACGGTGACTACGGCGGTCGCCCGATTCCGTGTCGCCACGGAACGCGGTTGAACGCACGACACCGGCCAGGCCACCGCTTCCTTCCCGGACGTACCCGCCACCGACTCCCCCTGGGCGGGCTGGTACACGGTCCTGCTGAACCCCCCGTCGGCCAGGCCCTGCGTCGTGCAGTGCCGGGGTGATGTCCTCGCGAGGTGGGGACGGGGCGCCCGGGATCCGCCGTACCGAACCGGAACTACCACGCCGGAGACGGCGAGAACGTCACCGGCAGCCGCCGCAGCCCCCGGAACAGGCGGCTGTGCCGCCACACCGGCTCCGGGTCGACGAGGGCGAGATCCTGGCAGCCGGCCAGCAGAGTGGACAGTGCGATCTCGGCCTGGGCCCG
Organism: Streptomyces sp. RKAG293; assembly: GCF_023701745.1. NCBI lineage: Bacteria > Bacillati > Actinomycetota > Actinomycetes > Kitasatosporales > Streptomycetaceae > Streptomyces > Streptomyces sp. RKAG293. The sequence continues at coordinate 131,795 of NZ_JAJOZB010000001.1, read as the reverse complement.
GGCCAGCGGTGCGCCCAGGCAGTAGTGGACGCCGTGACCGAAGGCGAGATGCCGGTTGACGGTCCGTCGCAGTCGCAGGTCACCGGGGTCCGCGAAGTGATCCGGATCGCGGTTGGCGGACGTCAGGGAGAAGACGGCCGCGTCCCCGGCCTTGATCTCCTGCCCTCCGAAGGAGAGATCCGACGTCGCGTAGCGGACCACCGGGCTGATCTTCACCGGGCTCTCGTACCGCAGGAGTTCCTCCACCGCACCGGGGATCAGCCATGGGTGCTCGCGGAGTTCGGACAGGCGCTCCGGGTACTGCAGCAGGGTGAGGACGCCGTTTCCGACGAGGCTGGCGGTGGTCTCGTAGCCGGCCAGCAGCAGGAGGAACGCCATGGCGATGAGTTCTTCCCGGTCCAGCCCGGCGCCGTGGTCGCGTGCCGTGATCAGCGCGTCCAGCAGGGAGCCGTTCTCCATGTCGTCGGCGCGCCGGTCGCGCCGCCGCTCGATCAGCGGGACCAGGTAGTCCCGCATCGCCGCCAGCGCCTCCGGAGCCCTGGCCGCGTCTCCTTCCTCTACGCCGGTGTAGATGTTGGCCCACTTCACGAACTCGTGCCGGTCCTCGCCGGGGATGCCCAGCAGTTCGGCGATGACCGCCACCGGGAGCGGCAGCGCGAACTCGGTGATGAGGTCGGCCTCGCCGCGGTGCCGGAAGCCGGCGACGAGCCGCTCGGCGATCTCCGTGATCCGGGGCCGCATCGCCGCCGCCCGGCGGGCCGTGAACGCTGTGGAGATCAGGCTCCTGAGGCGGGAGTGGTCCGCCCCGTCGGTGCGGAGCAGGTTCCTGGTCAGCCCCGAGACATCGCTCGTGGCCGTCCAGGGAACGGCCCGGGCCGCGGGACCGGCGTTGCGCGGGTCGCTACTGAACCGGACATCGGCCAGACCCGCGCGTACGTCCTCGTACCGGGTCACCATCCACAGTTCGAGACCTTCGAGGACCACCTTGCCGACCGGCGACTCCCGGCGCAGCCGGCCGTAGAGCGGGTGCGGGTCGTTGGTGAACTGCGGTTCCCACGATGTCAGGTCCGGATATCGATCCACGATGCACCCCTGGTCGAGCCTCAGGGCAGGGCGGAGCGTGCGCGCCGGACCCGGCGGGCGGGTCGCCGTTCGGTACGGCGGCGGAGGGCACGTGCGTCCTGCGTTCTCCGGAGATGATTGCCTGTCGGCCGGCCGCGGACATGAGCGGTGTCTACTCAGAGCACCTACCCCCGCTGACCGGGAGCGGGGTTGATCCGGCAGGGAGCTGCGGCCGTCCTCTCTGCGGCGGTCGGCGGCGTCGAATACTGCGAAAACTCGGGCACCTTGGAGCAGCGCGTGTTCCATAGCCTGGGCAGGTGCGTCCTCCAGGCCTCCGACGGCGCAGCCGAGGTTTCTGACCGCCGCAACGGCGCGAGCCGCGGCTTCGACCAGGAGCCAGGCGGGGACGCCGGCCGCGCCCTGCGGCGGTGGCAGGTAGGGCCGTGCGCCGTCGTAACGCCCGTCTTCGGCAAAGGCGGGCTGCTTCACCTTGACGACCGGGCGGTCGACGGGGGCCGGGGTGTCGGCCTCATGCCAATCCCGGGCCGGTTTGAGGACGTAGCCCTCGGCGCGGTCGCCGCCTGGTGGAGGGGCCAGCCCCTGCCGCAGCCGTTTCAGCGGCCATCGGGTTTCGACGAAGAGAGTTGGTGACCCGGCCGGTGAGACGGGGTGAGTGCGGACGAAGTGCGGAACACCAGCTAACGCCTTCCCGTCGTCGCTCGGCCGCACCGGCACGGCTTTCGGAGCGCGGACGGAGTACGGAATACCGCGGCAATCCGGCCGGCGACTGACATCGAACCGGCCGGATGATGGCGCGGCACCGATCGTGTTCCTGTCGGATGGAACGGGATGGAACACCACTTGGAGGTAACCTCAAGTGTGGCCGCGGAACCCGGTCGGGTGCGGCCGCAATGCAGCGAGTGGAGCACAACATGTCGGGTCAATCCGATTCGAGACCGTCCCAGTCAGGCACGGAGCGGTCCGCGCGCCGCCGGGCGGCGGCCGCTCTCACCGCGATCGCGGTGGTCACCCTTCTGGCCGGCACCGGATGCTCGAGTTCCAAGGCTGCGCCGGCCGCCAAGAGCACCACTGCGGCGGTGAAGCCCGCCTCGGACGGCGGCGTCGTGAAGACGGCCCAGATGCGGGCGATCACCCTGCCCAGGCCCCAGGCCGCGCCGGCCACCGGCAAGTGGGACGAGACGGCATCGATCAACAGCGACGGTGACCGGCAGATCGCCTTCGTCGATGGCACCGACACCTGGATGTCGCTGCACATCCTGGACTGCCGCCAGCCGCTGGCCAAGGCCGGCGCGAAGAAGCCGCCCACCGAGCAGGGCGACTTCCTCTACTGCTACAAGGCGGCCACCGGTTCCCTCAAGGGATATCCCCTCTTCGCCAACGAGGCCACGCTCCGCGTGCTCACGGTGGGCAACCTGAGGATCCTGGCGGACATCGGCATCGCCGGCGACGGCAAGATCGACGGTGCCGCCGTCGAGAGCTTCCTCGGAAGCTTCGACCTGGCGTCCATCGCGAAGCTGTAGCCCGTGAAGCACGGCGGGGGAGCACCGGCTGATGTACCCGCCGACGCGGTGCTCCACCGGTGGCGCGTGCCGCCGGTGCCTGTTTCCGGCTCCCGACGGAGAGCGCCCGTCACGTCATGCGGGCGTTCACCGTGTCCGGGTAGTGCGGGCCGATCCATTCGGCGAACCGGTCCCATAAATCGGTCATAGACACGCTATTCCAGTCAGGGTGCCGAGGCCCTGCAGCTGCTCGTTGCTCCATCGGTCGTCCTGTGTGCCGCTGACATTCCAGGCCGATCCGTTGTCGGCGACGATCACCCCGTAGGTCTTGAACGCCTGCTCGATGGCCCGTCCTTGCGGCCGGCAGCGGGTCTGCGGACACGCAGCTCGGTTCCATCGATGATCCCGGTCTGTCCGCTCGCGCCGAGGTAGTCGATGACCTCGACGAGGGTGCGGAGCCGGATTCCGGTCGCGATGGGCAGCCGCGGGTTGCGAGCAGGGGCCGCACTTCGCCGATCGCCGGGTGATCGTGGAGCGGTCGACGCCGAACCAGCAGGCCAACACATCGTGAGTGGCGCCGTGGCGAAGGTGGACGAGCGTGGCCAGGAGCCGGTCGATGAAGACCATCTGAAGGCGTGGGCGTTCGCCGCCGTGAGGGGCGGGACCCGGGCGCCTGGGCGCAGCTCGCAGGGTGGGAGGCGGCGTCAGTGGCCGGAGCGGCTGACGGCGTATCGCCTTTCGGCACGGCGGTCCCATTTCCGTGGTCGTCAAGTCCGGCCGGGACCGGTGGCTCAAGGCCGCAGTCGCCCCTGTTCACGGTGGTCGTCGGGCACGCGACCTTCTGCGTCGTGGTGGTCCTGAACAACGTCTCGGCCCGGTTGCGGCGGCTCCCCGCCTCTGCCGAGCAGGCGTCGGCGGACCTGGGAGGGCACCTCTTCCAGACCTTCTGGTACGTCACCCTGCCGGCGATCCGCAGCGCCCTGCTCGCTTCGCGCAGTCGTTCGACGAGATCGTGGTGACGACCTTCAGGGGCCGGGAACCCAGACACTGCCGTTGTGGATCTTCGACAACCCGGCCCGACCCGACCCGACCAGGGCCCGGTGGTGGACGTGGTTGCGACGGCACCGATCGTCCTGTCTGCCGTACCGGTGTACGTGGCGCAGCGGCTCTCCGGCGAGGCACTGACCGGTATCAGACCCGGCCGGAGACCTCGGTGATGACGCGGACGGCTTCGTCCACCTCATCGAAGTGCGTCCGATGGGACAGGATGCACATCCGTATGTAGTGCACCCCGCCGAGGGTTGTCCCCGACAGGGCGAAGGGGCCGGTTCCGTTCATCTCCTTGAGGAACTTCTGATTCACCTGGTCCGAGGCGCCGCGGAGGCGGAATGCCACGACGGAGAGGTCGGGCTCTGAAAGGACGTCGATCGTCTTGACCGCGGCCAGTGACCTGTAGGCGTGCTGGGCGAGGTCAAGCTTTTCGTCGAGCTCCTGGGCGAACGCCAGGGTGCCGTGAAGGTTCAACGGCAGCCACATCCGCAGGCCCCGGAACTCCCGCGTCAGCTCCACTCCATGATCGGCGTAATCGGGAAGCGGACGTTCATCCGCGGCGTCGACCAGGTAGTCGCCCTGCATGCTGAAGGTCCTGCGCAGGATCTCCGGGTCGCGAACCAGCAGGACCCCTGTCCCGCACGGCTGGAAGAGGCCCTTGTGGGGGTCTGCGCAGATGGAGTCGGCATGTTCGATGCCTGCCAGCTTCTTCTTCCCGCGGTCGGTGAGCTGGAAGAACCCGCCGTAGGCGGCGTCCACGTGGAACCAGAGCCTGTACCGTGCGGCGAGGTCCGCCAGGGCGTGAAGGTCGTCGACACTGCCGGTATCCGTGCTGCCGGCTGTTCCCACGAGGGCCATGGGTTGCAATCCGCGGTCCAGGTCGGACTTTATCATTTCCTCCGCGCGCGACGTGTCCATCGTGAAGTCCGCGCCCGTCGGTACGGTTCGCACGTTCTCCCGTGCGATCCCGGCTATTTGTGCCGCTTTTCTCACGCAGTAGTGCGTATGCTCTGCCACATAAATTGTTCCCTGTGCCGAGTGCAGGCCCAGCCGATCGTAGCGGGCGGCGGCCAGCGCAGTGAGGGTTGCCACTGAGGTACCCGACACGAACAACCCACTGCCAGTGGAGGGAAGGCCGAACAGTTCTGCCATCCATCTCAGGATCCCCTCCTCCATCGCAATGAGTGCGGGAGCGAACGAGGACAGCATGGTGTAACGATTTGTCGCGCGGGCCAGAAACTCTCCCAGGGCGGCGGAGAAGAGTCCGCCACTGGGCACATAGGCCAGGTTCCCACCCGACGCCGTCTCGAATGCACCGGCTGATGCCTCGTCAAAGATCCTCAGCAGTTTGTCCAGACCCTCCCCCCGCGCAGATGGGGCACAGGCGAGGACGCTCATCAGGTCGGTGGTGTCAGAAGCAGCCGGATGCCGTGCGTCGCGTGCTGCGTCCGTGAAATCCGCGATGTAGGAGATCACATCGGCGCTCCATTTCAGAAGCGTTGGCCTGTCCGGTTCCAGGGGGGCGCTCGCCCACGTCGGATTTTTCACTGAAGTCTTCCCAACGGTGGTCATTCCAAAGGGCGTTGACGACGGGAGCGGCTGCGATGGATGAGTCCAGGGGCGGCCGGTGAGGTCGTCGCGCCTTCGTGCAGGTGGCGGCGGCGAGTGGGCGTGCGCGCTGGCGGTCTGGTTGGCGGGCGGAGCACGCAACCACGCCCACGGCACCACTGTGGCCGCGGGGGACCGACCGCACGGTTGTCGCACCGCCGGCCCGCCGCCGGTGTGCGGCGGGCCGGCCGGCGGAGTTCACGGCATGGTGCGGTACGTCGGCCGCATCGGCGGGGCCGGCCGGCGTGCAGCGCCCGGAACTCAACGGACTTGGCCTCGGTGCAGGGGCTGTCCCGTCAGGGGCTTACGCGTGTTCCCCGCCTGGCAGGGGACCGGCGGCTCAGGGAGTCTTCGGAGGGCACTCCTGCGAAGCCGGTCAGCCGCAGATCGGAATTACTGATCGGCCGACGGGGTGGGGAGCCTGTAGATCGGGTAAAAAGTGGGGCCGCCGCCCGGCACCGTTATCTCCTCGCCGATGCGAGCGAAGCCGGTACGCTGCCAGAGTTTGAGGTTCAAAGGGCTGGACGCCTCGCCGTAAACGCCTATCCCCTCATCCTCCGACTTGCGCGCCAACGGCTCGATCAAGGTTTGGAAGACGCCCGTTCCCCGAAACTGCGGAGCAATTCCGCAGAAAGCCCAGTGGTAGTGTGGATCCGGCACCTCGGCCGGTTCCTGCTCGACCAGGGCGTTGGCAACTGCCACCGCCCTGTCGCCCATCACGCCGGACTTGCTGCGCAGGTCCTCGAGGAACGACTTGTAGGAATCCTCGGAGATTTTCTCCGCGTCCGGCGGGATCCAGACGAAGATTCCTTCGTAGTTGGGGGTTGCGTCCACCACTCCGCCATGGTCAGTGATGAACGTCAGGTAGGAGCGGAAGAATCCGTCAATGTCTTCATGGCGCTTCGGGAGCGTTTTCGGAAACATCCAGTTCACTACCGGATCATCTTCGAAAGCCAGGCTCATGGTGGCTACGCTCAAGGAGAGTTCAGACTTGGGCACAGGGAGGACTAGTCCTTATCTGGCGGCGGATGCTACCGCCTCGGCTTCTGGGGGCCGCGCATTATCCCGGGCACTCGGGCATTTTATGCCTTCTCGCGGGAAGCCTGACGCTGTGACACTTTGCTAGCGATACCTTAACCCTTGTGACTTCTCGGCCTCACTGAGCATTTGATACTCAACTGCTCCAAGCCCCGTATGTGTGATGTTAGTTGACTACGAGATGGTTTGTGTGAGGCCCCGTGATATCTTTGCTGTCCTGTTCCGAGGGAGAATCGGCCGGTGGTGGTCCCGCGGTCCGGCACTCACAGCAGCTTCTGCGACCTCTCCTTTGAACAGAGAGGACCTGCGCGCGTAGAAAACCGAGGGGCACCGATGGTGGTTGCCGACGAGCCGGACCCGGATCTCGTCGGCAACCACCCCCGGTGCGATGCCGGCAACTCCGCCCGCGACCCGATTACCTGACTTCCCGGCGGAGGTGAACCCGTGAAGACGAACATCGACGCGCTCGACCTTTTGACGGTCGGCGCGGACGAGCAGGCATCACACCACCCGGTCTGCGGAGTAGCGACCGTGGTCGTCACGGACAGGGCCACGCTGTTCTAGCCCCTTTCGTGACGGTCCGCCGATGAAGCCGGCGGACCGTCACGCAGGCGGAGGTGGCAGGCCGGCCGTCCGGCGGGGTGCTCGAACACGGGCGTCCGGTGGCTCCCTTGCCACTCCGGCACAGTGGAGCCGGGTGAGTCCGGTCGGCTCGCCCAGGGAGCCGGCAGGGGTGTCCGGACCGAGGGCCGGTGAAGTTGAGCGAGCGCGCATCGGTCCGCAGGCCTTCTTCGGTGCGTCTTTCGGCTTCCGTGCCCATGCCATCCGCGCTCCGCACGGTGGCTCTGGTCAGGTGCGGTGGGCTGCGCGTGCTTCGGCGATGCCGGCGAGTGCGTCCCGTCCGAGTGCTCGGTACGCGCCAGCCGGCAGTTGCAGGCCCTCGGGCTGGTAGGTGTCGTGGAAACGCTGGAACGCCCCCGCCCGAGGACCAGCGCGAAAGCCGTCTGCCCGGTGGCGAGTTCGGCCTGGGCGGTGGCAATCCATGCGTCGCCGGCCAGCCCGGTTGCGGCGAGGTCGTCCCGGCGGTCGATGACTGACTGGGGCCAGCCGGTCCGCGCCCACCGTTGGTGAAGACGCCGGGGGCGCCCCGCCACGGGGCGCCGCCTTCCCGGGCGAGTGCCTCGGCGTCCGCTGCGGCGAACGCGTCGAGGGACCTGGCCAGGATTTGGGCAGACGTAGCCCCTATGCGCGGGCGACGTGCTCGCGCTGCCGGGCCCAGCGGGCGGCCATCAACTCCAGCGCCTCGGCGCGCCGGGCATCGTCCTCGGGCGTGGGTCGAACAGCGACTCGGCGTACTGCGCCGCGGGCAGTCCGAGGGTCTCGCCGAGCGGCGCCGCGAGCGCCGTGTCGGCCGCCCCGGGCTGCTCCAGCGCGTTCAGGGCCGGCCGTGACCCGGTTGACCGTCCGGTACAGTCCCGTCCGCACCGGCCAGGACCAGGCATGCCGGCGGTCATAGCTGCACGCGGGGAAGAGGGACACCGCGACGACCCAGCCGGCCCGGGCAGCAGCGCGGGATCGCGAAGAGGACCCTGACCGTGGTCGGTTCCTGTCCGGCGGTGTCCAGCCGGGCCACTGCGGGTCCGTATCCGGTCAACGAGCACGACGACAGTATGCCCCGCACCGAATGGCTTCGACACTTTCCCCAGGCAGCGCCCCGGCGGGCCGGCCATCGCCTCGACGGCCACGTCTGGCGGCCACCGGACCCCGAGCGTTAGGTCTGCAGCGCCTGCCTGCCCGGCGCACGGTCGGCGGCCCCGGCGCCCCGCGTGCGGCGGTACCGCGGATCTTGAGCGACGGTTACTCAGTCTTTCAGGCGAGGAAGTGCCCGAGGATCACCGGGTCGGCGTGAATCCACGTTGCATGACGGGCCATCAACCCGGGAGTTCCCATCACTGTTCACCGGTCCACGCGCGTGGCTGCCGCTGTGGTCGCCTCGCTGAGCCTCGCCTTCGGCACGCTCGCCCTCGCCTCGCCTTCCCCGGCCGCCCCGCTCCACGCCAAAGTACTCGCCGGCACCCGCCCGGCCTGGGCCACCGCCTCGGCCGACGAGGGCGCGCCGGCAGCGGACGCGGTCGTCTCCGCCACCGTGTACCTGAGCGGACAGGACCCGGCCGCGCTCAAGGCCTACGCCCAGGCCGTCTCCACTCCGGGAGAAGCCAGCTACGGGAAGTTCCTGACGGCAGCTCAGGCCAAGGAGAGGTTCCTGGCCACCCCGGCCCAGATCAAGGCCGTCAAGACCTAGGCTGTTTCATTCAGATCATCTGATCGTTGGTTTGGGTGTGCCATTGACTGAGGTCCAGTGGGTTCGGGTCGAGCCGTTGTTGCCGGACCGGACGCCGCGCCGGGGTGGCCGGTGGCGGGATCATCGTGAGGTGATCGATGCGATTGCGTACAAGTTCCAGGCCGGAGCGCAGTGGGTGCACTTGCCTGAGAAGTACGGGAACTGGCGGGGCGTTGACGACCGGTTGCGGGTGTGGGCGGTCGACGGAACGTGGGGAGCGGGTCTTCACCGCGTTGATGGCCCGGGCCGACGCTGATGAGGATCTGGCCCGGGCGGTCTCGGTGGATTCCACGATTGTGCGCGTACATCAGCATGCGGCCGGGGCCCGCAGAAAAGGGGCCCCGGTCGGCGAGCCGTCCGACCATGCCATCGGCCGCTCCCGTGGCGGGCTGACCACCAAGATTCACCTCGCGTGCGACGCCGGCTGCCGGCCGATGGCGTTCGTTCTGACCGCCGGACAGGCCGGTGACGCACCCGCCTTCACTGACGTGATGGCCCGCCGGCGGGGCCGGCCCCGCACCAGGCCGAACATGGTCCTGGACGACAAGGCGTACTCCTCCCGTGCCATCTGCGAGCACCTTCGCAAACGCGGTATCCGGGCAGTCATTCCGATCCCGGCCGATCAGCAGGACAACCGCCTGCGGCGAGGCAGCCGCGGCGGCAGACCACCGGCCTTCGACCGCGAGGCCTACAAACAACGCAACACCGTCGAACGCTGCCAGGAGGGCTCGACGCTGCTCGCCGACGAATCCGGCACGCACCCCGGCGCTGCCTACGGCACCGGCCTCGGCGGCACACTGTCCTTTCTCATCCGGCTGCGCCACGGTGGACCCCGCCTTTGGCTGCCCGACCGACTCCTCACCGGGCCTTGGACGGACCAGTGGGAAACATGCAAGGCGACGCGGTTCACGGCAATCCTGTAAGTGAGGTACGGAACGAATGATCAGATGGTGAACGCGAGCAATACCGGGCGACCCGGCGCCGATCAGCCGGGCACCGGCCGGGCGCAGGATGTGCGACGGCCCGACAGCGAAGTGCCGCCCGGTGAGCCCGGGGGGATCGCAGGCTTCGTCGACCTGCTGCGGCTGGACGAGGTCGGCACCGACCGGTTCCAGGGCTGGTGCCACGCCGGTGCGCACCGGCGCGTCTTCGGCGGGCACGTCGTCGCGCAGGCCCTGGCCGCGGCGGGCCGCGCCGCCGGTGCGGGACGGGTCGCCCACTCGCTGCACAGCAACTTCGTCCGGCCCTGCGACCCGCGGCTTCCGCTGGTGTACGAGGTCGAGCGGCTGCGCGACGGGCACTCGTACACCACCCGCCGGGTGACCGCGATCCAGCGCGAGGAGGTCGTGTTCACGCTGTCGGCCTCATTCAAGCAGCCGGGAGGCGGCCCGGTCCGGCAGGGGGAGATGCCGAGGGTGCCCGGACCCGGCGTGCTCCCGGACCCGTACGCGGCGAACACCCGCAGCGGGGACGCCGACTCGGACGACTACTGGAGGTCCACGGTCCGGTTGACCTTCGACGGGCGGTACGTGCCCCACGACTGGGAAGGACTGCCCGAGCGGACCGCTGGGGTGGAGGAGCAGTTCGTCTGGATGAAGTCCGCGACTGAACTGCCTGCGGATGACCCGCTGCTGCACGCGTGTGCGCTGGTCTACCTGTCGGATCTGACGCTGTCCTCGACGACGGCGCAGCACCTGCGGGCGTCGGGTGCGCAGGACGGCGAGCCGCCCCTGGTCAGCATCGCCTCGCTGGATCACGCGATGTGGTTTCACCAGCCGTTCCGGGTCGACGAGTACTTGCTGTTCGCGCAGCGCAGCCCGGTCGCGGCGGACGGCCGGGGGTTCGCCCAGGGCGAGTTCTGGACCGAGGACGGGGTGCTGGTGGCCTCGGTGGTGCAGGAGGCCCTGATCTGGGAGCGCCGGCGGCTCAGGAAGTCGTAGGCCCCCACGGCCCGTACCCGCCGACTGGCGGGTACGGGCCGTGGGGCCGGCCATCGCGGTCAATGCGGCCGCAGCGCTTACGGGGGCGGCAGCAGGGGCATCGGTGCCGCGGTCTGTGAACGCCTCGCGGCCGACGGCCACGCCATCGTCGTGGGGTACCGCTCGCAGGACTCGGCCGCCGAGTAAGTCGCCGCCGCCGTCCTCGCCACCGAGCGCAGATCCGATTGGGGATCTCGTCACTCTTCTGCGGAATCGTGCACCGGATGCTCGTCTTCACAGGTAGGGCGGTTGATGTGGGGGCTGCGGTTCCTCATGGGAGCGGGTTGCAGAGGATTGGTGTCACCTGCCGGGGGGTGGCGCGCCATAGGCGACGGCGATGCCCGTCTGCACGGCGCGGGCCACGATGGCCGGGGCGGCTCGTTCCGCGAGGGCGGCGATGGTCAGCGACGGGTTGACGGTGAGCGATGCGGGAACGGCCGAGCCGTCTGTGACGAAAATGCCCGGGTGCCCGCGCAGTTCGTGGGTGTCGGTGAGTGCGCTGGTGGCGGGGTCGTCGCCGATGCGCGCGGAGCCGATGGGATGGGCGGTGACTGTTGAGGCAATATCCTCCGACCAGGGATGGACCTGGGAGAGGTTGTCCTTCTCCATGATGGAGCGCAGTGCGGTGTCCGAGGCACTCCATGCCTTTCGGGTGGCGGCGGTGGGGTGGAAGCGCATGCTTCCCTCGCCCAGTCCCGGGGCGAGCCGAGTGAAGCTTCCGGTTAGCGGAGGCAGGCCGAAGGTGCCTTCATTGTCGTCCTCGGTCATGGCCAGCACGGTGAGCCAGGAACGCCACCGGGCCCGCATATCGCGTTTGGCGATGCCGTACCAGCTCGGTGTGCCACCCGTCTGGGCCAGGACGTTGGTCAGGGGGGGAAAATAGATCTGTTGGAGCATGAAGCGGCTGAACTCCGGAGCCTTCGGGTCCAAGTAGTCGTAGGTGGCCGCCGTGATGGGGCGCCCGACAGGCAGTCCCTCGTACGCGCTGCCGTCCGGCCGGGACAGCCCCAGCAGGGAGCGCACCTTCTCCTCGTCCACGTCGGCGACGCTCACCCGGTCGCCGTTGCCCGAGAAGTAGCGGCCGACCGCGGACGGGATGCCCCCCAGAGGCAGGGCGGAACGCTGCAGGATGACAGGGGTGCCCACAGTACCGGCGGCGAGCACGACGACTTTGGCGTGGATGAGTCCGACCTGCTCGGTGCAGGTGTAGTCGCTGGGGTCCAGGACGGTGTATGCGGCGGCGTACCGATAGCCGGACTGGAGGGACGGGAATAGGGACTGCACCTCGTGCAGGGGGCGGACGACGGCTCCATGACTTTCGGCGCCGGGCAGGTAGTTGAGTAGCATGGACCGTTTGGCATCGAAACGGCAGCCCGAGAGCATCCAATTGCAGTTGGTGCACCGGGTGGTGTCGACGGCGACGGGGACGGGGTTGCAAGTGTGCCCGGCCCGTTGGCAGGCGGCCGCCAGCACTCCGCCCGCGTAGGAGACGTCCGGCCAGTCGGTGCGGGCCACCGGCAGTGACTCCTCCGCCCGGTCGTACCAGGGGTCCAGACTGGCGCGGCTGAGGGCGGCGGGCCAGATACGCCGACCGAGGCTGCCTCGGCGCTCGAACGCGAAGGTAGGGGCGCGCAGTGAGGCGGCGAAGTAGACCACGCTGCCACCGCCGACGCAGTTGCCCGCGACCACGGAGATACCGTCGCCCTGGATGACGTCGACGATTCGGTTGTAGGTCCCCAGTTGCATCGAGTGCGCGAAGTCGGCGGCGGCCAGGCGTGGCCCGCGTTCCAGCACGGTCACCCGGGCGCCGCCGGCCGCCAGGTGGTAGGCGGGGATTGATCCGCCGAACCCGCTGCCGATAACCAGAACGTCTGTGGTCTCCGCGCTCATGCCGGGCTCCCCGAGGTGGTGGCCGGATGCTTCTCCGCCAGAGGCCGTCCATAGGAGAACTGAGGGAAGCGCCACAGGCCGTCGGGATCCGGGTCCGGGAAGCGCAGCCAGGTCAGTCCGGGATGGCCACCGGCCAGTGCCTGCCGGGTGCCGAGCGTGGCTGCGGTGTCAAAGGCCAGACCCACGATCAGACTGAGCACCTCCCAGATCTTCCGGTCCAGTTCCGACCGGCCGAACAGGCCGCCCACCAAGTCCGTGCGATGGGCGAATGACAGACCGACGAAGGCGGGCGAGGTTACCGGAAGCAGGATCAGGTGGGTGAAAGCGTAGACACTCGCGCGGGCGTTCAATAGCGCCGCGATTTCCGGGAGCAGGGGAGCCACCGGCAGGGCGCCCGAGGCGAGGACGTCCACCACGCCCGCCTGCACAGCGCCCGGACCCGTGACAACGCCGGCGATGGGTAGGTCTCCCGGATAGCGGTGTTCTCCCGGAATCAGGGTGTCAGCGAAAGCCTCCAGCGTCTGAAGGGTCCAGCTTTCGACGTCGTGCGCCGTGCTCCTCTCTGCGGCGGCTGGGGAGACCGGTACGGCCAGCAAGCCTGCTGCCAGGGCTGCTAGGGTCGCGGTCAATCCCTTGAGTACAGCCCGCCGGTCGACAACCGATCGCTTCACGGTCACCCGGCCAACGCACAGCGCAGATCGAAGGGGAGCTCGACGGTGGCTCCGGTCTCGCCCGCGCTGGACCCGTAGGCGGACAGCACGTCGGCCACGCTGCGGTAACCCCCGGCCCGCAGGACGGCGACCGCGTCCCCAATACCGGCTGTGCGGCCGTCGATCCGGAAATTCGTCAGCCGGGCGCCCGATAGTTCGTCCTTCTTGTCCCACCAGTATTGGCCGTCCCAGGCCACCCAGGGGGTCGCCCCGCTGGTGGGCTGCACGCTCCAATGGTCCTTCTGGTAGTAGCGGCAGGTGCTCAATGCGACTGCGAACCTCGACGGTTCGGCGAGCAGGAAGTTCAGAGCGCCGCCGTCGTCGATAGTGATGTCCCGTTTGCTGTACTCGACGCACAGCGGGTTGACGAACACCAGCCAGAAGGGTGGCTGTTCGCCCTCACCGAACTCGTGCCAGGTGCACGTGGCAGCGAACCTGGGCTCGGTAAACGGCGCCACTAGCGCTCTTTGGCCCCTCGAGCCCCTCTCCGCCGGTCGGGATACGGCAACAGCATCTATGCCAGTGCCTAGCACGGCCGCACAAAGCCCTAGCAGCACTATCGCTGCCGCCACGGTGATACGCACACGCGAACGGAACACAGAGACCTCCTGGGAACGGAAGAAGACCGGGGCGTCGCTCAGGAACATCCGCCGCCCCGATGCGCCCGGGCGGCCAACCGTCCACCTGAGAATGAAGCATGACTATTCGTCAGTACAAGGGGTGGGGCTCGGTTCGATCGCCCAGGTTTTCCCTGCCGGATTTCCGGGAGAACGGTGCGATCAGCATGTGAGTAGCAATTACTCTGGGTTTACCTCTTCGACGAAGGACAATTGGACTCCTGTCACCGTGCTCGCAGTTGGCCGGCCCTGACTTGTGCTCACTTGATGTCAGCGGCGAAAGGCCCGTGGTTCGTCGAGATCGACCGGAAGACCCCCGGCCTGCACCCGCGCCGAAGCGCGCTGCCAGGCATGCCCGGTCTGTTGGCCACGGGAGACACTGCCCCTGGCCCGCCGGGTTGTGGCCGGAAGCATGGCGACTGAGCCTGCGCTGCCCCGGCAGAAAATGGGCGGAAGGCCCGGAAGAGCTTACTGGCAGGCCTGGGGTGTAGCGGCGACTCCGTCCGTCATTCCCGCTTCGGATGCATACGGTGCACCAATTTAGATAAGGCTAGGAGATTCAGTGATCAGAAGACGCTTCGAAATCTTGGGGACGTCTCGCAGTGCTCTGCGTGCGATGGCTGCTTCGAGTTTGGCGCTCGCCTGCCTGGGGGCCGCGCCGATGCTTGCGAACGCGGCCGGGCCGAAGGCGGCCGCCCCAGTCGTCACCATAACGCGAAACGACCAATCCACCCTTTTCGTTCAATCGGTTGGAACTCCTGGCACGATCGTCCAGATCGCCAGTGGCGTCGATCTGGATCTGACTGGCCTGGCGGACATCGCCGTCGCGCCGGGCGTCCAGATCATCGGCCAGAAGGATGCCTCCCACCCGAACGGTCCTCGGCTGTTCACCACGTCCTTTCCCAGCCGGCTACTGAACATCGGAGCACCCAACGGGTCGGCTCCGAGCGATGGGGTTCGCATCTCCGGCCTTCGCCTGGACGGCGGGGCGGGAAACAACATCAGCGACGACGACGCAACGTCCGAGGGGATCACCGACTGGGCGGGTGTCAACCTAGAGATCGATAACAACGAGATCTACGGTTGGGACGGCGCAGGGGTGGAGGTCCATGACAATTCCGCCGACCGGATCAACGTCGACCGCAATGCCTCGACGGTGCGCATCCACGACAACGACATCCACCACAATCAGCATCTCTCGCGAGAAGGCTACGGAGTCGCGGTCTACGACGGCGCTTACGCCCAGGTCGACCAGAATGTCTTCGACTTCAACCGGCACGACATAGCCGGTGATGGCCGTCCGGGAACCGGGTACCTTTTCTTCCGAAACCTGCTTCTGCCGGATGGCGGGGTCAACGCAGTAACCCTCGGTGTTTCTAGTCACACACATGCCATCGACATGCACGGCCGCGACTCGTGCTTCGGGTTCAGTTTCTATTGTGGCGATGCCGGCGAATTCATGGACATCGAGGCCAACACGATTCTTTACACCAACGGAACCGACTTCAAGTTGCGGGGCAACCCGTCACGCGGGGCGGTCGTGAAACAGAATGTTTTCGCTCGAAGCGACGAGTGGAATGTCGCACCAGGCGGCCTCGCGATCGTGGACGACGCCGCGATGGTGCAGACAACAGATCTGGATCACAAGGCGATCAACGCGTCCGGCAACGTCTTCGGATTCGATTCATCCCAATTCACCGGTAGCCATAGCTTCGGTGACTTCGACGGCGACGGAATCGCTGACCGATTCGCGGCCAGTGGCCAGACATGGTGGTACAACTCCAGCCTGCGGGGACGCTGGGTCTTCCTGCGGCAGAGCACCGAGATGGTCTCCCTGGTGGTGCGCGATGTCGATGCTGACGGCATCAGCGATGTCATCGCAGGGGGCAAGGTCTACTCTCACGGCACGACACTCGCGTCCGCTGCTCCGGGTGTCTTTCAGGATCAGGGCGGGTTCGTTTCGACGTTTTCGCTGGACGGGGTGCCTTTCGAGACGATGTCGCGGATGCTGTCCGGGACGCGGCCGTCGATCGCGAGGTTGTCGACCGGTGGCTTCAAGATCGCGTTTGTGGACACCAGTGGTCAGTTGTGGGTGCAGGACGCCGGTATCCCCGGTGGTACGGGTACACCCACTGGGCACAAGTTGTGGCCTGGTACCAGTCCGTCGATCGCGGCGGACAGTGCTGGCGGGTGGATGGTCACCTTCCAGGACGACACCAGCCGGCTGTGGACGCTTGACTCGGCGGGCCACGCCATTAAGACCAACTCCGCGATGAACACCGGCACCGACCCGTCCATCGCGCACCTGTCGACGGGCGGCTACGAGATCGCGTTCGTCGGCTCGGACGGCAAGCTGTACTCGCAGGACGCCGGGATCCCCGGTGGTACCTCGCACCCCATCGGCCACATCCCCGCCTCCAGCCCGGCCATCGCCGCCGACGCCAACGGCGGTTGGAAGATCGCCTTCGAGGGCAACACCACCAACCACCTCATCACCTACGACTCCCACGGCGTCACCAACGACACCACCGCCAAAATGTGGCCGTCCACCAGCCCAGCCATCACCGCACTGCCCACCGGCGGCTACGAAACCGCCATCAACGCCTGGGACGGCAACCTCGCCGAGGTCGGCGACGGCGGCAACCGCAACGCCGCCAACAACCTCCCCGTCGCCCCCGGCACCAGCCCCGCCATCACCACGCTGGCCGGCGGCGGCTTCGAGATCGCCTTCCACAGCGCGGGCAACCACCTGGTGACCGTCTTCTCGGACGACAACACCGCCATCGACACCAAGATCGTCCTGCCCGCCAACGCCAGCCCTTCCAATCCTCTTTAATTGATTAAAGGGCATCCGGCAACTTCTGAAGCCGTTGTGCGGCATGGTCCCCGAGGGCTTCCCAGTTCTCGGGGACCGTATCTTGCGGATCTGAACGGCTCAGGTTTCATCAAGGGCGTCAGACAGCTCTCGGCGATTTGCCACGCCGAGTTTGGTGAAAGCGTGCTGCAAATGGTTTTCGACGGTGCGTACCGAAAGGTCGAGTGTGCCAGCGATATCCTTGCTGGTGTTGTTGGAGACGGCGAGCAGTGCGATTTCGAGCTCACGATTCGTGAGGGACTTACCTCCACGCCCCGCGCTGAGATGGGACAAGGCCGGCGTGTTCACCCCCTCGCATTTCTGGGCAATCTCCGAAGCTCGGTTCGTCGTAGTTGATGCCTGGCGTACCTGCCTCTTCTGGCGCTGCAAATTAGCCGCCTCAGCAAATGCCTCAGCAGCAAATATCTCAGCTCCAGACTCCTCGAATATATCGGCGACCCTCAACAGCAGATCGACATCCTTACGGGCAATCGCACGGGTATAGTCGAGCCGTGCGTTCAAGAATTCTCCTTGGACTTTAAAATCCCAATAGGGGGAGGCAAGATTTGCCAGTCCTAGACGGCCCATGGCATGCACGGTCCAGACCCTGTGCAATCCTTGATCGAGTTCCTTCGTCCTTTCTGCGGCTTCCAGAAGGAAATACCTGGTCTGCGGGTGGTCGTGGTGCAGCCAAGCGTGCCAGGCTCGGGCGAGGTGGTTGTTGCATGCCTCGATGTCGTCTCCGGCCTGTGAAAGCAGAGCCAGATAGCGGTCGGCAACCTGAGTCTGTCGCGTCATCGAGGCGCAAATCACGGCGTTGGCCTGCGCCCATTGGGTGAAGAGTTCCCAGTGAGTCTTCTTCGTCGCGACGGAATTCAGGACGTTGATCGCCGACTGCGGCCTTCCTCGTTCCATGAGAGAGAACCCCAGGGCAGTGGCCCGCCGCGACGCCATCTCCACTTTATTCTGGGAAACCGCTTTTCCGTGGCGAGCGGAGAGTATGGACACAGCCGCCTTTAGATCCCCGTTGAGAATGTGGGCGTAACCGTCGATGTCGTCAATAAAATCGGAGTAGAGGGATGTCCCTCCCCCCTCTTCCGAACGGAGAAGGAGAGGGTGCAGCGGGTCGAACACCTCCGCTGCGTCATCGACAAGGCCGAGGCGGAGCAGAGCTGAACTCATGAAGGCCCTGGCATCCACGGCAAGTTTTGAATCGGGGCCGCTCATGAGCGGGTGGCAGCACGCGACGGAGTCATGGAAACGCCCGCGGAAATACAGAACTGTGGCCAGTGCGAACTTGCTTCTGGTGTCTTCGCGGCCCTCCAGAAGCCGCTGCGCCTGGGAGAGATCGCCAAGGAGGATGATGTTGTCGACCCGCGCGTGGAACAGGACGTCCCGGCCTTCCTCGGACGCCTCCTCCTGCATGGCCTCCACCAGGACCTGGTCGGCCTCCTCGTGGCGGACCAGACCGATGAGTGCCGTCGCGTAGCTCAGAGCAGCCTGGGCACCGCGTGCCTCACTCCACGCAGCCTCGGCCAGAGCGGCAGCCTGCGTGTAGTCGTCCGTATGCCGGGCCAGGGCCGCCGCCTCCAGAAGCAGACGTTGATCGGCCGTGCCGGTGGCCGCCAACCGCCAGGTGGCGATCCGCAGAGCGTCTTCACGGCGGCGTGCCTCGTGCCGCTCGGTGCGTTCTGCTTGGCCCAGCAGCAGCGCACGGCGGCGCAGCAGGGGAAGATCGGCTCGCATCACCTCGCCGTGCAGCGGGTGGGTCAGCACCACGTGGGTGCGCCGACCGTCGGTTACGAAACGAACGAGCCCCGACTCCTTCAGTTCACCGACCGTCCTGGCGCTGGCCGCCACCGCGCAGGCGTCGGCCAGCGGCAGCGGCTCGCACAATGCCAGGAGATCCAGTACAGCCCAGCCAGCAGGATCGGCGGCGGCCAGCTCGGCCCGGATCAACTCGGCCAGCCTCGGCGTGCCCATGGGCTGTCCTTTGACCAGCTCCCAAATCTCCCCGTCGTTAACCAAGGTCTCGGAGGCCAGCGCGCCGAAGACGAGCTCCCGTAGGTACAGCACGCTTCCACCCGACATCCGGTACAGCTCGTGAAGGGTGTACCTCCCGACGGGTGCGCCCAGGACGGACGTCAGCAACTGGGCTGTCTCCTCCAAGCCAAGCTCCTTGACCTCCGCCCGGTGCACTGCCGGCCGCGTCGTCAGAGCCCGTACCGCCTCCCCCAACAGTGCGTCGGTGCGTACCGTGCCGATCAGGCGGATCGCATGGGCGTCCAGCAGGTACCTCAGCAGTACCGCGGAGGCAGCGTCCAACGTGTGCATGTCATCGACGAGCACTACTCGGCGCTGCCGGCCGGACCGGGTCATCTTGGCCGTGATCTCGATGAATCCCCTGGCCGGATCCGAGAGATCCGTGCCCGGGGGGATCAGGTGCGCGACAGCACCCAATGGAATGGCGCCCATGGCGACTGACGCCGACACCCGCGCGCCCTTCCAGCCCTCGCGAACCGCTTTGGCGAGGTATTCGTCCGCAAGTCGCGTCTTGCCGACCCCGGCAGAGCCGAAGATCACCAGCCCTTCGCAGTCCTGGCTCCTCCACAGTGCCGTGAAATCCTCCAGCCCATCTTCCCGGCCAGTCAGCGGCCAGCGCGAGGAGTCCTTCTGCACAGTCATGGCGGCCTCCGGTGCAGCGTGACATCGGGCGCACTCTTCGTGACCTCAAACCGCCATACTACTTGATTCACTACATAAGGATCATTTTCACCGGATTGCTGTGGCCTGTGATGCCGATGGTCGGCCAGGGTTGCGCCCCCGCACCCCAAGCAGACGTCAGGCTCCTCGGTGGGGAACGGGGTTCGTTGCGCGATGGAACGGGATGTCACGCAGTGAGGTGGGCGAACCTATGGTGACCGCCCCCATCAGTACCCCGGCCTGTCCCATCTCCCCTTCCGAGGAGCCCCATGTACAGCCTTCCTCTTGGCGCGGACGCGGAACTGCGCCCCCTCCATCCGTGGCTCGCCGCAGAGTTCTTGGAGCATTTGGACCGCGCGCGAATCCACATCTCGCCTTGGGTCGGCGCCAGTTTCGTTGCCACCGATCTTCCTTCGGCGCACGCTGTCCTGACGCGCTACGCGAAGGCGCAGGCGGAGGGTGGGGGCGGCATCCACGGCATATGGCTCGACGGTCAGCTGGTCGGTGGGGTCATGTTCGTTGCGCTGGACGGGGCGAGGGGTGTTTGCGAGGTCGGCTGCTGGCTGGAGCCGGCGGCCGAAGGCCGCGGGCTGGTCACTCAGGCCGTCGAGCGGATCATCGACTGGGCGGTTCTGGAACACGGTGTGAACCGGGTTGAGTGGCACACGAAGTCGGCCAACTCTCCGAGCATCCGAGTGGCCCAGCGCCTCGGCATGGCGCAGCAGACGACGCACGAAGCGGAGGACGACGGATGGGAGGAGTGGGCCGTGGAGTCCGGTGCCTGGGCTGTCCGGACGACCCAGTTGAAACAGGACGTCGCCCAGATTGACTCCCTGATCGCGGACTTCTACTCCGCGTTCACGAATAAGGGGAAGGCGCAGGCCGACCTCGGCCGACTCGAGGATCTGTTCCTCGCGGACGGGACCGTCACAGGACCGGCGGACTACTCTGTGGCCGAAAAGCTGAGGAACTTCAGCCTCCCGCGGGAGCTGCTGCTCGCCTGGGGAGACCTGACGGACTTTTACGAGTACGAGGTGAAGGGGCGCACAGTCGTCGCCGGCGACATCGCACAGCGGTTCAGCCGCTACGCGAAGGAGGGGGTACTGCGCGGGGATGCCTTCTCGGGGCGGGGGTCAAAGAGCTTCCAGCTCGTGCGCACCAAGGCCGGATGGAAGATCGCGGGCATGGTTTGGACTGATGACCTTCCGAAGTGAACGGCGAACGTGCGCAGTGTGACCTGCTCCTGCGTTGCCGATCGGTGCGGACCGGAGATGAATCGGCAGCCGACCTCCCGGCTGCTCCGCAGGGCAGCGCTACGGCTGGGGCCAGGTCGCGATGCTGTGTTCGAGCAGGCGGGTGGATCAGTTTCGGACCGTGAGTTGAGGAGAAGTCCCTGGGTGACCGCTACCCCGCGTGTCGTCGTGGCGTCCAACTGAGTTGGCACCGCGACCCCCGGTTCGAGCGAGGCATACGTGGAAGTGGGCAGGGCCTTTTCGTCGTTCCTCCCGCGGATCAGGGCCAAGGCTTCGAAGTGCAGACGGCGGACGGGTGGGTGCACGGGGCCGGCTCATCAACTCCCGGAGGAGCAACCTCTCCTGTGACGGGCCGGTTATCGGTGACCGCTGCTGGCTCTCCACCGCACGCACGATCGCTGTGGAGAGACCCGCTCGGGAGCGCAGTGTGAGTGCAGCATCGGGGGCTGTGCGCATCGCCTGCCGTGATCTCCCGGGGCCCTCGTCAACGGCGCCTTCCTATGAGGCGAGCGCGAGTGCTTTCTTCAGTAGAGTCTCTTGGGGATAACCGTTGACAGACATGTATAAAATGGTAAATTCGTAAAATGCGTATAGCCAACACTATTCTCGTCAAGGCTCCGATCGATCGCGTATGGGAGCTGACGGCCGATGTAGAGAGCTGGCCGTCATTCAATTCGACCATGCGACGGGTCGAGCGGCTGGACGAAGGACCGCTTCGGGTCGGCAGTTCCGCAAGAATCAAGCAGCCCGCGCAGCCTGCGGCTGTATGGATGGTGAACCGGCTCGACCCCGGCCGCGGATTCTCCTGGTCCACCCGGAGAATGGGACTGATCATGACGGGCGAGCACCTTCTGGAGCCCGTCGGTGACTCCTGCAGAAACACCCTGTCCATCGAATTGACCGGCCCCGTATCGGGATTTTTGGGATTCTTGTTCCATGGACTTTTCCTCCTGTCTCTCAAGACTGAGAACGCTGCCTTCAAAAAGATGGCCGAACAGGATCGGGGCGGCACCCGGCACGACGGGAGTGACACCGTCGAACGCCCTGACCTCCGCAGTACCGGAGGCTGACGTGCCGGAACACCAGCCGAGGAGCCCGGCGTTCTGGGCGCATGACATTGCGGCTTCGCAGATCTCCTCTCTCGTCACGTCGCCTGACGCAAGGATTGCGTACTTGCGAGGCTACGGCGAGGGAGAAGGGCTTCGATATGCTGCGGTCGTGTCGCAGAAGGGGGGCGGCCAGCGTCCCTGGAGTCTCGGGATGACCCCTGCAGAAGTGACCGATCGCTTCACTAAGATGAATCGAATACCTGTCGGAATCGATTGCCACGCGACCGGCGGGAATATCAACTTCACGCTGCTGAGCGAAATCGGACCACCGGGAGATGCCTTTGCGGGGACGGACCTGAGCGGAGCGGAGGTCGCCGCGGTTCTGCGACATGGGAACCGCATCGTCGACTACGCGGCCCACCCCTCCCTCTCGACGTTCCGGTACGCCGCGATCTTCGTTCCGGACGGCACTCCGCAGCAGTTCGTGGAGGATGTGTCCGAAAGGGATATCAAGCGGATCGCCTCACGGTTCGGTGCACATCCCGTGAAAATACGCTACTGCGGCGGAGCCGACAGGCCGCACTACTCCGCTGTACTGTGCCGAAAGCGGTCTCGCGGAGAGCGCTGGAGCTGGCATGCCGACATCGATGCCGACGCGGTTTCCTATGTCCTGCGGAAAGGCTTCGACGGTGTAGTCGACTTTCATGCCTTCAAGGGCGATTCGGGAGTCCGTTTCAATCTGGTGACTTCGGGCCGGCAGTGCCAGCGCGTCTGGCCGAACCGGTGACCTCCTGATCGGCCTTGCCCTCACATCACGTGGGGTACCTCTCGGACCCACTCCGGCAGAACACTGAAGGTGTTGCCGGCCACGGCGAGGTGAGTGAGGTTCGGGAGGCGGGCGAGTGAGCCGGGGAGGTCGGCCAGACGGTTGTGGAAGAGGTAGAGGTGGGCGAGGTTCGTCAGGTTGCCGATTGATTCGGGCAGTCGGGTGAGCAGGTTGCGGTTCAGGTAGAGATCGGTCAGTTCGGTGAGGTCGCCCAGCCACTCCGGCACTGAGGTGAAGAGGTTGCCATTCAGATCGAGCCGGGCAAGGCGGACCAGGTTGCCGAACGATGAAGGCAGCGTGGTGAGACCGTTGGAGTCGAGCGAGAGGTGGGTAAGCCGGGGAAAGCCACCCAACCACTCCGGCAGCGTCGCGAGGTTGGTGTCGTCCAGGTCGAGGTAGGTGAGGGAGGTGAGGCAGCCGAGCGATTCCGGCAGCACTTGCAGGCGGTTGCCCCCCAGGCCGAGACGGGTGAGGTGAGTGAGACCGCCGAGCGATCCCGGCACTTTGCAGAGGCGGTTGCCAGTGAGCTCAAGCCGAGTGAGGCACGTCATGATTCCGAGCCAGTCGGGCAGCTCCACCAGCTCGTTGTCAGTCAGGTCGAGCCGGGTAAGGTGAGTCAGACCACGCAGCATGTCCGGCAGGACTGCCAGGTGGTTGCCGTACAGATTCAGGTCGGTGAGATCGGTGAGATCACCCAGTGAAGCGGGTAGCTCTTCCAGCCCGCAGTAGCTCAGGTTGACCGAGGGGTCGCCGGAGCGCCGCGCCGCGTCGATGATGTCCTCGGCAGATGACATCATCGGATCTCCTGAAGAGTCGTGGCCTGGGACGGTGACGTCGGGCCTACCGAAAAGGGTCATCCGGGGTGCCAATGTGTCCACCTGCCTCGTTGTGGCGAGGCTGGGGGGCAGAAAGGCATTCCGCCGTCTCTGGCGCCTCCAGGCCTCGAATCGAAGGGCGGCGCTGTCCGTCTGCCGGACGCGTCAATCCATAAGGTTCACTCGGTCCGGCTGAAGTCCGTGACCCAAGTGGTTTCCCATGTTCTGCCCTCGTCCGCCGAGAGCAGTTGCGTCCATCGGCAGGAGGTGGGTGTTATTTCGGACCACTCGAAATTTACCTTGACCGGTTGTCCGTTGACCATGTCGTCAGCAAGGAAATGACCGCGGCCCGTGTCCTCGAATCGGCCCACCTGCGGCGGCAGGCCCAGGCCTGTCTTGCTGTTTATCCAGTACAAGGACCACAGATCCTGTGAAGCGTCATAGAGGCGGAGGGTGCCCCCGCTCAATTCATTTCCAGGAAAATAGATCTCGTCCATGTAGCCGGCGCCGTCGAAAATGCTCCAGCAGCGGCTTATCCCGGCGAACTCCTCCCAGTCTTCGCTGCCCTCCAAATACTTCGTCAATTTTCTGTGTGTCGACGTCCACGTTCCGACTAGGAATTCAAAATCGTTCTTCATTGTAATGTTCCTCTTTCCGGTGAGGTGACATTAGGAGAATCAGAGCCGACTACCACGAGTACGGGACGGCTGGAGGTCCGGGCGACGGCATCATCCGCCATCAAAGTCTGCCCAGGAGTCGATCAGGCTGGCGGCATCGGCATCGTCACCGGGATTGGGGTCGGTGGTGATGCCGGTGCGGTTGGAGAGAGCCGTGATGATGGTGGTGCCGTGACCGTGCTCGTCCGGTGCCCGGTCGGCGGCCCAGTGGGCAGGGTGCGGGTCTGTGCCGCCGTCGGTGACGTGCACGCTCAGTCCGCCATCAGCGCCTGGGTTCAGGCGCAGCAGCAGGTTGTAGGGCGGCAGGGCGTGGACCACGGCATTGGTGACCAGTTCCGAGACCACGAGCACCGCCTCGTCAATCCGTTCCTGCTCCCAGGCGTGTCCGGTCAGCAGTGCGCGGACCGCCCGGCGTGCCGCTGACGGAGCCGCCAGGCCTGGGGCGAGAGTCATCTGGACCGTGCTGGGCTGCCGGAGGGCGGAGGATGCGACCTGTGTCGCGACGGGAGGAGTCATGGTGATCACCGGATCGGGAACGACCGGTTCTCCGGTCTACTCCCAGCACACTCTCTGCACGGACAGAAAGGTTGAGTATTCCCTCACTAAAGTGCGCCGGTGCAGGTCAGGACTGTTCTTCTCGCTGATGGGCGTCGAGATCCGGGGATCGCTCTGTGAATCCCGGGCGTTAATGTCCGGGATGGATATGCTCCCGGGTAGCACCTGATCTCCCCGGAAGCGCCGAGGCCGATGGGAGCCACCCTCGCAGCGCGGGTCTCTACTAATGGGCCGGCGGAGAAGCCAGGCACGTCCAGAACGACACCGTGAGTAGCCGACGAAGTCGGCCGGGTCCTTCGGTGTACGTCGGCGGCGTCCTAGCGACGACCAGGTCGTGCTCCCGTCACTTATCGGCCGGCGAAATGCCTGACGATCTCGGGGAGCACGACAGCGTTCCATCCGGACATGTCTACGGACATCGTGGGCTTCTCGTGCACCGCACCGTCGCTGGCCGACCAGATTCGTACCATTCCTTCAGCGAACTCCGCGTTGGCGATCTGCAGCCAGGGCACAGTCTTCCCGAACAGGCGCCGGGGGCGCAGCCCCTGGGAATCGGCGTCGATGCGGGAGGAGGCCGGGCCGCCGAAAGTGACCGTTTCGCCGGCGAGAACACGGCGGGCGGATTCCTCGGCGATCCGCGGACAGACGGAGGCCTGGATGAGGCCGACCAGTTGACGCCACGTTGCGCGGGCGTCCTCGAGTTCGCTGCCCCTTCGGTAGGCATCGAACATGAAGGTGCACTTCCGCTCGCCCTGGGCCAGCCCAATGGTGTAGCTGGCTTGATTTATCCTGGCTGCCGCGCGATAGAAAACACGGTCGACGGAGTCAAGTCGGAAGACCTGCTCGCCGATCGATATGGAATCGGCGGAGGCCACGAGCGCACGCTTGCCCTTCCGTATCCGTATCTCGTCGAACGGCTGCGCATCTGGTCCGGAAGAAGAAAACTGATCGCTCACGGAGTCTCCAAGTAGTGTGGGCCCGGAGGCCTGCAGCCGGTTGGCATCGCACGGAAGCTCTGTCTCCCCGGCAATGATAGGTCCATGGGAGTGTTCCCATACTGGCCCGAACCAGAGGGAGGAAGATGCAACGATGGTCACCACCCCGGAAAATCTCCCAGTTCTCGTCGAAGAGGCGCTCGCGATGATCGAGATACGGATTGGACGGTCGGGCAGCACCGGCATCCACACCTCGGTCAGAGCGCAGTTGCGCTACATGAAAAAGGTGTTGGCGGCTAGTTCGCGGCCCGCAGAGGAGGATCTCGACAGCCTGACGCTCGGTATCTACGCCGCCCGCGAGTTCGAGGCGTCCGACCCCGAGCTGGCGAATGTGCTCTTTGAGGTGCAATATCTATTCAAACGTCTGTAGCTCCGCCACCCCAAGTGATCGAGGCCCGTAGACACTTGTGGACCTCATCCGACGGTGGACATTCGTACGGGATTCGATGAATAGACACTGGCACAGAACAGCTGAAGCCCTCTTGTCCCATGGGGCAAGTCGCGCCCGCGGCCCTCGGAGCGCCGGCCGCTACGCGGGAAGCCGGCCGGCCCCATCGCACTCGGCCTGTTGTGATGAAGCGGGCGGGCCCCCGTTCTGGGACGAGGCCCCGCCGTCGTCGACCGTCTCCCGGGATTCCGAGGACGTCACTACTTGGTGAATCCGATCTTGGTCCAGTCGGTGTCCTGGAACCCGAAAGCGCCATAGTTGGCCAGGGTCGGCTTCGTCGCCACGATCTGCGGGCGCTGGTAGAGCGGCAGGTTGACCGCCAGCTGCCACAGCAGCTGGTCGGACTTGTTGATGTCGGCCAGGTAGGTGGCGGCGTCGATATCGGTCCCGGCAGTGTTCATGGTTGCGTCGAGCTCGGTACTGCCCAGGCGGGAGTAGTTCTGCCCGACATTCCCCTTGACCGGGGCCAAGAAGCTGGCTTCCGAGTTGGTGAGCGGGAAGAATGGAACGCCGCCGACCCCGGAGAAGATTGTAAGATCGAACTTGCCTGCGGCGATATCGTTGAAGAACTGGTCCGCCGCACCGTTGACCACGGTCACCTTGATACCAATCGCCTTCAGCATAGGGACCAGCAGCTGCGACTCGTTGGTCGCTACCGGGGTGCCAGCCGGGATCTCGAGGGAGAGGTCGAGCTCTTTGCCGTTCTTGCTTCGGTAGCCGTTGGCGCCCGCCTTCCAGCCCGCGGCGTCCAGCTTGGCGCCGGCGCCCTTCGGGTCGTAGGCCCCCAGCGCACCAGCGTTGTCCACGTAGCCATTGGCGTTGTTGACCAGGAAGTGATTGTTCAACGACTTGATCGGCCAGGGCAGGCCATTCAGGTCCGACTGCCCGATAGCGGCGCGGTTGATGCCCTGGAAGACGGCCTGGCGTACGCTTTGATCCTTGAGATTGGGGCTGTCACCGTTCAGCAGCAGTTGGCGCAGGTTAGGTGCGCCGGCGACGCGGATCGACACCCCCGGGACCGATTTTGCCTTCTTGTAGGCGTCGACGGAGGGTCCGATATCGCTGATGTCGACCTCGCCCGAGGCGAAGGCGCTCGGCGCGGTGGCGGCGTCCATCGTGCGGAAGTTGATTTGGTTCAGCACCGGCTTCGTGCCCCACCAGTTCGGGTCGCGCACCTCGGTGACGACCTTGGTGGTCGGGTTCATGGACTGGACCTTGAACGGGCCCGCAGTGACCGGGATCTTGTTCTTGTAGGACGCCTTGAAGCCATCCAGGGTACCGATCTGCGACGCTGGGTAGAGCGGGGAGAACAGCGACTGCCAGTCCGCGAAGGGGCTGCTGTAGGTCACGATGACCTCGAACTGGTCCTTACCCTGTGCCACCGAACTGATTTGGCTGAACCCGGTGGTGCTGATGACGCTGTACTTCGGGTCCTTGCCGTTGGAACTCGCCCAGATCGCCTGGAAGTCCTTCCAGGTGATCTGAGAGCCGTCGGACCACTTCCCGCGCGGGTTCAGCTCGTACGTGGTGACCTGCTTGCCCCCGACGATCCCGTTCTTCACGTTCAGCAGGTAGTCGGTATTCGTCGACAGCTTGTTGTCAGCGGTTGAGTGGTAGAGGCTCGGCAGCATCGGCGCCATGGTGTCGACAATGGACACCTCGTTCTGAGAGTCCGCGTTGTAGACGTTCCACTGGGTGGAGTACTGGTCGACCGGGAAGTTGAGAGTACCTCCCTGCTTGAGGTCCGCCGAGTTGACGGGGTTGACCATGTTGGCGGTCGCGGCGTAGGAACCGTGCGTGGCGCCGGCGCTGCCGGTCTTGGTGCTGCCGGAGCAGGCGGACGCGGACAGCGCGATGCCGGCAGACAGTGCGATGGCTGTGGCTAGTTTGAGGGTGTGGCGAGACACGGTGAGGCCTTCCTGACTATTTCGATGGAGCTGGGCGGGCGCGTTGCCGAGGCAACCGGCGTCAGACGACCTGAAGCGCGGCTGTGTAGTGACAGGCAGCGCTGTGGTCGTCGGCCAAGACCTGCGGGGCAGGGTCCTCGGTCCGGCAGCGCTCTGCCTCTTCGTCGTCGAGGCCGATGAATTTGGGGCACCGCGTCCGAAAGCGGCATCCGGACGGAACGTCCGCCGGACTCGGCAGGTCCCCGGCCAGCAGGATCCGCTTGCGGTTACGTTCCTTGCGTGGATCAGGCAGGGGCACCGCCGACAGCAGCGCTTGGGTGTAGGGATGGGACGGTCCGGTGAAGATCCGCTCCGCGTCCCCCAGTTCGACGATCCGGCCCAGGTACATGACCGCGACTCGGTCCGCGATGTGTCGGATCACCGAGAGGTCATGCGCGATGAACAGATAGCTGAGGCCGAGTTTCGCCTTGAGATCGTCGAGGAGGTTGATCACACCCGCCTGGATCGACACGTCGAGCGCAGACACGGGCTCGTCGAGCACGATCAGGCGGGGTTCGAGCGCGAGCGCGCGAGCGATGCCGACGCGCTGGCGCTGGCCGCCGGAGAACTCGCTCGGGTAACGCTCGGCATGCTCGGGAAGCAGGCCGACCAGGCGCAGCAGCTCCGGCACGCGTGAGCGAATCCGGTCGCTAGTCCAGCGGTGGGTACGCATCGGTTCGGCGAGGATGTCGCCGACCGGCATGCGCGCGTCGAGCGATGCCATCGGGTCCTGGAAGACCACTTGGAGGTCACGTCGCAGGTCACGGCGTGCCCGCCCGCTCAACCCCTTGGTCTCCCTGCCGAGCACGGTGACCGATCCGGCCTGCTTGGTGGGCAGCTCCAGGATCTCCAGCAAGGTGGTGGTTTTGCCGCAGCCGGACTCGCCCACCAGGGCGAAGGTTTCCCCTTCCCGGATATCGAAGCTCAGACCGTCCACAGCCTTGACGGTGCCCACCCGGCGCTTGATGACCTGTCCCTTAGTCAGGGGGAAGTGCTTGACCAGGTTGTCCACCTTCAGGACTTCGGCGCGCAGGCTCCGGTCGACCGCCTCTTGCCGGGTCGGGAGGACCGGCGCGGCGAACATCCCCGCCCGCACGATACTCACCCCGATCTCGCCGGACCGGTGGCAGGCGCTGGATAGTCCCTCCACCCCCTCGACAGCGACCAGCGCTGGCTCGTGAGAGTGGCACACCTCGACGGCGATGGGGCAGCGAGCGGCGAAAGGACACCCCTGCGGCAGATCGACCATGGACGGCGGGTTGCCCTCCACCGGCGTGAGCGCCCCGTTGCCGGACCGGTCGAGTCGCGGAACTGCACTGAGCAATCCGATGCTGTAGGGCATGTGGGGGGTGTAAAAGACATCTTCGACGCCCCCCGCCTCGACCGGCCTGCCCGCGTACATCACGGTGACGCGATCGGCGATGCCGGCCACTACACCCAGGTCATGGGTGATCATCAAAATGGCGGCGCCGGTGACTTCCTGGGCCCTCTCCAAAACATCCAGGATCTGTGCCTGGATGGTCACGTCCAGTGCAGTGGTCGGCTCGTCGGCGATGATCACCTTGGGGTCGTTCGCAATGGCCATCGCGATCACGGCGCGCTGCCGCATGCCGCCGGAGAACTCGTGCGGGAACCCGTCGATGCGGCGTTTCGGATCGGGAATGCCCACCAGGTTCAGCAGCTCCAGCGCGCGTTCACGCGCGGCCTTCCGGCTCAAACTCCGGTGCACCTGGAGCGCTTCGATCAGCTGGGTGCCTATGGAAAAGACCGGTGTCAGGGCGGACAGCGGATCCTGGAAGACCATACCGATGTCCTTGCCGCGGACCCGCGACATCTCGCCATCGCTCAGGCCGAGCAACTCCCGGCCCTCCAACCGGACGGATCCCTGAACCAGGGCGCTGGGGGGCAGCAGGCCAAGGACGGCTGTGGCCGTGACGGACTTACCGGAACCGGACTCGCCGACGAGGGCCAGCGTCTCACCGGTACGCAGGGTGAAATCTATGCCGCGTACAGCCTGAACCGGGCCAGCCTCACTGGGGAAGCTCACCCGCAAGTCGCGTACCTCCAGCACTGCCTGCGGCACTGCGGTCCCGGGATAAGGAACAGAGATGGTCACGAGGCAGGCCCTTCCACGGCGGGGACGGTGTCACTGATCGGATCGGAGATCCTCGGTCCGGTATCCGGGACAGCGGCCCGGACTCGTGCCTTCGCTCCGGCCGCACTAGGGTCGAATGCATCGCGCAGCCCGTCGCCGATGAACGCGGTCGCGAGCCCCATCAACACCAGGAAGCCCGCCGGGAAGAAGAACATCCAGGGCGACGTGGTGGCCGCCGGCTCACCAGTAGCGACCAAGGTGCCCAGTGAGATGTCCGGCGCCTGGATGCCGAAGCCGAAGTAGGACAGCCCACTTTCGGCCAGGACAATAGCGCCGACCTGGATGGTGGCGTCGACGATCAGGATGGAGGCCACGTTCGGCAGGATGTGCCGGAAGATGATGACCATGGGATTGACGCCCATGTACTTGGCCGCCAGTACGTACTCACGGTCCCTGAGGGTCTGCGTCATGCTGCGCACCACGCGCGCGGTGATCATCCACCCGAAGGCCGCCAGCAGGATGACGAAGATGAGCCAGGTGCCGCGCACGAGCTTGGGCGCGATGATGGCCAAAATGAGAAAGCTCGG
This sequence comes from Streptomyces sp. RKAG293, assembly GCF_023701745.1. Taxonomy (NCBI): domain Bacteria; kingdom Bacillati; phylum Actinomycetota; class Actinomycetes; order Kitasatosporales; family Streptomycetaceae; genus Streptomyces; species Streptomyces sp. RKAG293. Next base: position 101,177 of record NZ_JAJOZB010000001.1, on the reverse strand, counting down.
GACCACGAGCATCAGCTCAACGATCCACATCAGGATCCGGTCGACCCAGCCTCCGAAATATCCGGCCGATGCGCCTACCATCGCGGCGATGAACGTGGTCAGAGGACCACCGATGAGGCCGATGATCAGAGATTTTTGCAGGCCCCGGAAGATGAGCGCCATCATGTCGATGCCCGGCTGGCTGGTTCCGAACCAGTGCGCGAAGCTCGGCGGAGCGCCCAACTCGTTCCAGTCGTTCTCCGTGTAGCTCCACTGCAAGAAATGAGGAATCACGTAGGCACCCGCGAGGAGCACCACCAGAATGCACACCCCTGTCAGGGCGAGGCGGTTGCGTGCGAAGCGGCGAATGACGAGCCGGCCGCGACTGCGACTGCGCCGCGCCCCGACGACGGGTGCGGAGGGGGCGGCCGACTCTTCGGCGGCAGATGCAGCAGTCATCCGAGTTGTCTCCATGGAATCGGCGAGCGGGGGTCCGGGTGCGTTCACGCTCGGACCCTCGGATCGAGTGCCGCGTAGACCATGTCGGAGACCAGGCCGGCCACCAGCACCAGCCCGGCGGTGAAGACCCCGATCGCCGCGGTGGCGTTGACGTCGTTGTTCTGAATGGAGCTGATCAGCCACTCACCCATGCCGTGCCACGCGAAGATGGTCTCTGTGAAGGTCGCGCCGGTAAACAACAGGATGATGTTGTAGACGAGTAGCGGCATGACCGGGATGACCGCGGTGCGCAGGCCGTGCTTGACGACCGCCTGGCGCATGGTGAGCCCCTTGGCCCGTGCGGTGCGTAGGTAGTCCGCGCCGAGAACGTCCAGCATCGTGCTGCGCTGGAATCGGCTGAACAGGGTGACCTGGATCAGCCACAGGGTGAGAGTCGGCAGGATCAGGTGCTGAGCGTTGCTCAGCACGATCGCCATAGTTCCGTGCGCGTTGGGGTCATACATGCCGATGTACTGGATCGGGGACCCGAACCAGTTGTCCACCGTCTGCAGGGTCACCGCGATCACCACGGTCGGGGTGGCCAGGATCGCGTACGAGACGATCGTCGAGGCCTTGTCGGACGGCCGGTACTGGCGGAGCGCGTTCCAGGCGCCGAAAGCGACACCGCTGACCGCGCTGAGAACCGTGGCGAAGAAAAGCAGTTCGGTGCTGACAAAGATGCGTCGTCCCATTTCCGAAGCGACTGAGTCCCCGGTATAGGTGGTGCCAAAATCGCCGTGCAGGACACCGGTGAGCCAGTGCCAATAGCGCACCGCGACAGGCGTGTCAGGATCGAGGTTCTGATCCCGGAGCAAATTGTGGATCGTACCTATGGGAGGCTGCGGATGTTTCTGAAGATAATTGACGATCGGCTCCAGCGCGACCCCCGCGATGAAGTACGTCAAAGTAGCGGCAAGAAATACGAGAACCACATAGTTAATTGCCCGGCGAAACAGGAATTGTGCCATACTTTGACCCTCATCGTCCCGTGGAGCCGTATCGGCCGTCCGAGTTCCAACACAAAATTCATGCCGGACTTCACATTCGCCCCGTTATCGACTTTCCGACATCTCTTGTAACTGCTGAATGCAATGACCCCGCCCAGCAGGCGGGGTCATCGCAGACTATAAATTTGATCCACAGGAGGCGTGAGTACTCACTGCCTATTTCATCTCGGCCAAACGCCGATCGACCGTGACCTGGGTCACTCCGCCGAATCGGCGCCGCCGCCGGAAGGCCGCGGTACGGACGGGCCCCGAGCCTCTGCGGATCGGCCCGGCCTCTGCCGTCTCGGCACACACACCTGCCGCGGGGTCTGTAGTGCCGCGGGCGGAGGGTCAGTCGAGGAGAAAGATCGCTCCGCAGGCACCCATGCCTCGGCGCGAGGGGCCTACTCCCTGGCGCATGACTCCGGTAGTCGGGGCCGAAAACCGCGATCCGGAGCTTGGGGCCTCGGTCGACCGTGGATCTATGAGTAGTAATTACCCATGGGGAAGGTCAATTGCTCAATTATCATTCCTTTTGGGCGATTAGAATTCCTTGCGCAAGGCGATTGGCGAACACCCTCCGTAAATTTCAATCATGGAAATTGGCTCATTTGCGCCGATTGCTCACGGAGTGGCGGATCTCGGGCTCATTATGCAGATGCGTAATTGGGCGCCCTCGACGGGAGCCACCTTAGCGTGAGGTGCAGATATAAGTTAGTTATTCGTGAAGCGAAGATCAAGAGCGGGATGCTGGAATTACTGAGGAGTGCTCTGGTGCAGAGTTCCGCAAATGAAGAAAACTCGGTAGAACTGCTCAGCGGATTGGACAAGATGCTCGCTGATGGCGAGCAGGCACTTTTCGGAGAAGGTAATCTGCGTGACAGTAGGGACTATTTTGAGACAGCATTCCGTGCTGCCGAGGCACTAGGCGATGGAAAATCCATGGCTGCCTCGGTCCTCGGTTTGGGCGGGATCTGGTTGTACGGATACCGCAACTTTTCCGATGCCGCACTGCTCCTCGAAAGACTTCGTCGTTCACTGGCCATGGTCGACCCGAACAGTTCCCTCGGGCTGAGGCTCAGGGCAAGAATTATTTGCGAGAGCGGCAGTCGTGATCGCACCAATGACGTGGTAGCTATCCTCCGAGAAGCAGAAGCATCCGTGAATCCGCTCGTGATAACCGACGTGTTCAACGTCGCCCATCAATTCCTGATGGCACCGGATCACGCCGAGCTGCGGAATCAGCTGTCTGCGGACATGATCGCCGAGAGCTTTCGGACAGGTCGCCACAGTGATCTGCTGTTGGGGCTGCTCTGGCAGACGATCAACAAGCTGATCTGTGCGGATCCGCAAGCCGAACGACGGCTGAATGAACTGCGCGCGAAATTGGCTTACCAAAACCACTTGGCGATCGGTGTCACAGTGGAGGCGATTGATGCCATGCGCACCGTACGCGCCGGGCATTTGACTCAGGCCGAGGCCATGGCGACCCAATGCCACACGCACGGCACCGCGATAGGCGAGAGTCGAGCCGCAAGCCGACGAATGGCTCAGCTGGTGGCCATTCGCTGGTACCAAGGAAGACTGGGAGAACTCATCCCTGCTCTGATCGAGATTGCAGAATCCCCAGGCCTGGATGATGCAAACCATTTCTTCACAGCCGTGCTGGGCTTGGCCGAGTCGATGTCCGGAGAGAAGCACAAGGCTGCAGCCAGGCTGGCACGCCTGTGCAGCAGAAATCTCACCGACCTCCCACGTTCGAACAATTGGCTCCCAACTGTCTACGCCATCATTGAAGCGGCCTCTGTGCTCGGCGACCGCCGGATCGCGGTCCTGGGGTACGAAGCGCTGCTCCCGTTCGCCGACCTTTCGATGACCGGTGACCTGGGCGAGATCTGTTTCGGGTCGACACATCATGCGCTTGGCGTGGCCTCGGTGACCTCGGGTGAGCTGGACAGCGCTGCAGAGCATTTTCGGCGAGCCGCGCAGCAGAATCTCTCCACGGCGCACTGGTCCGCAGTAGTGCGGTCGCGGCTCGAACTGGCCGCAGTCCTTTCATCTCGTGGCCTCCCGGAGGCTTCAGAAGAAGCCGCTCTCGAATTGTCGACAGCACGGGACGAGATACAGGAACTCTCCGTAGAGGTACCTGAGAGCTATTCTCTTGAGCAAGGATCAGTGATAGCCACCTGTACGCGGGAAGGGCGTAGTTGGCGGATCGAGCTGAGGAGAAAAAATGCCATTGTGCTGCACAGCGTTGGAATGTTGTACCTGGCAATGCTCATCGCCAACCCGCGCCAGGAAATCCAGGCTCTTGATCTGGTGGCGGGCTTGGGCGTATTGAGCCGGGGCAGTCTACCTTCTCCACAGCCTCTCCTGGATAGCACGGCCGTTCAGGAGTACCAGAAGCGCCTGCGTGAGGTACGACTCAAAATCGATTCCCGAGGGGAAGAGGAGTCGGAATATATCTTCACGCTCCGCAGCGAACGTGATTGGCTCGTTGCAGAGCTTGCTGGAGCCGCCGGAATCAGTGGCAGAAAGAGAAATTTCTCCGATGGGAAGGAGCGGGCGAGAATATCGGCAGGTAAGGCAATCCGCCGTGCCATCGCACGTATCACGGAGGTCGATGAGTCGATCGGTATGCATCTGCAAAGAACAGTGCATACGGGAAATCAATGCTCCTACTGGCCCTTGTAAGCGAGGGATGTCGACTCTCCCCGTAGGGCCCGGTGCTCGCCCGCGGACGCCGTCGTCGCGCGAGCGATCGGTGCCCGTAGTGCCGGCCACAGCCTGACGCGGCGTCTGGTGGCTTCAGATCCGCTGGTTCGGCAAGGGGCGCGGCTCCCTGGCGGGTGCTGTCCTCGTGGGCGATAGTTGCGCCCTTGGTGATCAGGGTGACAGCCCTCTCCCAGGCCACAGCCGCAACGGCGGTGCTCTGAGCCGATCACCGCACCCTCCTGGCTTCAGGAATGAGGAGGCAGGAAGCTGCAGGCGGCTCGTGATGCGCCGGTGATCAGATGATTACACTTGAGTACTAATCACTTAGGCAGTCGTCGTCGGGATGGACCATTATTTGAGGTGATCCAAACATCGATGGCCGGGACGCGAGGAACGAACGATGGCAGTCTATGTGGTGGCGCAGATATCGATAAATGATCGGGCTGCATACGGTCGATACCTGGCGGGGTTCATGGATGTACTCCGTCGCTTCGAGGGAAAATTGATGGCCGCCGATGAGAATCCTATTGTGGAGGAAGGGGAATGGAAGTACGACAAGGCCATTCTCATTTCTTTCCCAGATGAAGTCCTTTTTCGCCGGTGGGCAGGGTCCCCCGATTACCAGATGATCTCGATCGACCGGAAGGCGGGTACCAACGGAGTCGTAATTCTCGTCAAAGGTATCTGATTCCTTGGAGTCATGTGGCCATAGCTCGCTATCGGCAGGAAGCCCGACGGAACGGTGGCCTATATTCCGGTAGTCACGGACTGTTTGGCGCCAGATCACAACCATCCGACCTGTACTTCAGACCAGGAGAAGGCCATCGGCGAATCAGGTGTTTTCGATGCCAGCGTGGAAGCGCGCGTGAGGGACAGCATCGCGCGCCAGAGCATGCTGACCACTCTCGGTATACGTGCCGACGTAGTAAGGGCTGGGCACGTCGAGCTGTCACTGAAGCATCGCGAGGACCTGTGCCAGCAGCACGGCTTCCTCCACGCAGGCGCGATAACGACTATCGCTGACAGCGCTGCGGGGTATGCCGCCCTCACCCTGGCGCCGCCCGACCGCGACGTGCTGACCGTGAGTATCGCGACGAACCTTCTCGCGCCGGCCGTCCAGCCGAGATTCGTCGCCACAGGCACTGTCGTCCGGGCCGGCCGCACGCTCACTGTCGTGACGGCACAGGTGCGAGGCATCGCGGCGGATGGATCGACAACCGTTGTGGCGATCATGCAGGCCACGATCATGGCAGTGACGCTTATGAGCCAATGAAACCGGCCGGTGCGTGAGCTGTTACCTGCGGTGGCCCTCCGCAGGACGGCGGTACCGACTGGGAACCCGCGCAGCCCTACGGTTGGTAGTGCCCGCTTCATCGCAGGCGGGTTTAGATATTCGGCCGTGCAGGATATTATCAGCTTCGCCCTCGCCAACGCGGGAGGAAGCGGCTGTGGGCGGATATGTGCCGGGCATTTCGGTCGTGGAGTACGGTGCGGAGAGGCGGACCCAGATCGTCACGCACGTACTCACCTCGCTCGAGATGCCGCGGCCCCACCCTGGGTCGAGATTTAATATCCCCCTGATAGTTTACGGCGGCCGGGACGTGACGTTTTCTCGCAGGGATTTTATATCCGCCTGTAAGTTATAGCCGATCGTCTATTCCGTCCAGGCACGGAATACTGACCGCTCGGCGAACTAAGAAGGTTGTCATGACTGGATTGAATCCCGCGTCCTCCTGGCCAATGGCAGGCCGTGAGGCAGAGCTTAGGACTTTCTCTACGCTATGGGTCCTGCAGGGTTTCCATGGAATCGTACTTCGGGGGCCGGCCGGCGTGGGGAAGACCCGTTTGGCGGAGGAGTGTCTCGCCCGAGCGGTGCGCGCGGGTTTCAAGAGTGTGCGTGTGGGCGCCCACACGGCGGCTAGTACGGTGCCATTGGGGGCGATCGCCCACCTGATACCGGCCGGCCTGGACCTGTCGGATCCGGTGAAGGCGTTCCCTCTTGTTGCCGCCGCACTGGTTGGTCCGCAGGGGGACCGCAAATGGGCCGTCCTCGTCGATGATCTGCACCTTTTGGACACAGCCTCGGCAGTGTTGCTGCACCAGCTGCTGAAGACCAGGGCGATCCGGCTGATCGGCACGGTCCGGACGGGTGAGCCGACGAACGAAGCCGTCGACGCGCTGTGCAGAGCGGACGGGGTGCACCGGCTGCAGGTGGAGGCGATGAACCGGCAGCAGGTCGCGGCGGCCCTGGAGGCGGCACTGGGGGGCAGGGTGGGACGGCGGACGATCCACGAACTGCACGCAGCTTCCGGTGGCAACGTGCTCTACCTCCGCGAACTGGTGATCGGCGCTCTGGCGGCCGGCACGCTCGGCACTGACGGCGCGATCTGGGAACTCGCCGCACGTGGTCCGGAAGGCACACCGAAACTGGCCGAACTGATCAACGCACGACTGGCCGACGCCGACCCCGAGGGGTGGCCGGTGCTGGAACTGCTGGCACTGTGCGGGTCATTGTCCCTGACCGATGCGCAGGCGGTCGCTCCTCCGGACGCTCTCAGTAGCCTTGAGAGCAGCGGTCTCATCCAGGTCCTTACGGATTCGCGGCGCACGGTCCTGCATTTCCTGCATCCCCTGTACGGCGAGGCGGTGCGGGCCGAACTCCCCACGTTGCGGCGCCGAACCTTGCTGTTGAGACAGGCCGAACGCGTGCAGGCGTACGGGGCGCGGCGCCGGGAGGACATACTGAATCTCGCGACCTGGCACCTGGCCGCAACCGGGAACGCCGATCCCGGACTTCTCATCCAGGCGGCCACACTGGCCCGTCATGTCCGTGACCACGCGCATGTCGTCTCACTGCTCAGAGCTCTGGAAGATCGTGACCACACCGCCATGACCCTTCTGATGCTCGGCGAGTCATTGTTCGTCCTGGGAGATGCGCAGGACGCCGAGGAGATTCTTGGCAGAGCGGCCGCAGCCGCCTCAGATGATTTTGAGAAGGTGGAGATCACTTTCATTAGGTCTCAAAACCTCTTCTGGGCCCTCAATGACACCGCCGCATCGATGGCAGTGAATTCTGCAACTCATGAGCGTCTCACCGACGCGGAGGCTCGACGCACGCTGCGCATCAACGAGGGAATCATGTTGACCATGTTGGGGCACCCTTTGAAGGCGCTGCCGCTGATGGGCGACCTGAATACCGAATCCGGCGGCACGCCGAAATTCAGGATTTCCCTCATAGCGGCAATGATGCGCCCGGCCGCACTGGCCATCGCCGGGAGGACCCAAGAGGCAATAGCGGCTTCCGAAGAAGCTTATGCGGTTCATGGCCGAATCGGTGATCGAATGTCAGCTGCCGCACCGGTCGGTCATCTCATCTCCCTGATGTTGGCTCTCATGGAGGCTGGCCAGCTAAAAAGGGCCCGCGAAACCGGCCAGCAGGCGTGGGATATGTATGGGCACCATCGGAATCCATTGACACTGATATGGCTGGCTTACCATCAGGGCCGTGCCGACTGGCTGGCCGGCCACGTGGAATCCGCGCACCGGTGGTTCGCTGAGGCCGCAGCGGCCGCCCGTACCTACCGCATCCATCGCGGTATCAGGCTTGCCCTCTCGGGGCTGGCCGCCTGCGCCGTTCTCACGTCTGATCTAGCCATGGCGGAGAGCATCGAGCGTGAGGCTGCCGCCTACCCGCTTTCGGAGTTCCGCAGCGGGGAGCAGCGACTGGGTGAGGCATGGCTGCACGTCTCCCGCGGGCACCTTGGAGAGGCCCGTCGGGTGCTCACGGAAGCCGCCACGATGTCCCGTGAAAGCGGCGACAATACTTCCGAGGCGATGCTGCTGACCGACATCGCCCGCTTGGGCGGAGCGGAGCAAGTGGTCGACCGCTTGAGTGAACTCGCGCAGCTCTGCGACGGAGACTTCATGCCGGTCCGGGCTCGGCTGGCTTCAAGTCTCGCCTCGAACGATCCGGTCTCCCTCCTGGCCGTTTCCAACGAACTAGACGCCGTGGGGGCCGACTTGCTCGCTGCTGAGGCTGCAGCGGCCGCGGCGGCGGCCTGGCTGCGCATCGGCCACGCTCACCAAGCAGCCCTCGCGACGGCGCAGTCGCAGGCGTGCGAGGCCCGTTGCGGTGGTTCCAACACCCCTCTGCTGGCCTTCGCCCATGCGACAGTCTCACTCACCAACCGCGAAAGGGAGATAGCCCTCTTCGCTGCCACCGGCACCACCAGCAGAGAAATAGCCAATATACTGCAGCTGTCTGTTCGCACAGTGGACAACCATCTTCAGAGCGTCTACCGGCGGCTGGGTATCACTAGTCGCCGGCAACTCGCCGAGGCTCTTGACAAAAGATCCACGGCGAGCGCGTGAGGCTGTCGCTGCAGTGACAGCCTGCTCCTATTTATGCACCCACCGGAATAATTCCTGGGAATCCCAGCACCATTTTTCGAACAAGCTGTCGGTCGGACGAGTGGCGTGTTGCTATGGCTCTCTAGCCAGTGAACAACGTCACACATGCCTCATCTGGACCCCTGGGGTATCATGGGGGAATGGAACTAGAAATTGCACAAGGGTTCGCCAAGGACTGGCAGGAATCCTGGAATTCACATGACCTCGAACGCGTTCTTTCTCATTATCACGATGATGTGGTGTTTCGCTCTCCGTTGATAGCGCAATTCACTGGTAATGCGTCTGGTGCGGTCCACGGGAAAAGCGCACTAAGGGAATACTGGGCTGAGGCGCTGCGGCGCGTTCCTAGTCTTCACTTCGAGGTGATCGATGTGCGCGCCAGTGTCGATTCCGTTGTTATCAACTACCGCAACCATGCGGGAGGAGAGGTGAGCGACGTCCTAACATTCCGCGATGGATTGATCGTCGAGGGGTTCGGTGCGTACGGCGCTACTCCGACACATTAGCTGCTCGAATCTTCACTTCGCAGGAACGTGTCGGTGACCGCAATCGGCGATGCTCGCATGCGGTGATGGGCCCGACACCGTGCTGATTCCGATGTGGCGGAGGTCCTTGCTTCGTGACGGTCCGTCAGTTTCTCTGGCGGGCCGTTTCGGGGTTGTGGGTCGGGTGGGGCCGAGTTCCACGGCTCCATCGGCAGAAGCGTGCGAGGGGGTCGAGGATCTCTTCAGCTGTGTTGGTCCAGATGAACGGCTTGGGGTCGTCGTTCCAGTTCTTGACCCAGGTGCGGATGTCGGCTTCGAGGGTTTGGACGTTCTTGTGTGCGCCCCGGCGGATCATCTGGTCGGCCAGGAAGCCGAACCATCGCTCGACCTGATTGATCCACGAGGAGCCGGTGGGGGTGAAGTGCATCTGGAACCGCGAGTGTTTGCTCAGCCACGTCCTGATCGCGGGAGTCTTGTGGGTGTCGTAGTTGTCCACGATCAGGTGGACCTGCAGGTGCGCGGGCGCCTCCTTGCCGATGCGGATCAGGAACTTCTTGAACTCCGCCGCCCGGTGCCTGCGGTGCAGGGCACTGATGACCTGCCCCGTGGTGACATCGAACGCGGCGAACAGCGTGGTCAGGCCGTTACGAACGTAGTCATGAGTGCGGGGTTCGGGCATGCCCGGCATTATCGGCAGCACCGGCTGGGAGCGGTCCAGCGCCTGAATCTGGGACTTCTCGTCCACCGAGAGAACCACCGCGTCCTCGGGCGGGTTGAAATACAGTCAGTCCGGCGACGTCGTAGACCTTCTCCACGAACAACGGGTCCGTCGACAACTTGAACGTGTCCGTCAGGTGTGGCTTGAGCTGGAACCTCCGCCAGATCCTGCCGACGGTGGACTTCGAAAGACCACTGTGGTCCGCCATCGACTTGCGCGACCAGTGAGTGGCGTTCTTCGGGATCCTCTCCAGCGTCGCCACCACGACCGCCTCCACCTGACCGACATCGATCGTGGGCGGCCGGCCCGGCCGGGGCTCATCGACCAGACCGTCCAACCGGGCGGCGAGGAACCGTCGCCTCTATTTGCGGACCGTGTCCGCGCTCACCCGCAGATCCGGCCCCGTGTCCTAGCTCAGACACCAGCCGCAAAGTAGGTCGCGGGTAGCCGGAAGGATCCCCGTTTCCCTGGCCTGGGCGCTGTCGTTGGTCTGGTCGAGTGATCGAGACCGAAGGGGCGGGCGTGCGGACAAGAGTGGTCGCCAGAGGAGCTGTTGGCGAACTGGACGCTGGTGGATGGCGACTGGGACCTGGTGGCGAACAAGAGCGGGGCGACCAGGCTCGGCTTCAGCCTACTGCTGAAGTTCTTCGAGCTTGAGGGTCGGTTCCCTGACCCGCTGGAAGAGGTTCCGCTGGCTGCGGTCGAGTACGTCGCCGACCTGGTGAAGGTCCCGGCCAGCGACTTCGCGAAGTACGCGCTGGTCAGTCGGACCGCCGAGTACCACCACAGGCAGATCCGCGAGGCCCTGGGGTTCCGGCCGTCGACGGTCGCGGAGGAGAAGGCGCTGGCCGACTGGTTGGCCGTGGGGGTCTGCCCGGTCGAGCTCGTGGAGGACCGGCAGCGCGAGGCCTTGCTGGTTGAGTGCCGGGCGCGGAAGATCGAGCCTCCGTGCCGGACCCGGGTCGAGAGGGTCCTCGTTGCGGCGCGGGGCAGGTGGGAGAAGGTGTTCTGCGCCCGCACGATCGACCGTCTGGGCGAAGTGGGCACGGCCCGCCTGCTGTCCGTGGTCGCCGAGGACAACGAGGAGGGCACCTCCCTGCTGGCCGCGCTCAAGCGCGACCCGGGTGCAGTCGGCCTCGACTCCCTGCTCACTGAGATCACCAAGCTCAACGATGTGCGTAGGCTCGGGCTGCCTGACGGGCTTTTCGCTGACTGCTCGGGGAAGCTGGTGGCTGCCTGGCGGGTGCGGGCGATCAAGATGTACCCCTCGGACTTCCGCGACACTAGCGAGGACGTTCGGATCACCCTGCTCGCGGCGTTGTGCTTCTCCCGGCAGGCGGAGATCACCGACGCGCTGGTGGATCTGCTGGTCGCCCTGGTCCACAAGATCAATGCCCGTGCCGAGCGGCGGGTGGAGAAGCAGCTGGCGGCTGAGTTGAAGAAGGTCCGCGGCAAGGAGGGCATGCTCTTCAAGCTGGCGGAGGCCGCCGTCGACAAGCCCGACGAGGCCGTACGCCTGGCCCTGTACCCGGTGGTCGGTGAGAAGACGCTGCGCGAGCTGATGGCCGAGGCGAAGGCGAACGAGAAGGTCTTCAAAGCCAAAGTCCGCACCACCCTGCGGTCCTCCTGCAGCTCGTACTACCGGCAGATGCTGCCGCTGCTGCTTAGCTCACTGGGCTTCACTTGCAACAACACCGCCTACTGGCCGGTGATGGACGCGATGAAGCTGCTGAAGAAGTACGCAGACGTCGACGGCAAGACCCGCTTCTACGATGCCGCGACCGCCGAAGAGGTCCATGACCAGCGCGCCGTCACCCTCACCCAGGCATACCCCGCCACCCCGAACGCTTCGGCCGCCGCCCCAGACCACCCGCAATACCCCAGACCGCCTGGATCAACAACCCGGCCAAACGCAGAGAACCCACACCGCAAACCTCATAGCGTCACGACCCTCTCACTGGACTTGAAATCTTCCGGGTCGACCACGCGCCGAACTCAGCCGGGGCCTCCCACCACTGCGCTCCAGTGGCGAACAGCCAGACCACCTCTGTCGCTCCCGAAACGCCCGACGCTCGGCGGTCAGGCCGCCACCTTGCGCGTACCTCATGAAGACGGCATACCGCTGGGTCACCAGCTGTCAGCTCTCACAACGCTGCACATGGGAGGTCAGTAGGGGATCATTCTTCGCGTTTCAGCTCAAACCTCGGACACTCCTCCACATGAAAGCCCGAAATTAGTTACGGGGAACTGAACGCCGCCCCCCGGCGGCCCGTACACATGACTATGCGGTTCCCAGTGGGCTGCTGGGCGTTGCGCATGACGCCTCTGCGTGTCCCGCCTCGGTACCCGAAGCGGGCCTCGCGTGGAGAACCTTCTGGGCATGGATTGCTCCCATATCGCTACAGTATGAGTAGAAGGATAATATGTCGGGTTAAACTATCCTGAGTAATCAATGGCCGGTTTCGCTGGGGGCACGAGACTCGCGGCAGCGATGTCGCAGGGAGGTTGGGATGGGCGTGCAAACTCGGGGCTCGCACTGGCCGCTGGTGGGCCGGGAGGCCGAGCTGGATGCCTTCGAGACAGCGTGGGCGAACCCGCGGTGCCGAGGTTGGATGATCTTCGGTTCCGCCGGAGCGGGCAAGTCGCGTCTGGCCGAGGAATGCCTTGCCCGAACAGTGCGCAAGGGATGGAAGAGCGGGCGGGCGACGGCTTCTGCCGCTGCCGCAGCGGTTCCGCTGAGCGCGATTGCCCATCTCATCCCGTCTGGTATCGACCTGTCAGACCCGGTGAAGGGGTTCGCTGCCGTCGACCAGGCGCTAGCGGGGCCGGGCAGGCGGCGCAAGTGGGTCATCTGGGTCGACGACCTGCACCTGCTGGACGCGACCTCCGTGGTGCTGCTGCGGCAGCTCATGGATGCCGGCGTGGTGTGGCTGATCGGCACAGTCCGCACGGAGAGTCCGGTCAGCGAGGTGGTCCAGGCGCTGACCGGTGGAGGAGCAGTGCAGCGCCTGGATCTCCCTGAGTTCCAGCTCGACCAGGCCCAGCGGTTGCTGTCGACCGCTCTGGGGTGCAACGTTTCCCTCTCGACGCTGCACCGGCTGTACGAAGTGTCCGGCGGTAACGTGCTGTATCTGCAGGAGCTGGTGACCGGTGCTCTCCAGAGCGGTGCGCTAGTCCGCAATGGTGAGATCTGGGAAATATCCCAGGATAGGCTCCTGAGCACGCCATTGCTGACCGACCTCATCAGCGGCCGTCTTGCTGCTGCCCCAGCAGTCGCCCGTCCCGTTCTGGAATTGCTGGCACTGTGCGAACAGCTTCCCTTGGCCGATCTCGACGCGCCGCTGGACGCCCTGGCGGACCTCGAAAGCGCCGGACTGCTGCGCGTACACCTGGAGGGGCGTCGGACCACCGTGACACTCGCCCACTCCCTGTACGGCGAGACCCTGCGTGCCGGCATGACCGCCCAGAAGCGACAGGACCTGCTGCTGGCCCAGATCCGCCGGGTCGAGGATCGGGGCGTCCGGCGCCACGACGATCCGCTGCATATAGCGACATGGGGGCTGAGCGCCACCGGGACCGCGGATTCCGATCTCCTCGTCCGCGCGATCGGTCTCGCACACCATTCACATGACTACGAGCGCGTTGTGAACTTGACGAGTGCCTTGGGTGAGGAGCATCAGAACACGGACATCCGCTTGATGCTCGGCCTGGCCTGTCGCGGTCTCGGCGACTTCGACAGGTCTGAAGTGGTCCTGGCCGACGCGTACCGGCATGCCGTGGACGAGAAGGAAAGAGTCGCCGCAGTCATGCTCAGGACGTTGAACCTCTACTGGGCAGGCGCTCGCGTCGAAGAGACCCAAGAGGTCGACAGCATCGCCCGCGAGCATGTCACGAGCAGTGCTGGCCGCCACATGCTCGACATCAACCAGGCCGCGATGCTGACGGTTTCGGGACAGCCCGAGCGCGGTCTTACGATCCTCCGCGACGTGAGTGCTAAGGACATCCACTCGACGCTCGATGTCAACGTGCTGCTCTACGGCATGGGGATGAAGACTGTCGGCTTGACACTCGTCGGTCGTACGGCGGAGGCGATCTCCGCGGGGCAAGAGGCGTATGAGGCGCATGTAAATGCGAACCAGCGTGCTTTCATGCCGCATCCGTCGACCCAGCTAGTCCATCTGGCCCTGGCACTGACCGAGTCCGGCCAGCTCAGAAAAGCATACGACGTGGCCTATCGGGCCTTCTTTGAGTTGCAGGGGGAAACCGTCGCTTGCCTGCTGGCCGCAGGCCAGCTAGGACGGATCGAGTTGCTCAGAGGCCATGCGGCCTCCGCTCGCCACTGGTACGCGGAGGCTGCCGCGATCGCCCGATCGGTCGGATCGGCGGCTCTGAAGAGCGCACTCTCCGGGCTCGCCGCAGCAGCTTCCTTGACTGGTGACACGGAAGGTGCAAAGTCCGCACTCGTAGAGGCCGAGGGCATAGAATCCACGGCGTATCTCGCTGGTCAGGAGATCTGCCTGGGCGAAGCGGGATTGATGGTGGCGCTCGGAAACACTACTGAGGCCCGCGAGCTGTTGCTTGCCGAGGCCGCTCGGATGAGGGCTTCAGGGCAGTTGACCACGGAGGCCTGGCTCCTGACAGAGGCGGCGCGTCTGCGTGGCAGCAAGGAGCTGGCCGATCGATTGGTTGAACTGGCCGAGATCTGCGATGGAACCCTGATTTTGGCCCGGGCCCACTTCGTCGGCGCACTCGCGGACCGTAACGCGCCAAGGCTCCTCGCCAGCGCGGACGAGTTCGAGGTCATCGGCGCGGACCTGCTGGCCGCGGAAGCCGTCACTGCCGCGGCGCACATCTGGCGCAAGGCAGGCGAGACCCGTCAGGCCACTGCCGCTACCAGGCGGGCCGCTGCCTGCATGGCACGTTGTGAAGGCGCACAGTCCTATCTGCTGGCTGCGGCGGAGGACACCGCGGCGCTCACCTCGCGCGAGCGGGAGGTGGCCATGCTCGCCATGCGCGGCACCTCCAGCAGAGACATCGCCACCGCGCTGCACCTGTCTGTGCGGACGATCGATAATCACCTCCAGAGCGTCTACCTGAAGCTGGGCGTGACCAGCCGGCGCCAGCTCTCGGGGTACATGGAAACGATTGGCACGGCGCCACGCCCGCACTGACTCGGCCGCAGGCGCGGGACCGACGTGTCATGACTGCTGCGCTGCTATCCGGGCCAGACCGGCTGGGTCCACCCCATCCGCTCGTCGGTCGACGGAATCCCATCGACCGACGAGCGGACGCCTCCGAACGCACATTCCGCCAGGCCGGCCCAGTAGCTCTCGGGGGCGGCCCGCATCGTCGCCCTTCGGACTTCCGGATCGCCTTCGGCCAGCCGGTCTGGACCTTGCATCCCAGGTGGTCGCCCTTCAGTCGATGGTGGGGCTGGCGTTGGCGGGCAGGATGATCTTGGTGTCGATGGCGGTGTTGTCGTCCGAGAAGACGGTCACCAGGTGGTTGCCCGCGCTGTGGAAGGCGATCTCGAAGCCGCTGCCGGTCGGGGTGGCGATGGTGGGGCTGGTGCCGGGCGCGAAAGTGAGGCCGTTGCCGACGGGCCGGTTGCCGCCGTCGCCGACCTCCCACACCTGTCCGTCCCAGGCGTTGATGGCGGTTTCGTAGCCGCCGGTGGGCAGTGCGGTGATGGCTGGGCTGGTGGACGGCCACATGATGGCGGTGGTGTCGTTGGTGACGCCGTGGGAGTCGTAGGTGATGAGGTGGTTGGTGGTGTTGCCCTCGAAGGCGATCTTCCAACCGCCGTTGGCGTCGGCGGCGATGGCCGGGCTGGAGGCGGGGATGTGGCCGATGGGGTGCGAGGTACCACCGGGGATCCCGGCGTCCTGCGAGTACAGCTTGCCGTCCGAGCCGACGAACGCGATCTCGTAGCCGCCCGTCGACAGGTGCGCGATGGACGGGTCGGTGCCGGTGTTCATCGCGGAGTTGGTCTTAATGGCGTGGCCCGCCGAGTCAAGCGTCCACAGCCGGCTGGTGTCGTCCTGGAAGGTGACCATCCACCCGCCAGCACTGTCCGCCGCGATCGACGGACTGGTACCAGGCCACAACTTGTGCCCAGTGGGTGTACCCGTACCACCGGGGATACCGGCGTCCTGCACCCACAACTGACCACTGGTGTCCACAAACGCGATCTTGAAGCCACCGGTCGACAACCTCGCGATCGACGGCCGCGTCCCGGACAGCATCCGCGACATCGTCTCGAAAGGCACCCCGTCCAGCGAAAACGTCGAAACGAACCCGCCCTGATCCTGAAAGACACCGTTGTCCGCGACACCGGGAGACATGGTCTGCGAGCTGACGGCGAAGGCGTAGGTCTCCGCCTCTTCGCCTATGTCGTCCCTTCGGGATCCATCGACCTTGACAGGATTTCCGGAGACCAATGCGAGGTCGATGCGTATCAGGAAATTCCGCGATCCGCAGTTCGTCGCGACCGGTACATTCTTAAGACTGTATGGAATGCTGTAGTGATGGGTGGAGTTAGTGATCACGCTCGTCACATCAGGGGAAGCGGTGATACGGCATGCTCCTCCAGTCGCGTTGAGTTGGACGGCCTCCGCATGGGAACGAACCGTTGAGCCGCTGGAATTTC
Organism: Streptomyces sp. RKAG293; assembly: GCF_023701745.1. Classification (NCBI taxonomy): domain Bacteria; kingdom Bacillati; phylum Actinomycetota; class Actinomycetes; order Kitasatosporales; family Streptomycetaceae; genus Streptomyces; species Streptomyces sp. RKAG293. Next base: position 84,737 of record NZ_JAJOZB010000001.1, on the reverse strand, counting down.
CCCAGTTGGCCGGAGCGCACGACAGGGTGCCGTGGAAGCAGGTCGTCAGCTCCGCGTTGCCGTCCACGGCGATGGCGGTGGCAGTGCTCGTTGGCTTCCACGACTGCCTCGGAGTGCCGTCGTTGCCCAACAGGAACAGCTCTTTGGGCTCGGGCGACGGGCCACCGACGTAGGTGCAGCTCCGCAGGGACCCCCGGGAATCACAATCCGGGCTCTGCACCCATTGGGGGGCCGGGTCGTTCTCCCGGTCCATCATCAGCCACGAGGAACCGGGGACTGCACTCAGACGGCCGTCGCCGTCCGCAATCAGTCGGCAAGTGTACGTGCCAGCGACTGGCGCGGTGAAAAGGAGTGACGGATTCAGCGCCAGAGGCCCCGTGGACGTGTGGTTCTTCGCCACATAGGCCGAGGCGCCGACCTGGATCCCGTTCGCATCGATACACTGGACGCCGGCGTCGAACTCCACGGACTCGGACAGGCTGTCGACAGCGTTCACCTGGCTCCAGATACGCCGTGACTCACCGGCGGCAAGTTGCACTTTCATGCCGAGCAGGACCTTGGAACCGAACGCCACACTCTTTCCGAGCGTGATCATCTCCGCGGACGGAAGACCGGACGCGGATGCTGTCGGCCCGGTGGTCGCAGACCAGGTCGCAGCCATGACGATCCCTGCCACTGCCAGGCATCCACTGCCCAGCCAGCCGGATCTCGGGCGGCTTCGCCCCTTTTCCGTTCCCCTCGCGAAGAGCCTTCCTGAGAGCATCGTATTTCCTTTCGTGCATGATCACATCAGAAGAAATTTCCACCAGGGTCACCGGCCGACGGTGCAGTGACCGGCGGCTCCCGTACATCGGATCGCTACGAGTCAATGGCCGGTTCACACCAGAGAGATGGAGTCGCGCCGCAGACACGATCGAATACCTGTCGTGCCAACCGGTGCTGTCCTGTTGGGTAGTTCGGTCTTCCCAACTTTCCGTTGCCTCCCGAAGAAGATCATTGGCCGCACGTGAGTAGCCATTACTCTCCTCTTCTGGCGGGTGGAGGTGAAATAATTCAACGCCAAAATTTAATTTCACTCTCGCCGGACAGAAGGAAGAGGAAATGATCTTTTACATTCTCCAGCTAAGAGGAAATTACAGGCGGTCCACCAATTCGTCAAATTCGATCTTGGAGTTACTGCTGCCAGTGCCCTTTCCATCAATCATTCTGGTCGCCCCTGGCGTATGACGTACCGTTCCGGCCCGGTCCGTGGTGAGTCAAGAGGAGGTGTGCTTCCAGCGTTCACTTCCCCGGTTCCTCAGTTGGTGCAGTCGGCGAACAGCGGGGTACCGCGACGTACGCGATCCGAATGCGCATCAGATTGGATGGGCCTATCAGCATGGTGGCCGGGTAGTTAGGTGCAGCACGAGCAGGGGATGAGAAAGGACCCCAGCTGGGGCCGGGGCATGCGACAGACGGGCATGCCCGACGCACCTGGTGGCAGCCGCCTGACATGGAGACTATCTGAGTAGGATCTACTGATGCCCGGATGGCTTGGGATTGAGATAGTCATGGCCAGTTCTGGATGCGCGGAGTTTTCCCTATACATGGAACCCTTGAATATCTCACAGCAAAGATGGTCACTACATTTTTTGCCGTGCTCGGGGATCTCGGCAGATCCGGTTCTGTGCTTGAAAGTCTCGCCATGGGCCAGTGGCCTCGCCGGCTGGCTGTTGCTGCTCCGCTGCAATGACTTGCTGGCATCGGCAATCCTTCTCGCCGACAGTCAGTATTGATGGCCTCCATGGGCGCGGCTGTCATGGCCGGGAGTCATCCGGCGACGCCGGGTTTCGCCACCGGTCTCGATTAGGGGAGGCATCACGGTTGTCGGGCATCGCCGGGATGTGTCGACGCTCCGAGGACAGATGTGCGGCACGTAGGGGAGGAGATGTCACCGATGGAAATGATGATGTCCTGTGAGGGCGTGGCCGCGCTGCTCGAAGATCCCGACGTGGTGGTCATCGACTGCCGTTGGCCGGTGAGAGCGGGAACCGACGGGTATCGACTCTTCACCATTTCCCGCATACCGGGTGCCCGGTACCTGGGATTCGATGCCACGCAGAGCTCGCGGGGCGACGGAGTCCTGGGAAGAGCGATCGCCCCAGAGTTGCTCGCTGCCAGCCTGGCGCGGCTGGGAGTGGGCGCCAACAGCCTGGTTGTGGCCTACGACGACAACCACCAGTTCACCGCCGCCCGTCTGGTGTGGCTCCTGAGGATGTACGGATTCGAGCGGTCGTTCCGGCTCGACGGAGGCTTCCCTGCCTGGATGCGGACGGGGGCACGGGTGGAGTGCGGTGCGCCAGCGGACGTCCCGTCCGGGCGGGACGGAGGACCTGCCCTGCGGTACTCCTCGTCCGCCGTCGCAGTGCCGGCGGACGTCATGAGGCTACGGGAGATCAGCGGCACCGTGCTCGATTGCCGGAGGGACGAGAGCTGGGTGGCGGAGCCCCACCGCATACAGGGAGCGACCCGGATCTCGACGCGGACTCTCCTCGATCCGGACGGACTAGCGCTGGACGCTCACCGGATCCGGGAGCTCATGGCGGCACGTGGTGTGGGTCTGAACGCCGAAATCATCACCTACTGCGGGGCGTCGCTCTCCGCCGCTGCCGTATGGCTGCTCCTGAGGTCGGCGGGCATGCCTCACGTCCGCCTGTACGACGGGTCCCTGACCGAGTGGATCACGAAGGGCCTCCCGCTGGAATGAACGGGTGTGACTTCCGCCAGTTGTGGAGCCAGTGCCGATCGGATCCGCTAAAGGCTTTGCGGAAGTCTATGGGCGACCACAATCTGCTCCCGGTGGCCGGGAACGGCGGTGCTATTGAGGGTCGATCCCTTGTGAAACATAGGAATCCATGTCGCTGATCAAGAAGTCGAGAGCCGGACGCTCCTTGGCCGCGCTCTTCGCCGCAGAGGCTGTTTCCAACACGGGCACCGAGATGGCGGCGGTGGCGTTGCCATGGTTCGTCCTGGTCACCTCGGGATCGCCGGGGCGGATGGGGGCGGTCATGGCCGCCGAGTTCGCCGGGATCGCCCTGTGCGGCATCCCAGTCGGCCAGGCCGCCGCGCGGCTTGGCCCGAAGAGAACCATGATCGTGTCGGACCTGACCCGAGCAGTGCTCATCGCCCTGATCCCGCTCCTGCACGCGCTGGACAGTCTGACGTTCCTCATGCTGATGGTGATCGGGTTCGCGGTGGGCGCCTTCTTTCCCGCGTACTCCTCTTCGCAGTGGCTGGGGCTCTCCGCGCTGGTAGGAGGGGACGAAGACCATCTCTCCCGGGCGGGCGGCCTATTCGGGGCCGTGAACGAGGCCGCCAGCTTCCTCGGCCCCGCTTTGGGCGGTGCGCTGGTCGCCTTGCTGGGCCCCTCGCCGGTGCTGGTGATCGACGCAGCCTCCTTCCTGGTACCGGTGGCCCTAACGGCCGCCTTCGTGCCAGGGACACCACCGGGGAACACGGTTTCCGCCGACAGCCGGGGAATGCTGGCCGGGGTGCGCTACCTGCTGCGGGACGGCCCGCTCGCCCGGCGGGTCCTCGGCGTCGCCGTCCAGGGGATGGCATGGACGGCCATGATGGCCACGCTGCCCGTGCTCGCCCTCACCCGGTTCCACAGTGGTCCTCGGCTGGCCGGCTGGTTCGTGGCGGCATACGGTGCCGGTTCGATGTTGGGTGGTCTGGTCACTGCACGGATCAAGTTGCCAGGCGACCGCGTGGCAGTGTTGTCCATCTGTGGCTTTGCCGTCTCGACATGGCTGCTGTTGCTGCCCTTGTCACGCTGGCTGGTCCTCACGGGAGTGGCCGCCACCGGCGTGACCTCCGGGATGTTCTACGCCCGTTTCTTCGCCGGACTCACTGCCCGCACGGCACCGGACATCACGGTCAAGGTCATGACGGCCGTCAATGCGGCATTGACGGCTGCCGGTCCGGTGGGCTTCGTCCTCGCCGGGCAGTTGCTCCAGCATGCGCACTCGGCCAGGCCCAGCCTGCTGCTCGTGGCGACCTCGGCCACCGTCGGTGCGTTGATCGTGATCACCACGTTTGAGTCTGCACAGTGAACACCCGCAGCCAGTGATTCGCCCCCTCACAGCCGTCCACGGCCCCCACGCCAAGCATGTCTCGAGCGCCCTTGACCGTGACGGCCATGACGAGAAGGTGCCAGGACCGGGCCTGCTCCCGGATTCGTACGAGGAGAGCGCCCGCAGCGGGGAGGCGGATTCGGACGACTACTGGAAGTCCACGGTCCGGCTGACCTTCGACGGGCGGTACGTGCCTCACGATTGGGAGGGTCTGCCGGAGCGGACCACCGGGGGAGGAGCAGTTTGTCTGGATGAAGTCCGCGACTGAATTGCCTGTGGATGACCCGCTGCTGCATGCGTGCGCGCTGGTCTACCTGTCGGACCTGACGCTGTCATCGACCGTGGCGCAGCACCTGCAGACGTCGGTGCGCAGGAGAGCGGGCCGCCCAGGGCCAGTATCGCCTCGCTCGACCACGCGATGTGGTTCCACCAGCCGTGCCGGGTCGACGAGTACCTGCAGTTCGCGAAGCGGAGCCCGATCGCGGCGGATGGCCGGGGGTTCGCCCAGGGCGAGTTCCACACAGAGAACGGAATGCTGTCGGCCTCGGTGCCCCGGGAGGCTCTGATCTGGGAGAGCGGCGGTCCAGGGAATGACAGTCTTCATCTGCGGGACCGACCGCATCATGAATCCTGGCCCGTCCAGCCAGGTGGCGGGGACGGGCCAGGAAATGCATCGGTGGAGTTGTCCGATGGGCGAGATCATGCGGCTCGCCGCTGCGGGTAGATGCAGCCGTAGCGGTTACGGGGCGGTCATGACGATCACTGCGTTCTGGCCGCCGAAGCCGCTGGAGGCTGAAAGAGCAGCCCGGATCACGGTGCTTCGCGGGGTTTTGGTGACCACGTCGAGGTCGATGTCCGGGTCGATCCGGTCTAGGTTGGCGGTGGGCGGGATCAGCTGGTGCTGGATGGTCAATGCGGTCAGTGCCGCCTCGATGGCGCCAGCAGCGCCTAGGGAGTGACCGATGATGCTCTTATTCGCGGTTACCGGCGGTGGCTCACGGAAGACCTGGTGCAGTGCTGCGGCCTCGGCCCTGTCGTTGAGGACGGTGGAGGTGGCGTGCGCGTTGACGTGGTCGATGTCCTCGGGGGCTAGGCCGGCGCCGGTGAGAGCGGTGCGGATGGCGCGGGCCAGGCCGTCGCCCTTCGGGTGGGGGGCGGTGTAGTGGTGGACGTCGCAGGACGCGCCGTGGCCCGATAGGTAGACGCGCGGTCGGGCGGCGCGTGCGCGCATGTGCTCGGCGCGCTCCAGGACGAGAATGCCCGAGCCTTCGCCGAGAACGAAGCCGTCGCGGTCGGCATCGAACGGGCGGGAGGCCCCGGCATGATCGTGGTGACGCCTGGAGAGCGTGCGTAGTTGGGCGAAGGCGGATGCCGTCATAGGGTTGCGTTGGCTGTCGGTGCCGCCGCTGATGACGATGTCGCAGGTGCCCGAACGCAGCAAGTCGCAGGCGACGCCAAGGGCGGTGCCGCCCGACGCGCAGGCGGTGTTTACGGTGAGACTGGGGCCGTGAGCGCCCAAATCCAGGCTGACCTCCGCGGACACCATGTTCGGGATGCTGCGGGGCATCATCATGGGCGAGATCCGGTCGGGGTGACCCTTGGCGAGCCGGGCGTACTCCATTGGATAGGTGTCGATGCCGTTGCTGCTGACACCCAGGACGACACCGACCCGGTCGGCGTTCCAGGCACGAGGGTCCAGCCCGGCGTCCGCGACCGCCTCGCGGGCGGCGATCAGCGCCATCTGCGTGAACCGGTCCAGGCGCCTGCTCAGCCGTCCGCCGAGCCGGGCGGCGGCGTTCAACTCCCCGACCTGGCAGGAGAAGTCGACCGGCAGCCCGGCGAGCAGGTGGTCCGGACGGGCTGTGGGTGCGCCGCCCAGGAAGTGCTCCCAGGTGGCTGCGGCGCCGATGCCTGCTGGGGTGACCAGGCCGAGCCCAGTCACCGCCACGGTACGGACGTTCACGCGCTCTCTTTCTGACCGGCCGGCACACGGTCGTCGGCGTCCGAACCGTTGTCCACCAGGGAGACGAGTTCGGCAAGGGTGATGCTGGCCGGAACGTCGGTGACGGTCATGTTCAGGCGTTCCTCGAGCATCAGCGAGAGTTCGACCAGGGCGAGGCTGTCGAGTTGCAGTGACTCCAGCGCGGCATCAGGGTGGACGAGAGCGGGATCCACGTCGAACTCCTTGATGAGACTGTCACTGATGATCTGGTAGCTCGGAGACATGGCGGCCTTTCCATTTGATTTGGGGAGGAGATGAAGAGTTGAGAGAAGCAGCCGGAGACTGCGTAGTGGTCGGTCTGACCGTGGCAGGCGGCGCAAGTCCGCAGGGGCGGCCAGCCGCTGGGCCGGGCCGGCCCAGCGGGCTGCCCGGGGGTCGGCTTTCCCCGGTGACAATAAGTAGTGTGTGCTCCTACCCCCCGTATCGGCGCCGGGCCCTGCAAGGGAGGAAGGACAAGCCGGCCCAGTAGGTGGATCAGTCGGAGAGCTGCAGTACCTCGTCCCTGCGACGGAAACCGATCCGGTACAACGTGGCCGCCTCACGCACGAAGGTGACCTCGCAGGCCCTCAGGTAGCGCCGGTAGCGGCGGTACACCTCGTCGCCTGCCACCCGCTGGGCTTCCTCCCGGGCTTCCAGCAGGCTTGCGGACCACACGCCGAGGGTCCGGGCGTAGTCCCTGGCCGAGCTGCGCAGCCAGGTAACGGAAAAATACGGGTCGCAGGCGGCCGTGATCTCCGAGAGCCGCGGCAGCGCGGCGTCCGGGAAGATCTCGCTGGCGACGAACGAGCCCACAGGGCCCTTCGGCCCGCTCACCCCGTCGTATGCGATGGTCTGCAGCGACATGCCGGCGCCGGGGGAGAGCCACTGGTAGCACTTCTCGAAGTAGGACCGATAGGCGGTGATCCGCTGGTCGTTGGGTGTGCTGCCGGTGACGAAGTGCTCGAAGGCGCCGACGGAGATGATCCCGTCATAGGGGCGCTCAGGCTGGTGGGCGTCCCAACCCTCCAGCGCGACCCGTACTTCTGGCAGCCCGCGCGAGTGGATATGGTCTCGTTGCGCCCGGGAGAGAGTGAGCCCGGTGGCCTGGGTGACCCGGCCGGTACGTACCGCATAGTCGATCAGGCCGCCCCAACCGCAACCCACGTCCAGCAGGCTGAAGTCCCCGGGCTCGGACGACGCGGGGGCACCCGCCAGATCCAGGTGGAGGGCGAATTTGGCGCGCTGTGCTGCGGCCAGTGCCTCCACGCCGCGCTCCCCGGCGCCGATGCCGTCCCAGACAGCTGCCGAATAGGCGAGTGTCTCGTCCAGCCACAGGGCGTAAAAGTCATTGCCGACGTCATAGTGGAACTCGATGGCATCGGCACTGGTGCACTCCGACTCCGCACGCGGGCCTCGAGCAGGCGAAATGGAGGTCATGCTTCCCCCGTCCGGGTGAGGTAGGGCTGTTCGGTGCCGTCCGCTCGTTGTGCCCGGGCGGCGCGAGCCTGCGCGCGTCGCTCGGTGAACCGCCGCGCCCGCTCGTCTATTTGGGTCAGCTGTCCGGCAATCCGCTCCCGCGCCTGTTCACCGACCGGGCCCAGGCCACCCAGTTCGAAGATCTCCAGCGACCGCAGCATCGGAATCAGGACGTCGTCGTGATGGATGCGCAAGTCGTACACACCGGCGATGGCCATCTCAGCGGTCATCCTCGCGAAACTCGAGATCTCGGCTCCCGGCATGCGGAACTCTCGCACTGTGTCGTCCAAGGCGCAGAGCACCGGGTCCGGATCGATGGCAAGTGCTGCCCGCATCAACTCACGATAGAAGACCATGTGCAGGTTCTCGTCGAGGGCGATCCGGGTGAGCAACTGCTCGCAGACCGGATCATCACTCAGAGCCCCAGTATTACGATGGCTGATCCTGGTTCCCCACTCCTGCACCGTGGCGTAGGCGATCGTCCCCAGGACACCCTTCATCCACGGGACGGCAGGGATGCCCACCTGCTGCATCCGGGCACGCTCCAGGGCGATCGGATCCACCGCGCGCGTCGCATGCAGATATGCCCGCATCGATATGGCGTGGCGGTCTTCCTCGGCCGTCCACCGCTGGAGCCAAGCCCCCCACGCGCCATCCCGGGAGGTCTGGGACGCAATCGTGAGGTGGTAGCCGGGAAGGTTGTCCTCCGTGAGCAGGTTCACCATCAGCGCCGAGCGTACGGGCCCGCTCACGGTGGACTGTTCTTTACTCCACGCGACGCCATTGAGGGGGCCGTCGTAGTCACGGCCCGCCCCCCAAGGGATGTACTGATGCGGAAACCATTCACGGCCCTTATCAATATGATGGGCCACCAATTCCGCTACCCTTGGCTCGAGTTCTCTTAGCCAGTCAATGCGAGAATCTCTCGCTTCTATTTTCATGATTCAGTAATTTAACTTCGCCTCAGGGGGATGTCAAGTCTCCTATATTTTATGGTGGTTGGCCGACTAGAATTCAGGATCACTTGGAGACGACTCGGACCACGGATACCGATCGAGGATGAGGGTGTCGATCTCGGAGCTCTCGTTCCGGGGCGATGATGGAACCAAGACACCTTGAGTCCTCCCGCACCTGTGGACCGTCGACTAGAAATGGCATTTTCGCAAGATCTTCCCGCGTCATCTTGCCTTTCTGGTGATGGAGTCGGCGCGGCCATGGTGGTTTGCTCGAGTGGCCCCCAAGGTGCTTCCCCGCGAAGGGTTCATGTTCGGGATGTCTGGTGGGGGCGGATCCCAGTGACATAACGTCTGGGCTCGCCGTTTCAACGCCCCTTGTGGACAGTGGACTTGACAGACAATAGGGGGGAGCGGGCGAAGAGGCCTAAGTAGTGGCTACCCATTAAATTTTCACAGTGATGGATAGCCAGATGGCCCTCAGGCGTTGGCGGTGGGGGAGCGGGCAGTGTGGCGGTGGCTGGCCGACGCCGAGCGGGACGGGGCGGCCGTCCTCGTGACGCGCTTTCACCGATCAGTAGCCCCTGTTCTTGGAGCTCGGCGGTCACTCGCGGGGAGCCGCAGGCGCCGCTGGACTCGGCGTGAACCTCGTGGATCCGGTCGGCTAGGATCTGCTCTTCCCGATGCCGGGCGGCCCATGCCTCGGCACTGGCGGGCCACTTGTAGTGGCTGGACAGGTTCACGCCCAGGACCTGGCAGAGCCGCTGCACCTCGTCGGTTGGGCAGGCGACCTGATGGAATACGAAAGCGTTGAGGTTGGGCTGGGTACCCGCCCTTCAGGCCTTCGGGCCGCGACCTGCAGGTCGCGTGGTCAGGAGATACCGTGACGACAAGGGGGCCGGGCAGTACGGCGCGGCCGGTGTCCTGCCGCAGGCGAAAGCAGCTGCGGTGGTGCTGCGATGTTGGCGAAGATGTTGGAGGCATCGGAGGCGGCTCCGCCGGTGGAGTCCCTGGATGTGGTCGCGCGCATCTTGAAGGAGCGTTTAGGTGCGGCGTCGGTGTCCTTCCTGATCACGGACTTCACCGGTAGCTCCGTGGTGCGGTTGGGTGCGGCGGAGAGTGTGGAGACCACGGAGCCGGCCCGGCCTATCGGGTTGCGGAATACCGTGTACGACGGCGTCATCCGCAGCCAGCAACCTAGCGTGCAGGACCTCGGCCCGGGGGAGTTGATGCGGGTCATCGCGCCGGTGACCAATTGCGGGGATGCCATCGGGCTCCGAGAACTGTTTTTGCCCGCCGTGCCGGACACGGAGGTGATGCGGGAGATCGGTGAGACGGCGCACGCCCTGGCCTACATCGTGGTCGCGAACCGGTTCTTCACCGATTTGTACCAGTGGGGTAGGCGCAGCTTTCCGCTGAGTTTGGCCGCGGAGATCCAGCACCGGTTGCTGCCGGGGTCGCTGGCGTGCGAGGCGGCGCAGTTCGCGGTCGCCCAGGCGCTGGAGCCGGCCGATTACGTCGGGGCGACACGTTCGACTGCGGTTCCGCTCTTCAACGCTGCGTCACCACCTCCCGCGTCGCGCGTCCGTACTTCCAGGTCGACCCGGATTCGCCAGCGCAGGACTTCTCCGCCGACGAGGAACGTCGTCCAGTGTCCGGACATCTGCCCGTCATCGAGAACGCTCAGGACTGTCGCTGATACTTAGACCGTGTCCTATGTGGTGAGGCGTCGTTGACGTCGGTATGGGGCGGGGTACGTGGAGTTGGATTGTTCCGGACGGGTTGTGGGAGATCGCGGAGCCGTTGATCCCTTCGTCGAGGGTGCGGCCGCAGGGTGGCGGGACGCAGGACACGCCTGATGAGACGTTGTTCGCGGCAATCATCTATGTCCTGGTTAGCGGATGCGCTTGGCGATCACTGCCGCCCTGCTTCGGGATATCGAAGTCGACAGCCCACCGCCGGTTCCTGATCTGGTCGAGAGCGGGCGTCTGGGGCCGACTCCACGAGGAGATCCTGTATCACCTCGACGACGCCGGCCTCCTCGACCTGTCCCGAGCGGTCCTCGACTCCGCCCACGTGAGGGCCAAAAAGGGGGCGAACTCACAGGTCCGAGCCCCGTGGACCGGGGCAAGCCGGGTTCCAAGATGCACGTCCTGTCGGACGCGAACGGACTGCCCCTCCTCGTCGGCGTCACCGCGGCCAACACCCACGACAGCGTCGCCCTGAAGCCCATGATCACGGGTCACCAAACGAGACACGACCCCCACCGCGGCCGCCACTTCAAACCCCAACGCCTGCACGCCGACAAGGCCTACGACATACCTGAACTGCGGAAATGGTTACGCGGCAAGCGGATCGGTGTCCGCATTGCGCGCAAGGGCGTCGAGTCTTCAGAGCGGCTCGGTCGGCGCCGGTGGGTGATTGAGCGGACCATGTCCTGGCTGACCGGCTACCGCCGGCTCAACCACCGCTATGAACGCCATCCCCGCAACTACCTGGCCTTCCTCGGCCTCGCCGCAGCCCTCTGCTGCTACAAACGACTCGTCCGCCTCACCACATAGGACACGGTCTTAGGGCTTGCCGGGAATTGAGGGGACCCGAGGTTCTCGGACAGCGGTCCGTATAAGATCGCAGTTCGAAACGTTGGAGAGGGAACGTGGCACAAAGCCGTAGGAAATTTAGCCCTGAATTCAGGGACGAGGCGGTCAAGATGGTCGTGGTGGAGTCCAGACCGATCGCTGAGGTTGCCCGCGATATTCAGGTCAACGAGGGAACTCTAGGAACCTGGGTCAGCCGCTACCGCCAGGAGCACGTCGGCGAGGAACCACCCTTGAATATCAGTGAACGCGCCCGTTTGCGCGAGCTGGAACGCGAGAACCGAGAACTCAGATTGAAGACTGAATTCCTGGAAAAAGCGGCGGCCTTCTTCGCACAGGAATACCGGTGACGGAGAAGTACGAGTTCATCGACGGCGAGGCCGGCACATATCCCGTGCGATCGATGTGCATCTGGGCGGGTGTCTCCGCATTAGGCTTTTACCACTGGCGCTCGCGACCCGTCTCGGCCACCGCCGAGCGGCGCGCAGGGCTCAAGTCCATCATCCGTCAGGTCTTCCACGACTCCCACGAGACCTACGGCCACCGGCGCGTCCATGCGATGCTCCAGCGGATGAACGTCCAGGCCGGACCGGAGCTGGTCAGGCTACTGATGCGAGAACTGGGCCTCGTTGCGTGCCAGCCGCGGCCCTGGCGGCTCACCACCGTGGCCGACGAGTCCGCACCGTCGACCCCCGACCTGCTGACCCGCGACTTCACCGCTGAGGCACCCGGCCGTAAACTCGTCAGCGATATAACCTATGTCCACACCTGGGCCGGCTTCCTCTATCTAGCGACCATCATCGACTGTCACACCAAAGCAGTCGTCGGCTGGTCCATGGCTGACCATATGAAGACCTCCCTCATCGCGGACGCACTCGACATGGCGAACCGGAACCTGGATCTCGCCGACGACTGCATATTCCACTCAGATCGCGGAAGTCAGTACACTTCCCAAGAACTTCGCAGCAAACTACGCTCCTTGGGAATGCGGGCATCCGTCGGCCGCACGGGCGTCTGCTGGGATAATGCCATGGCCGAATCATTTTTCGGCGCTTTGAAGAACGAACTCGTTCACCGCACCGCCTTCCCGACGCGCGCGCACGCCCAACGCGCGATCGTCCGCTACATCGAAGTGTTCTACAACCGCCAACGCCTCCACTCCGGGCTCGGCTACAGGAACCCCTCAGAGGTCCAAGCCGACTATGAACAACGGCAATTCGCAGCATAGAAGCCCATCAAAACCGCTGTCCGAGAAGCACAAGGCCCCTCAAATCAACACTCAGGTTTGATCTTGATTTTGTCGGTGCCGGGGAACCTGGCGACGTCTTCCGGTTTGTGGAAGCGGGATGTTGAGGCGGTGAGGTGAACATCATGGGCTTCCAAGAGCGGGCGGACGTCCTTCGGTGCGCGGCTGATGGTCATGGCGGTGGTGTTGAAGAGCTGGCCCAGGAGGTCCATAGGCGCGAGTTTTCGCAAGTGGAGCACGGTGGCCAGGACCCGGTCAGCTGAGGTGAGCTTGGCTTTGGCACCTGCGCCATGGGCGACCATGCGCTCGTGGCCTCGACGCGCACGGAGTACTTGCTCACGCTGGAGCTCCATCTCTGGAATCAACGCGTCGATGACTTCGCTGAGTTGTTGGCGGATCATTCCGGTCAGCTCCGGGTCCTGGAGTGAATGCCGCGTGAGGTGAGTCGGTCGGTCCGCCAGGGCCTCGTCCGGTGTGCTGCCGTTGGTCGCTGCGTCCATCCGGCTGGGAGTGGATGGTGTAGTTCCGGTCGCCGTGGAAGCGATGGCGGGTGATGGGCACGGCAGCATTCTCGTCGTCGCTGATGCGGATGCCGGTGGGGTACTCGCCGCTGTCGAGTTCGGCCTGGACGGTGAGGCCGGCGCGGCTGGTGGTTGCGGCGACGGTCTGAATCATGATCTCGTGGCTGGTCAGGGGCCTGCCTCGCCGTTTCATGGTGATGTGGGCGAACAGCCTGTGCTCGATCTTGTTCCACTTCGAGGTTCCGGGCGGCAGGTGGCACACCGCGATCTCAAGGCCGGTATCGGCAGCGAGGTCGGCGAGGTGGGTCTTCCAGCCGCGGGTGCGGTAGCCGTTGGAGCCCCCGCCGTCGGCAGTGATCAGCAGCCGGCGGGCACGGGGATAGTCGTGTCGGCCGCGGGCCTGCCACCAGCGCCGGATCGAGGCGACAGCGAACGCCGGTCTCGTGATCGGTGCCGATGCTGACCCATCCGGTGTTCGCCGCCATGTCATAGATTCCGTACGGAATCGCCTTCTCGGCCTGGCCGGGGGAGTCGTGGGTCTTGACCCTCACGGGCTGCCCTGCGGGCCGCCATTCGTGCCCGGCGTTCTTGTAGTCGCCGATCAGCTCCTTCTTCTTACTGTCCACGCTCACCATCGGGTCACCGGCGTTCCTGTGGTCTCGTGCCTGCTCATTGAGATAGCGGAACTGGGCGTCCCGGTCCGGGTGCTGAGCACCTTCGATGGTCGTGGCGTTGGCCTGCAGACTGAAGCCTTCCTCCCGCAACAGGCCGGCGACCGTGTCGGCGGAGACTCGATGGCCCTGCCGGGTCAGCTCCGCTGCCATCTTCCGGGTCGACTTCGTCGTCCAGCGCAGCGGCGACATCGGGTCGCCCCGCTCGTCGGGCTCGACCAACCCAAGCAGAGCCGGCCGTAGCCCCGGATCGAGGTCCGCTGCACACTTCCGGCCCCCACCAGGTAGACGAATCCGCCCCAACGGCAACTGACCAGACTCCAGTTCGGCCGCTCCGCGAGAGACCGTGTCCTCCCCGCCGCCGCGGCGACAAGTCTGATCCCACCATGCCCCAGCGACAGTGCTTCCGCCCCTATGGCCAGCCGACGCTGACGCTCATCGAGATGCGGCAACAACAACGGGAACTTCGCCGCCAGGACATCCTCGGTCCCCTCTGGTCTCCCTATACCAGAACAACGAGTCCGACCGCTGGAAGCCATGACCGGTTTCCCAGCAAGCCCTTAGAGGGCATCTGATCTAGGTAGTTGGTGATTTGGGGGTGTTCTCGCGACGGCTTGCGCTGGTCCGTCGTTGCACAGTGGGTGAGCGTTCGTCGCCCGTATCGCAGTGATGTGTCCGATGCCCGGTGGGCTCTGATCGAGCCGGTGTTCACCGCGTGGCGGGCGGCGCGGACCGGACCCGGGTGTGGCGGCGCGGGTACATGATCTGCGGGGGATCGTGAACGCGGTCCTGTATGTCAACCGCACCGGTATCCCGTGGGAGTACCTGCCGCACGACTTCCCGCCCTACAAGAGCGTCTACGACTACTACGCGAAGTGGCAGGCGGACGGCACCACCCGACAGGTCCACGATCTGCTGCGGGACAAGACCCGCCGCGCACATGGTCGCACCGCGGCACCGTCGGCCGCGGTGGTGGATGCTCAGAGCGTGAAGACCTCGTCCAATGTGGCCGAGACAAGCCAGGGCATCGACGCGGGCAAGAAGATCAAAGGACGCAAGCGCCACCTGCTCACCGACACCCTCGGCCTGGTCTTGGCGGTCATCGTCACCGCCGCTTCGGTGGCTCGACCGGCGGGAAGCGACTGCTCGACGAGCTGGCCGCCACACATCCCACCGTGACCAAGGTCTGGGCCGACGGCGGCTACCAGACCAGCGTCTTGCAGCATGGAGCCGGCCTGGGCATCGACGCCGAAGTGGTGAAACGGCCGACCGCGCGGGGCTTTCAGGCGCTGCCCAAAGGGTGAGTGATCGAACGGACATTCGGCTGGCCGATGCAGCACCGGCGCCTCGCGCGGGACTACGAAACCCTGCCTCAAAGGTCCCTGGCAACGATCCACTGGGCGATGGCTAACAAAATGAGCCGCGAGCTCACCGGAGAATCCACTCCAACCTGGCGAATCGAATCAGGCGAATCGGTCAAATCGATGTCAACTGGGCCAGTGAGCCGTAGCGTTCGAGCAACGAGGTTCCGATGGCGGTAGCCCGCTGGCGTTCGACGTGACGGACTAACGAGAACGCCATGCGGTGGTGGCGGAGTCAATCGCCTCAAATGCCATTGGGCCGTGGCCACCAGATACGAAAAGGTAGCGGTTCACTACGAGGCGACAGTGCTGGTCGCAGTCATCAACGAATGGATATGACCAGCACTTTCGTAACAAACCCTGATTCTATTGTGATGTATTGGATGGTCGGTCGGAGAAAATTTGAGGACATTGCACGTGGATGAGTATCAAGTGCTCAGGGAGATGCGGTGATTGGCCTGCTAAGATTCCTCCTCGAAAAGGGTTGGTAAGTGCGTCGTGGACTGCTTTCGATGCGAGCTGCCACAGCGTGTACGGTCGGATGCCTCATTCCGAGAGTTCGCACTCCGGCGCAAGCGCAGATTTTTGGCAGGGGTGAGTAAAGTGCCCTCTGCATACGTACCTCTCTCGGCCGGCTTCGGCAGCGCCCGAGAGACTTCGCGCGTCTGGGAGAGGTTGGTCATGGCCGTGCGCCCGGATCCGGGCGCACGCAGGGGCGTCGGCGATGTCATACCCGAAGCCGGACCGACGGTGGTGTCTCGGGACGGGTCGCTTACTGACCCATCATGACTTTTGACTGCGAGGTATAGAATTGAGCTCTTTTCAGTCTGCCGGACAGGTCCCGTCGGCTGTGGTACCACCGGGATTGCCGGTGGCGGGCAGGTGGTTCGCTGTCGCAGTCCTGGCGGTCGGGGCGTTTGCCTCGTCCGTCATACCGGCCACACATGCGGCAGCTTCCGTTCTTCCAGCGCCAGAGATGATCTCGCTTGTGGCGAGCACTCAGTTCTCGTCGAAGGTTTTGGTGACCGACACCTTGACTCTTCAAGCTGGCGAGTCACGTCGGTTGTTCGGTCAGGTCAATGCGGTCAGCAGTCAGCCGGCAGGGGTGGCGTTCGACGCCGGCATCGTCTGTGTCGACGCGAGTGGCAGACAGGTGGGTCCCTCGGCGTTCGCGGCCAAGAACCATACCGACACGGGCGCTCTGGCGCTCAACCCCTCCCTGCTGTTCACGCCACCGGTTGCCGGTACGTACAGGTGCAACCTGGTGGCGGACGGCGAAGGGAGCCAGTTGACCGCGTTGGCGGGCTCAACCTGGTTGAAGGCGGACTCTGCCAATGACGCGGGTGCCCAGTGGGTGCAGAATCCGTCTTGCGATTCTCCCGGGAAGGATCCGAACTGCACCTACATTGGTGGCCCGTCGCCGAAGGAGTCGCTGCTTCTCGGCAATGACGGTACCCCACCGCAGTCGTGGTCGGCGGCGACTTACGCCACCTCGATCGATGTGGCCGGGAACGCCGCACTGACCACGTGCTTCCAAGGCACACTGTCCTGTCTTTCCAGGGACTACGGCAACTCTGACAGCTCGACAGTCGTCACACATCTCGAAGCCGTCCAACTGAACGCGGCGGGAGGGACGTGCCGGGTGACGCAGACCAGGGATCTGACAACCGTGATTCCCAAGGCCGTCCATCACTTCAACATCCCGTACTCGCTGCCGAACGTGCCGGTCGTATCCACGTGCGGGTCGCGGCACTTCTTGCTGCACATCGATGTGAAACTGACCGGCGGCAACCCGGTCAAGGTCGACGGGACGCGGCCGGACCCGGAAGCCGAAACCTACGCCTTCGCCGTCAACTCGGGCACAGCGCTCGAAACAGCCACCCCCATCACCTTCGAGGCGGCGGACAACCACCTTTCGACCCTGTCGGTCGACGGCTTCCCCTTCGAGACGCTCTCAACGATGCTGTCCGGGACGCGGCCGTCGATCGCGAGGTTGTCGACCGGTGGCTTCAAGATCGCGTTTGTGGGCACCAGTGGTCAGTTGTGGGTGCAGGACGCCGGTATCCCCGGTGGTACGGGTACACCCACTGGGCACAAGTTGTGGCCTGGTACCAGTCCGTCGATCGCGGCGGACAGTGCTGGCGGGTGGATGGTCACCTTCCAGGACGACACCAGCCGGCTGTGGACGCTTGACTCGGCGGGCCACGCCATTAAGACCAACTCCGCGATGAACACCGGCACCGACCCGTCCATCGCGCACCTGTCGACGGGCGGCTACGAGATCGCGTTCGTCGGCTCGGACGGCAAGCTGTACTCGCAGGACGCCGGGATCCCCGGTGGTACCTCGCACCCCATCGGCCACATCCCCGCCTCCAGCCCGGCCATCGCCGCCGACGCCAACGGCGGTTGGAAGATCGCCTTCGAGGGCAACACCACCAACCACCTCATCACCTACGACTCCCACGGCGTCACCAACGACACCACCGCCATCATGTGGCCGTCCACCAGCCCAGCCATCACCGCACTGCCCACCGGCGGCTACGAAACCGCCATCAACGCCTGGGACGGACAGGTGTGGGAGGTCGGCGACGGCGGCAACCGGCCCGTCGGCAACGGCCTCACTTTCGCGCCCGGCACCAGCCCCACCATCGCCACCCCGACCGGCAGCGGCTTCGAGATCGCCTTCCACGCGGCGGGCGACCACTTGTGGAGTGTCGATCCCAGCAACGTCGGGCACGACACTGGGGAACTGATTGCCCGAGGGGCCAGCCCGGCCGCCACTTTGTGACAGTAGTTCCCGTCGCCGGACCACCGGCGACGGGAACCAGTTCACTTCTCCACCGGGACGGATGGAGTCATGAGGGTGGGCGCCGAGCGGGTCTCCCGGTTGGCGCTCACGGTGTGCCGCCTTCATGGCCCGGTTGCGTGAGCGCGAGGGGCCCCCACCCCGGGTGGGCACTCGCGGGGGTCCGTCAAGAGAACGGCTCAGTCTCACTTTCGGTGGTGACGAAGGGCGTCGCTATCCGAGCAGGATGCGGTGGCGGAGGAAGCCTGCTCGTCCGTGCATCTGGCGGGCGATCCGCTTGGTCTTGGTGTTGACGCCTTCGGCGGGACCGTTGCTGTATAGAAGCGTGAGCCCGGCTACCACGGCGGCGGTCGCGGTCCAAGCCCCGGGTGAAGGCGTGGAGATGGGGCAGTATTGGTGGCGCGTACCTGGGCAATCCAGTGAGACAGTTCGTCGCCACGTTCTTCGCGAGGTGTCAGGCGTTTGGCGAAGTCCCGGATTTTGGTGGCAAGATCTGTTCTCTCGGAGCAGGCGGCTGTGAGCCGGGCCAGCAGATCGTGATGTCCGGGCTTGAGGTTGTCCGGCTTGGTCGGGAGCATCCGAGCGAGCCTGCGCGGGGAGATGTGGCTTCGGCCGGCGTCCGCGCGGCCCTTATTGATGTACCTATGCGGCAGGTTCAGACAGCCTGTGAACCCGAAGGCCCTGATCTCTTCGAAGAGGTGCTTGAGGCGACGGCTGGGTCTTCGGCTCGGCGTTGGCGCAGGTGCTCGCGGTAGGAGTCAACGAGACTGGCCCGGTGTTTGGGAACGCGGAGCATGCGCCCGGGACGGTCAGCGCGGGCGTAGCGTTTGCCAGTGCGGGGCAACCCGCCTGGTGGGCAGCGGATGCGCAGCAGGGTGCGCAGGGCCGTGTGGCGCGACAGACCCATCGCGAGTATCGCCAGCAAACGTGATCCCCCGCGGCCCGCTAACTCCTTGACCACGGCCATAATCTGCCTGGTCAGACGGGTTGTGTGCCGCTGGTATCGCTCCAGCGCCCCAGATAGCTGCTCGGGAAGGGTATGTCAGCAGCCGCGGGTGGGACACACCAGACGCCGCACCCGAACACGGACCACCACCCGCCGGCCGTCGATCGGGAGGTCGGCGACCGTTCGCCAGTGATAGCCGTGCACACGCCCCGCACACCGGGCAGACCGCGGTCGTTCCCGGAGTCCGTGCCCTGACGACGGCGCGCTCGCACTCGTCGATCACATCTTGGATGACCAGCGGGATAGCCCCGAAAGCACCGTCGCCATCAGCTCGTTGAGACCCTTCACGCTGACATCAACGACCTACGCCACTCTGCGTCACCACCGAATGTGAGCTGAGCCGAACGTTTTGCAGTCCCTGCTGTAGAAGCCCAAGGGGATCTTGTTGGCGTCCGACTCGGCGGCCGGGAGCGTGTTGTTGCAGCAGCCGGGCACCTGGCATTGCAGTCTGTGGCTTACAGAGATCCCGGGCATGCAGAGAGTGCTCGCTCCTTGTGGCGGTTCTTGACCACGTTGCCCTCGGAGCCGGCTGGTCTGACCTCGAAGTCGGCCGACCGCAGCGATCGGTGGACGACAGGCTGCCACTATGACGGCGCGGCGCGGTCGGCCGCGGCGACGTCGGCTGCCGGAGAGCTTCTTGCCATCAGGTGCGGTGCGGGCAGGACCGGTCCGCGCGGACGCTCTCGGACCGGACGGCCCTTGTGCCGCGGTCGGCGGGTACGAAGGCGACGCGTCATCCGTCGGGGAAGGCCCTACAGGAGCCTCCTGCGCGAGCGCTGCTGCGGTCGCTTCCGACTCAGCGGAGGTCGCGGTACGTCATGGCGTGCCGATGATCACGGTGTTCCGGATGCCCTGAAGTTGCAGGACGGTGTATTCCACTGCTCCGCGCATGGAGCCGCCCTCGATGTCGCTGGCGGGCCGGCATCGCCGATGCTCGATCATCGGGACCAGGTAGCCCCGTATCCCCGCCATCGCCTTGGGGGCTCAGGCAATGTCCCTTTCCTGGACCCACGTGTAGACCTTGGCCAACTTCACGAATTTACGACGGTCGCCGACGGGGACGCCGAGCAGTTGGGCGATGACCGCCTCCGAGAGCGGAAGCGCAAACTCGACGACGAGGTCGGCCTCGCCGCGATGTCGGAATCCGACGATGAGCTGTTCCGCGATCCCCGTGATCCGGGGCCATATCGCCTCAGCCCTGCGAGGTGTGAACACTTTGGGGACCAGGCCCCTGAGGCGGGAGTGGCCCATCCCATGGGTGCGTAGGATTTCTGGTCCGCCGCCAGACATCGCTCGTGGCCGTCCAGGGAACGGACAGGGCCGCGGGACCGGCGTTGCGCGGTCGCTGGTGCCCTGGACATCGGTGGGACACGCACGCACGTCCACGTACCGGGTCACCACCCACAGTTCAAGGTCTTCAAGGAGCACGTTACGGACCGGCGACTCCCGGCGCAGCTGGCTGTAGAGCGGTGTGGGTCGTAAAGGAACCGTGCTTCTCACGATGTCAGCTCCGATAACCGATCCACGAAATACCCCTGGTCGCAGCCCATGGGCAGGGCGGAGCACATACTCGGGACCCGATGGGCGGGCCTCCGTCCGATGCCGTGCTGAAGGGATGTACGTCTTGCGGTCTCCAGAGAGGATTGCATGTCAGGCGGTCGCGGGCATGAGCGGTGTCTCCCCTGTGCACGCCAGCTCGCGGATTCAGGGCACAGTTGATCATGAAGAGATCATCGGGCGTGCCCGAGGGCGGTCGACGCCATTGCGCTGACCGCCCTCGGGTTTCTGCTTCGGGTGATGTGGTGGGTGTTAGGTCAGTGGGTGAGAGCGGGGTTGGTCCGGGGGGCGAGGGTGGTGGTGGTGTAGGGGGTGCCGATGTTGTCGGGGCCGACGAGCCAGAGATTGCCGCCGCGGGCGTTGATGGCGATCATGTAGCCGCCGGTGGGGAGGGCGTGAATGACGGGGGAGGTGTTGTCGGCGACGAGGAGTCCGCCTTCGGTGCGGCGGGTGGCGGCGTCGCCGACTTCGTACAGGAAGTCGTCGGTGCCGTGGTAGACGGCCTGGTAGCCGCCGGTGGGGAGGTGGGTGATGGCGGGGGAAGTGCCGGCTTTCATGGTCTTGCCGGTGTCGACGACGGTGCCGGTGTTGGTGACGGTGACCAGGCGGTTGCTGCCGTTGCCGCATACCGCGATTTTGAAGTTGCCGGCCGTGTCGGTGGCGATGGCGGGGTTGGTTCCGGGGGCGGGTTGCAGTCCGGGGGCCACCCTGGCACTGCTGCCGGCGTCGGCTGCAGTGAGCCAGCCGTCCCAGCTGGTGAAGGCGGCGCGCCAGCCGCCGTTGGGGAGGGGAGCGATGGTGGGGGAGGTGTTGGGCAGGACGAAGTTGACGGTGTCGCGGGCGTTGCCGTTTTGGTCGATGACCCACAGGGAGAGGGTCTTCTCGGCGACGAAGGCGATGGTGTAGCCGCCGTCGGTGGTGGCGGTGATGGTGGGGGAGGTGCCGGCGGCGGGGCGGGGCATGGTGGCGGGGCCAGCGGGGCTTCCGCCATTTACGTTCTGGGTCCACACCACGTTGTCGGGGCTGATGAACGTGCACTGCCAGGTGCCGTCCGTGCGGGTGGTGACCGATGTGCTGGTGCCCGCCAGTACGCCCGAGCCGCTGTTCTGGTCGCCCCGGTAGAGCTGGTTGGTGGCCGCGCTTTGGTACAGAACTTTCAATGCCGGCAGTTTGAAGGGCATCGGTACCAGGAGTTGCACGTTGCGGTCGTCGATGTCACCGCGGCGGGTGCTGTCGCGTTCCTGCACATCATTGACGGCCAGTTCTCGCGCCAGGGAGGCGAGTGCCATCGGTGTGCTGGTGTCCCCGCCGGAGGAAAGGGGTGCGTCGAGGTCAACCGTGTTGCTGAAGATCATCACGTTCTCGCCACTGGTGGCGATCTCGATGATCCGGCTCTGCACCGGCCAGTCGATGTGCGACGCCGCGCTGACCTCCCAAAAACCACCCGCGCCCAGAGGACTCGTGCTGGGCCGGGCGTGGCTCACCACTTCGTTGCGGTGCGTGTGGCCGTTTGCCATCAACACCACGTTCGGGAAGTTCAGCAGCAGCGACGCCAGCTCGGTACCCGAATGCTTCGGGTTTTGGGGGATGGGGTTGGTCGTCGAACCGCTCTTGGGGATCAGGTTCGTCATCGTGGATATCGTGTGGTGGCAGAAGATGACAAACAGCTTGTCCTTCACACCGCTTTGGTGGACGATCTTCCCCCCGTCCCAGTAGCGTGAACTGTTCTTGATCAGTACATTCTGCAGCCACTGCCACTGAAAGTTGTCGATGCAACCGGACGCGGCCTTGTCGATGCTGAGCAGATCACCGTCGGAGTTGGTGGAGTCCAAGGTGATGTACTGGACCATGTCAGAATCGGCACTCGGGATCGTGTAGAAGGCGAACTTGCCCCCGTTGTTGGGGTCGAATCCATGGCCAACAGGGGTTCCGGACGTCTTGAAGTGCTCGTTGACGAAATCGGACGTCGACATCAGGCGTCGGTTCGGGTCCGCCGTCACACGCGTGTTCGTTACCCCGCTCGTGAAAACATCGACAGCGGTGAAGACGCCTGCGTCTTTAAAGTTCACCGGGAGCTGGGTGTTGACACCCAGCATCTTGCTGTTGCCCACGGCGATGCTCTGCGCGTTGATCGGCACGGTGGTGCCCACCGAGAGGTTCCCCTGCACCATCACATCGTGGTTGCCGTAGGCGGCGTACCAGGGCATGCCGAGGCCGGTGGAGGTGAACGGCCTGCGCGCCGCGGCCAGTAGGCCGGGCATGGCTGCGAACCCGGCAAGATTGTACGTGTTGTGAGGCGTGGCAGCCGTCAGATCGGGATGCCAGTAGCTAGCTTCCGCCGTCAGAGCAACACCGGAGACGCTTTGGTCGCGTCCGATGAAGCCTGAATCAGGGAGGATGGTCTTGCCCCCGTCGAGCAGATCAATGTACCAACGCGTCTCGTTGAACTGCGCATTGTCGACCGCATCACCAGTGACAATGGTGAACTTCAACGGAATCCGCGTCAAAGGACCACGCCCGATATTCCGCAGCGCCCGCACCATCGCATCCGTGATCTGCGTCGACATTGCCTCCTGCGGACGATACGCCGACCCCGTCGGATATGGATCGGGATGCTCATCTGTATTCGCAAACCTGTCCAGAAACTCCACTCGCGCAGGGGACTGATCATCGACGATGTGGAGATCGCTAATATGCCCGAACGCCGTGATCCGGAACGACGGCAGAAAATCGATGTTCCCCGTCGGCGCACCCGGCAACACGCGTGCGCTGTAATTCTCGCCCGGTCCGTCCACCAACTTCCTATACCCCTGTGAGTTCGCTGGCCCCGGAACTACCGTCTGCGCCAACGTCGTGCCCCCCGCACCAAAAACCGGCAACGCCCGCTGAGCCACCGTCACCCCCTGTGCAGCCCGCGCATTCGCAATCCCGCTCAAACCCCCAGCATTGATCGCAGCGGCAACTACGCCCACAGCACCAAAAGCCAGGACATTTCTACGCGAAACACTCACGAAAACTCCCCGATCTGGCGATACGTTGACACTCCACACACCCTCGGTCATGAAGCGACCAGGGAAACCTTGGCAGCAGGTGCAAGCCATTCCCGTAGAATGAGCGCCGCGCCTGAAGGGCGTCACGCTCAGCAGGTGCGCCAGCGAACTTTGTCCTTCATTAGAGCCTCCGGAAGCCCCGGCCTCTTGAGTAGTTGTGACTCAAGCCGACGGCCGCCTATGGCGACGGCGGCGACCCGGTTGCCGCTGCGCACCATGGACTGCCGCCAGCTGCTGGCCAAGATGGGGTATGCCGGCGACACTCCGGCCGAGGTGCCGCGCATGGCGTCCGCGTCGAGAGGGAGCGGGCGCGAGGCGCTCGACGGAAAGCTCTTATCCCGTCGTGCCGGCGTTCATCGCGTCCGGGTAGAACGGCCCGATCCATGCGGCGAGCCGTCCCCCACTATTCGGCCTGGCCGCCTCAACGTGTGTCGTTGAGGTCCTCGGACACTTCAAGGAGGACGGGGGCGTGCCAGTTATCGAACTGCCCTGGAAATCATGGAAACGATTCAGTTCAGGTACTGGTGAGCGCATCGCGGAGGACGCTCTCTGGGAAATCGGTCCTGTCACGGCACGTTGTGAGTCAGCGACGGTCTTGTCGACGGTACCCGTCAGGGCCGGTGAGCCGCCCCGGAGCCAGCGGAGACCCGCAACGCCGAGGTGTCGACCGCTTCGAAGTCGGCTCCAGTCAGGGTGCCGAGGCTCTGCAGCTGTTCGTTGCTCCATCGGTCGTCCTGTGTGCCGCTGACATACCAGGCCGAGCCGTTGTCGGCGACGATCACCCCGTAGGTCTTCAACGCCTGCGCGATGGCCCGCGCCTGCGGCGGCAGGCCGGAGATGTTTACGCTGGCCTTCAGCCGTAGGCGCTGGCCCATCTGGGGCAGCGAGGAACCCGGGGATCCAGCGTCGTGCCGGGCCGGCCACTGGTGGGACGCCTGGGTGCGCGGCACGGTGATGCGCAGCGCGTGGTCGATGACGCCGCGGTTCGCCTCGTCGTAGCGGGCCAGCCCCGGCAGTATCGGCAGGCCGGCGGCATCGGCGGAGGTCCAGCCGTCCGGCCGCAGTGCGTTCGACGTGAGGTCGAAGACCGCGCCGGAGCCGGCGTGCCAGGCGCCGCCGCCTACCGGACGGGCGTCCCACAGCTCGTAGGACCGACAGGTCGCCGTGTCGACCGCGATCACGTGCCTGTCCCCGTTCGCCCCGGAGCCGCCTTCGACGAGCGCGCTGGCCGGGATCCGGTATGGCCCCCGATCGCTTTCGTCCGCATAGTCGAACGACACTGGCGACACCGGAGTGCCGGCCGGCAGCTTGGTGATCGGAATGCCGAACGGGGCGCCGTCCCAGGTGCCGGAGCCGAAGTCGGCGTGCACGCGCGAGGAGGCGCCGATCGAGGAGACGTAGGCGGGGGAGTGCGACAGCACCGGGAGGCCGTCCACTGGGGTGCGCCAGATGCTGTCCGCGGGGGCGACCGGGCAGGAGCCCAGATCCCCAACCGGTGCGAGCAGCGGGTGGGCTGGGGCACGGCGAGCCACCGGCGTCGTGACCCGGTGTGACGCGGATGTGGACGGCGACGCGGAGCCGCTGGCGCTGCGCCGCAGCGGTGTCACGGACGGAGTGACCTTCTGGACCGTATGGTTGACGTCCGCCTGTGGTTCCGGCGCCCCCGCGCGGTGCGCGAGGGGACTGACGAAGTACGCTGCGGCGCACAACACCGCTGCAGCGGCCGAACCGATCAACAGCGCTGACTTTGGCCTGTTGCCCCGCTGCCGATGGGCGGATCTGCGCGCCACTTCGAATCCTTCCGTTTTGATCGACCGCCTGACCCGAACTATCGTCCCCAGTCAAAGCCTTGGGGATCGAATCAGGTGCTCCGAGTTCCGTCAAGATCCGGCCGTGAACACGGTGGCGGTCCGGGTCGTCCTGTCAAACCCGAACCAGTTTGCACTGCGCGTGCTTTGGAGTCCGTCCGCCGTCGGCCCAATATGGTCTTCGACGGGCGTAGGCCAGCGGCCCCGGCGACCTCCGCGTCCAGACGCACGTTATGGAACCGGTGCCCGAGGGTCACCGCTACGACGGCCACGGCCGCCTGTTCAGCGTGTGGTTCGCACCCATTCGGCCAGAGTGCCGCCCGGGCCGGGGTTTCCGGCATCCGTGCGGTGATGCCCCACCTGCCGCTGCGTGGTGCCCGACGCGGTCTCCCCACACCCGGCGTCCGAGGGTCTGGTGCGACCGACTGCCCGACCCCTTCCCCGCCTCTACTGTTCGGTCCCGGTCCCGGTCCCGGTCCCGGTCGAGGGTGGGGGCGAGGGGCCGACGACGCGAC
The DNA here is from genome assembly GCF_023701745.1 of Streptomyces sp. RKAG293. NCBI lineage: Bacteria > Bacillati > Actinomycetota > Actinomycetes > Kitasatosporales > Streptomycetaceae > Streptomyces > Streptomyces sp. RKAG293. The sequence goes on along the minus strand of NZ_JAJOZB010000001.1, from coordinate 59,074 downwards.
GCCCGTCTCGGAGGCAGGGTGAACGGCGAATGCACTCCGCCGCACCAAGGACGAGCGCCAGGAGAGTGCCATTCGACCAGTCGGCGGCTCGCCCACGGCCCACGCCTGCACTCGCCCACGACACACGCCCGTGGCAGAGCAGGACAGAATCAACCTTCGAATCCTGGTTGTTGAGTAGTTTTTACTTGGTCCATGGTGTCGCCGTGGTTGTATATTTCCATCCGCTGCTTGGAAAAGTGGTGGCCGTTCAGAGGGAGTAGTCGCTGACGTAACACGCGCTGAATTCGAGGTCGCGCGAATAGGCAGCCGTGCGGCCTCCTGGGACGTGGGTTACTTGACGCAGACCGCCTGCTGCAGGGGGGCTGCATCGCATGTACAGTTAGCCGGCGTGGATTATCTCAGCCATTGGATGCATGCACACCCGGCCAACGAACGAATCCTCGCTTGGCTCCGTGTTGGCCCGGACGATCGGCTGAAGCCTTTTCACGGCATCAGCATCGACGAGGGAGGCGTCGCCCTCTTCTACAAGTATGGTCGCGACCTGCCCGAAACATGCAAATGGTCGCTCGGTATCAACAATGTGATGGTCCATCCCGTCACCGGCGTGATCTTTGCGGTGCACTATGGCCGCTTCACCTTCCTCGTGCGGTGGTACGGCGTGCCGACGCGTCAAAATGACACCGCCGAGACTTACGACGGCACGATCGATCTTCGCCCGCTCGAACACGAGTGGTGGTCATGGTCGTACTACGGGTTCGATGAGGAAATCGCCGACCTGCATGAAGCCTACGCACGCGCCGAGCATGGCTGAACACGAGCGGGTGATGGGTTTATGACCGATGGGGCGGCGCCGTCGGTCAGTGCACATGTGGGACCTGACACGGCCTTGCGCGGGTTGTGATCTTCAAGGGCGTCGTATGGGGCGGTTGTCCCAGCGGTGGGTGGTCCAGGCGCGGCGGATCAGGCTACGCAAAGTGATGATTGTGTCGGCGAGGTCGAAGAACGCGTTGATGGCGATCTGGCGGCGTTCGTAGCAGCGCTGGAGTCGGTTGAATGCGTTGTGCCAGGCGTTCGTCCGCTCGATATGCCACCGACGGCCAGCTTGAATAGGGGCTTTATCGCCCTTGCGGGCGATCTCGCCTTGCAGCCCGCGCTCGTCGAGAAGGGCGCGGGTCTTCCCAGAGTCATAACCAGAATCCAGGTGCACGGTGATGACTTCGGGCAGCGGGCCGATCTCCGCAAGCAGGTCGAGGGTGGGCTCCAGCAGCGGCGAGTCATGGCGGTTGGCCCCGGCCAGGACCCGGAATCCCGTGACCCTCGACCAGCAGTGAGCGCTTCATGCCCTGTTTACGCCGGTCGACCGGGGAAGGTCCGGCGACCTGCCCTCCACCAGGTGCTTTGGTGATACACCCGTCCACGGCGACATCCTCAAGAGCCAAGCCGACCAGGCGGTCATAGGCATCGAGCGCGAGCTGTTTGAGCCGGACGAACACTCCGGCACCGATCCACTCATCGCGGCGAGTGCGGATCGTGGTGGCCGCCCAGGTGCCCGCGGTGCCGTACCCGGGCTCGGCGGGTGGATTCCTGCTACGAGCGTTGTCTTGCCGAGCGGCCGTTGTCTGGGAAGAAGTTGCTGGTCAGGCTGCGGGTCCGGCGGTTCTCGAACACATCCCGATCACCAATTCGATCGGATTCCGGTCAATTGAGGTCATTTATTGTGATCTGCGCATTGCCGGTCCGACTCTCGGGCTCAGGAAGCGGGTCGTCTCCCGTCGCGGTCAAGTGCCGTGCCCGGCTCGCGGGTTGGTGATGAACCATGCCCGAGGAGAGTGCCGAGAAGGTCGGCAGTGTCAGCGCGAGCCGGTATGCAGAGATCTTGACCGAGTTGCGGAAACTGATGGAGACCGCCAGCCGCATCCAGTTCACGATCGGCGACGCCGCACTCGAGGTCGAACCGATGCGCGGTCGCGGAGGCTCCGCGCCGGGCGCTGAGCTGTTCACGGTCAGGGACTCGTTGTTCCGCCTGGCCGAAGATATCGGCGCGACCTACAGGTCGGTGGAATCTGCTCGCTGGGCGTCAAGGTGGCCGAAGGACCGCCGGGTGAAGGACGTCTCCTTCACCGTCCACAAGATCCTGGCCAGCATCGCGGATGAGCAAGAGCGGTTCACTGCGATCCTCAACACGCCCGAAGGCAAGGCCCGGTGGACGCCGGACGACGCGCTTCGGCGGGTCGGCCAGCAGGTGGCCAGGCCGGTCACACCGCAGGAAAAGGTCAGCGCGATCCACACCCTCGCCCAGGACGAGGAGGTCGCCGCGACGGTGACCGGGGATTTGCTGCGGCGGCCGTCGGTGGTCGCGCAGGTGAAGGTTGAGGACAAGGTCCGGGCGGTGGCCGAGCTGACCCGTGAGGACCAGGTTGCTGCCGCGGTCGCCCCGGATTTCCTGCGGCGCCCGGCTGTCGTCGCCCAGGTCGCTCCGGCGGACAAGGTCCGGGTGGTTGAGGAGCTGACCCGCGACGAGGGTGTCGCGGCGGAGGTGACCACCGGTCTGCTGCGGCGCCCCGACGTCGCGTTTCGGGCGATGTCGGACGACATCGCCCGCCATCAGGTCAACCGGGCCCAGGTCGATCCGGGCTGGCAGGCCCGCGAACACTTCCAGGACACCAATCCCGTCGCCCCGGCGATCATCCGCAGCATCGAGCGGTCGGTGGAATTCCTCGACCTGGTCACCGCCTGCCACGCGTTCGTCGCCGCGGCCGGCCGGGTCGTCCCGGGCATGCGCGACCGCCAGCTTGACGACGACGAACGCACCATCGTCCACGAGAACGTCGCCCGGGTCCGGGCGACACTGGACTGGATCGAGACCGTCGTCGACACCGGGAAGGTCGACGTCGACGGCAAGCTGGCCCGGCTTCTGCAAGGCGAGTAGCCGATGCCTCGCTCTCGCGAGCGCAAATCGCCGGCAGCCCAGCGGCAGGCCGACACTGTCCGCTTCGTGCTGTTCGAGGCACGTCCGGCCGATCTTACCTTTCCTCAACTGGTCAGAGCCGGCCCCCGCTGATTTGGACGAGGCCGGACGGCTACAAGTTTTGCGCCGACCCCGTCGAGCTCCAGGTCTATGAGGTCGCGATCATCCGCGGCAAGCTCACCGAGATCCGCCGGTTCATCACCGGAACCGTCGCACCGCACGCCGCCCTCCAACCCAAGGGCCGGTGGATCAAGCACCTGAACACTCAGCTCAATTCGGTGGAATCCACGCTCGACGTCATCGCCGACTTCACCGATGCCTGACCGGTGCGGGCTGCCGCCGCCAAAGGCGCGGCAGCCCGCACCACCGTCCGAGGGGAGAGAACTGTTGCTGCGGGCGACGTTGGTATCCCTCGGACACCTGGGACGACGAGTGGGCGCTGATCGCACCGCTGCTGCCGACGCCGGCCTGCGAGACCCGAACCGGAGGCCGCCCGGAGAAGCATCCACGGCGAGAGATCGTCGATGCCATCCGGTACGTCGTCGCCACAGGCTGCAAGTGGCGGGCTTTGCCAAAGGACTTCCCGCCCTGGCGCACGGTCTACGGCTTCATGACGCGCTGGGCCGTGGCCGGCGTCGTCGGACAGATCCGTGACCGGCTTCGTCGCCGGATCCGCCAGCGCATGGGCCGCGCCCCACAGGCCGTCGCCACCATCATCGACTCGCAGAGTGTCAAAGCCGCAGAGACCGTCGGCAAGGACACCGCGGCTACGACGCCGCGAAGAAAATCACGGCCGCAAGCGACATCTCGTGGTCGACACCAAGGGCCTGGTGCTGTTCGTCATGGTCACGCCTGCCGACATGACCGACCGCCACGCCGCGAAGGAGGTCCTGTTCCGACTGCGGCTCACGCACCCGGAGATCACCATCGTCTGGGCCGACTCCGCCTACGCCGGCCAGCTCGTCACATGGGCCAAGAAGTACCTCAACCTCACAGTCAAGACGGTCAGCTGACCCAAGGACGCCATCGGATTCGTTGTGCTGCCCCGCCGCTGGGTCGTCGAGCGCTCCCTGGCCTGGCTCATGCACGCTCGCCGCCACGCACGCGACTACGAGCGCCTCATCCAGCACGCCGAATCCCTGATCACCTGGGCCGCCATCACCCTCATGACCCGCCGCCTCACCCGGAAAGACCGCTTGCGTGACCGAATTGAGTAGCCAGTACTCTTGATTCCCCCGAGCAATCAGCTAAATATTTATCGGACGTCTGGCTGATGATGTAGATGCGATTCTGGCAGCCTTGGCTGATCCAGCCTCGTGCACGTCGTCGGGCTGCTGCATCGAGCGGGCGAGCCGGTAGCCTCCATCGCGCTGGGCAATACCCGCTGGCCCTCACCTGCGGTTTCTCTGCCGGATGCGGACTGGCTTGCGGAGGAGTGCCGCCCGGAAAGGGGTGCTGGTGGAAGGTCTACCGGCTACGGTCAGATCCTATCCAGCTTCAGCTGGCTGGACCAGATACAGTCATTTGGGGAAATCGGCTTGGCGCTTTCACGTGTAGCCGAATGCAAGAGTAAAGGAACCAGAACGTGAGCACAGATAGCGGCATGGAACGTGTCCTGGGAATTGGCGGATACTTTATCAGGGCCTCGACCCCGGCGGTCCTGAGCGCGTGGTATCGCGATTGCCTTGGCCTGGACCTCGATGAGCACGGCCTGTGGAGTCAGGAAGCCGGGCCAACGGTGTTCGCGCCGTTCGAGTCCGAGACCGACTACTTCGGGTCCCGCGCCCAACAAACCATGCTCAACTTCCGGGTCCGAGACCTGGACGCGATGCTCGCCCAACTGCGCGCCAAGGGAGCGGACGTGGCGCAGGAAACGCAGGATATGGATGGTGTCGGTCGATTCGGCTGGGTCACTGACCCTGAGGGCAATCGGATCGAGCTTTGGGAGCCTGCCTGAACCGTGTCTCCACGCAGGCAGTGACCGCCGTCGGCTGGCTGAATTGAAGAGGCGGCAGTTGCTGTTGAGCTCTGTAGGTCAGATGGGGTGACGAGTGGGTCGAGATGCGCCTCGTGCCTGTCTCATCCCAGGACGCCCGGCCTTCGCGACCGTGTGCTTCTACTGGCGTTGCAGTGCGCCTGGGCGCACTCGGCCTGGAGCGGTACGCCGGAAGCATGCCGACGCGACGCCCGTATCCGAGTGATCTGTCCGATGCCCGCTGGGAGTTGATCGAGCCGGTCCTTGCCGCTTGGCGCTTCGAGCGCCGCGGCAGGGCCCTGGATCTCGGCCGGCCGCCGGAGCACGACCTGCGCGACATCATGGACGCGATCTTGTATGTGGACCGCACCGGGGTCCAGTGGCGCTACCTCCCGCACGACTTCCCGCACTGGAACACGGTCTACGGCTACTTCACCAAGTGGCAGCAGGAAGGCGTGTTCGCCCAGCTCAACGGCCTGCTCCGACAACTGCTGCGGCAGAAGGAAGGACGGGACTGCAAACCGTCGGCCTGCCTGATCGATGCGCAGAGCGTCGAGACCTCCACCAGCGTCCATGCCTCACATCAGCATCGACGCCGGCAAAAAGATCGTGGGCCGAAAGCGGAGCATCGTCACCGACACCATCGGTCTGCTGCTGGCGGTGCTGGTCACAGCGGCGAGCGTGCAGGACTCCACGGCCGGCACCCGACTCCTGGACCAGGTCGCCGCCGAACACCCGGCCATCCGCAAGGTCTGGGTCGACGGCGGCTACCGCCAACACCTGGTCGAGCACGCCGCGACTCTCGGCATCGACATGGAGATCACCGCCCGCACCCCCGGGACCAGGGGGTTCACGCCGATCCCTAAGCGGTGGGCGGTCGAGCGGACCTACGGCTGGCTCATGCTCCACCGCCGTCTGGCCCGCGACTACGAGACCCTCCCCGCCCGATCCGAGGCCATGATCCACATCGCCATGGCCGACCTCGTGGCCCGCCGTCTCACCGGCGAGAACACCATCTCCTAATCCCTTGTTAAGGGTGTCTCGAGGGAGCCGTTGTCTCTCGGGATGTTCGAGTGCCGGATCGTGACATCTCAGGGCAGCTGGGCTGGTGACGTCTCAACGTAGATCGTGTGTGCGGTTCTGGTGCTCGAGACGGTGGTGGCCACGTGAGCGCCGGACGGACGGCTGACCATCTCCGGGCCTTCGAAGCCTCGCGCCAGAGCGGTGACGTTCGGCGTTCTCGTGGCCGCCACCGTCAGCACTCATCAGTTGATCACTCGTTGGTGTTGGTGATGCGAGCCCGCCGCACGGTGACCTCTTGTTGTGCCCGAGCCCGTCCAAGCTCTCGTGCAGACCGAGGCCCGTGGGGTGCGCTGGTGCCACGAACGGCTAGTGAGGTGGAGGCACATCCGCTTGGCGGTTGATGCCTGGGATTAGGACGCTCGCGTGGCCCGCATGCGCTCGTGACCAGCGCAGACACCAGGACATCGGGAGGGAACCTTGATCTACTGCGGCATCGACTGGGCGGAGAAGACACACGACGTCGCCCTGGTCGACGACACCGGCACACTGGTGGCCAAACGGCACATCACCGACGACGCGGCCGGCTACAAGATCCTGCTGGAACTGCTCGCCGAGCACGGCGACACCGAGGAGAATCCGATCCCGGTAGCGATCGAAACCTCCCGCGGCCTGCTCGTGGCAGTCCTGCGAACCGGGAAGCGACAAGTGTATGCAATCAACCCGATGGCCGCCGCCCGCTACCGCGACCGCCACTCGGTCTCCCGCAAGAAGTCCGACCCCGGCGACGCCCTCGTTCTGGCGAACATCCTGCGCACTGACATGCACGCTCACCGGCCCCTGCCCGAAGACTCCGACCTCGGCCGGGCCATCGCCGTGCTGGCCCGAGCCCAGCAGGACTCACTCTGGAACCGGCAGCAACTCGCCAACCAGCTCCGCTCCCTGCTACGGGAGTACTACCCGGCAGCCCTGGAAGCCTTTGCCACCTGGGCCAACGGCCTGTGCCGCCCCGAAGCCCGCGAACTCCTCAGGGCCGCCCCGGCCCCTGCCCGAGCCGCAAGGCTGACCCGCACCCAGCTCCAGGCCGCCCTCAAACGGGCCGGCCGCAAACGCGGCATCGAGGCAGAAGCCGACCGCCTCCGCGACGTTTTCCGCGCCAAATGGGCCCACCAGCCACCGCTGGTCGAGGACGCGCTGGGCAAGCAGATGCTTGCCCTCCTCCTCCAGCTGGAAGCCGCCTGCGTCGCTGCCGACCAGCTCGCCGAGGCGGTGGAAGAGGTTTTCCCTGAACACCCGGACGCCGAGATTTTGTTGAGCTTTCCCGGACTCGGCATCCAGCTCGCCGCCCGGATCCTCGCTGAGATCGGGGACGATCACACGCGCTTCGCCGACGCCCGCGGCCTCAAGGCATACGCAGGCTCATCGCCCATCACCAGAGCCTCCGGCAAGAAGTCGTCCATCACCCGCCGGTGGGTCAAGAACGACCGGCTCAACCACGCCGGCTATCTGTGGGCCTTCTCCTCGCTGCGGAACTCGCCCGGAGCCAACACCCACTACCGACGGCGCCGCGAGCACGGAGACTGGCACGCAGCTGCCCAGCGCAACCTCTTCAACCGCATGATCGGACAGCTCCACCACTGCCTCCAGCACCACAAGCTGTTCGACGAGAACACCGCGTTCCCCGCCGAACTCGCCACCAAGATTGACGCATTGGCATCGTGAGGTGTCTGGCGCGACCCGACACCTCGGACTAACCAGCATATCCCGGGATAGAACAGTGGGAGAAAACGACCTCTTACGCCGCCGCCCTGCGCGACCGCCGCAGCATCCTCATCGAGGAATCCGGCGTGCTGCTGCGGTGCCGCAAGCAGCCATGGCACCGCGCGGCGCCCCTTCCATCAGGTGTCAACTATTTGCCGTTCACGTCCCAGATCCCGTTCGGGCTGTGGATCTTCGCTCTTGTCCCGAACGACGATGAGGCATGTTCCGGACGGAGCTGGAGCCAGAAGATACGGTGTCAGGTACCGGCCTGGTGGGCGCTGGGGCCTCAAGGGCGAACAGCGGCAGCATTGCTGGCCCGGGTGGAGAAGCTGACCTGGGACGAAGTCGTCACCCTGCGAGGCTCCTACAACAAGGCATGGCCGACCGATCACGAGGGCCCCGCCTGGTACGAGGCGCAGGACCTCGCTGCGACCACCGACCGTGCACAGTTGAAGAACGTACTGATCAAGCACGCCGAAGCAGCACCGGATCGAACGGCTCGCGCCCACGGCGAGCGCGTACGGGACTTTCCCGACGAGCAGAAGGCCGGCCGTGTGCTTCGCCGCCGTGGCCCTCGCTATCGAAGACCTCTCCCAGCCTCGCTCAACGCTCTTCGGCCCGCGTTGTCTTGCACTCGGCGACGTCCACATTTATGCCGTCCCCTCATGGGCCGACAGCCTCTACTGAGGTTGTTGGCGTGGTGTGGTCAGGGTGAGACCGGTCGCGGTCAGGCATCCGCATGATGTCGCTGCGGTATTGGATGTGACGGAGGCCGTGTCGTAGTCGGCGGATGAGTGGGTCGGGTTCGGTGTAGGCGGTGTTGGCCTGGCTGGTCCGGCGTAGGACGGACCAGATGCCTATAACCGAGTTGAGGTTGGGGGCGTAGGGCGGCAGGTGGTAGGTGGCAGGTGGCAGGTGGTGATCCAGGCGTGCCCGTCGATGAAGGCTCGCATCCGGCGGTCTTTGTGGACGTTGAGGTTGTCCCAGATCAGGACAATCGGTCCGTCGAGTTGGTGGTGAGTTGCGATGAGGCGGTCGCGATACTCGGTCCAGGGCAAAGCTCTTGTGACCTGCGCTCTTTGGGGTCGGTATGCCGTTTGAGCCGGTAGATCAGGCGGGCGCGCTGGCCGGGCTGGTAGCAGCACAGGGCGGCGATGGAGAAGCGGTGCTGGGAACGGCCGCGAACCCGGATGACCGGGGTGCTTCCGCAGCCCGGCGGGCGGCGGGCTGACATCCACCAGCCCGCCGGCAAGGTACGGGCACTGCTCACCGGCCGCGGGGGGAGAGCCCAGGCCTGCGGCCATTGGACACGGTGGCCCGCCCGACCGGGAGTCCACCCGAGCACAGCGTCAACAAAGCCTCTGCGCCGGTGGAGTTGGGACTTCCAACGGCCGACCGGTCCCAACATCTCCCCCTACCCGCCAGGCCGGCCCCCACCGCGGTCCGGCCCCCGCCGCGGCGGGCACGGAATGAGTAGCACGTACTGATCATTGAATCGGGCCGACTGGATAAAATTTTGCCGACAAGCGGCCGCAGTCCGGTTCAAGAAAAGGACGGCCTTGAGGTCGCCTTGGCAGAATTCTTCTGAGACCGGGAATCCAGCAAGAGCAGTGGAATCTCTCCATGGTTGTAAATCGCGGAAAACGAAAGAGCCTATTGAGTGAATCGCATTCCGCGTCGGCGCGTTGTTTCCTCACGAGCGCGTCACCTGCCGGGCCCGCCGCAGCCCTGATGGTTATTTCGCTGAGTGCCGCCACGGCCTCGTCAGCATCTTCATCGAACTAGCACTAATTCTCCTTTCCGTCGCGTATGTCATCGGTGAGTCCGCAATCAAGGGTCGGCATATGGAGCAGCTGCATCCTGTCGCCGGACCGACCGAACAGACAGCATGTACCCGTTGCGGGGAAGTCGAATTCCCAAGGGATACTTCCTGACGGCTTCCTTGTAGCACTAGATTTTCGAATCCGCGCATTTGATAATACTGCATCGCAGAATTCTGACAAAATATATAACTTCTGTACATTCCACAGGAAGGTACTTCATGTCACAGCAGAAGCTCTGGCCGCATGCCCTCTCCGCGTTCCGCGTAATAGTCGGGGCGCTCTTTTTCTGCCACGGCGCATCGTCCGTGTTCGGCTGGTTCGGCGGGGCCATGGGCCACGGCGGCACCATCGCGACGGGCACCTGGCCGGGCTGGTGGGCGGCGCTCATCCAGCTCGTAGGCGGTGCCCTGGTCGCCCTCGGCCTGGTCACCCGTGCGGCGGCCCTACTCTGCTCCGGCTCCATGGCCTACGCGTATTTCAGCGTGCATCAGCAGCACGCGCTGCTGCCAATCCAGAACAACGGCGAGCCATCGGTGATGTTCTGCTGGACCTTCCTACTGATCGCGTTTGCCGGGCCGGGCACCTGGGCCCTGGACACCATCCTGACGCGGGGTCGGCAGATGGCCGCCCGCGCCGAGCTGACCACGGACCGGGTCGCCGACCGCGTCAGGCCCTGACCGAGAGGGCGCGGACGTCCGAGAGCTGCGCCCCCAAGAAGACTCCGTACCGCCCCCGGCGCCCCGGGGGCGGTGCAGGGCGGCAGCGGCATCGCGCGCTCCGTCTCGGCGGCCTCCGGGTACGCCAGGATCTTCTCCAGCGCGGCCAGCGCCCGGTAGATGCTGGAGAGGCTCGGGCTATGTCCTTTGCGGCGGTCGATGGGGATGAGCAGGTGGGCCGGGGTTCTCGACGCTCTTCCCCCGCGCTGCGGCGGAGCACGGTATCGAGTATGTCCGCGGTGATGACTCGGGGTCGGCCGCCGTGATTGCCCTGGTAATCCGCAGTGTCGAGTCCTTCGAAGGTGGTTGGAACCTACACCTTCCTGGACATCAAGATCCATGGTCAGGTGTGTCCCACACTCCGGGGGTCGCCTCAGCCATATTCCTCCCCATCGCACCGGACATCCTCCCATCCTTGTAGGAGGCACCACGGGCTGCTTGAGGTCCAGCGGTCATCGCAACATCCCCTCCCGGGAACTGCGATGGATTTCGAGATCGGAATCACCTGAACGTTCACAGGGCGGTTGAGACTCGTGTAGAGAAGCTCGTCCAGCCGTCTGCCGGATCGGCCGGGTGCGTAACAGTTACTGCGGTCATAGGCCGTCGCAGGTAGAATGGCCTGTCCGTGCGTTCGGGCTCCCGCAGTGTGAAGGCTGATCAATGGTGGCGCAGGTCGACGCCGCGGTGGCGGATCCCACGCCCGCTATGCGCTGGCCGAAGACATGGTCAACGAGGACTGAGCTCGCGGGCGTTCGGGTCGGCCCGGCAGTAGAGCCTAGGACGGCTCGACACCTCGACAATTTTTACTCGCCGGAGTCGGCGGCCGAGCACGGCATCTTGTGCGGTGGCGCGAATCAAGATCAAACCTGCGTGTTGATTCCCGGCAAGCCCTAAGCCGAACCAGTCTGGCCCACGGCATAGTGAGCCGGGCCAATAATCCTTCCGTATTCTAAAAATAGATCGTTAGGTGGTTCCCATGACGTCACACCCTTCGTCACCGCTCCCTCTGTCCGGCAGTGGCGCCAATGACGGCTTCCATCCGGCTTTGCCCCGCACTCCGGGCAGACCGGCGGCCCATGCTCACCGGAAGGTCCATCACATTCCAGCCGACCAGTTGGACGCCGACACGGCGCAGACCGGGGGCATGCGCCGCTTCGCCGCGATCAGTGGTGCGTCCGTAGGGTCCGAGAGAATGTGGATGGGGCAGACCACTGTCGCTCCTGCGACCTCGTCAGCCGATCACCATCACGGCAGTTCGGAGACCGCGATCTATGTCGTCAGCGGCCACCCCGAGTTCGTCTTTCTCGGCGTGCCGGACGGCTCCGGGGCGGGGCCGGAGGAGGTGCGGCTCCGCACGGGGCCGGGCGACTACATCTTCGTGCCGCCTTTCGTACCGCACCGCGAGGAGAACCCCGATCAGGACGAGGAGGCCGTGGTGGTGATCGCCCGCAGCACGCAGGAGGCTGTGGTCGTCAACCTCCCGGGCCTCTACGTGCTGGAGTAGCCTGAAGGCCTTCGCGCAGGTGAACCGTAAGCCACCGACCCCGTGCCGCCGCTTCTGCGACCCGGCGGCTGCGGTCGTCCGGTGTATCGAGCGGTGAGCGCCGACAGCAGGAGATGGCTTACCGCACTCCAGAACACCGGCTACTGCACGGCGAGGAGTGCCGCATCCACCGTGCACAGGCCCGTGAGGTGGGCAGGGGCGGTGCGGACAACCCCGGGGTGGGGCCGCGCATGAGGACGGGAAGACGAGAAGCTCCGCCGAGTTCAGGACGCGGGCTTTCGACGCGCAGTCGATCCGCGAGGTCAGGGCGCTGAGCGCCTACTCATAACTTCTGACCACCGCCGGGGCCCGTGGGGCCGGCCCAGCGCCACCCGCACGTCGCCGCCGAGCTTGAAGAAGGCGTCCAGGACAGCCTGTTCCGAGGTGGGCGCGATGCACACATACCGGCCGCCCTTGGTGGTGAGCAGCACACCGTGGTCGCCGATCCGCCCGGCCAGTTCCCGTTCCACGCGGTGGGAGTCGTCGTACGCGTCAGTATCGGTGGCGACGCCACGACATGTCGGCCGGCCAGCCGGAGCCCGAAGCGCTCCGCCAGCCGCCCCGGATCGCCGCGCCCCAGAGGCGGATCGTCGACGAACTCCCGGCGGGTCGTCTCCTTGCGGACGGCGAGCCGCTGCAACCGCTCATACCCCTCGGTGAGCGCCGCCAGCCCGGCTCCACGGCTGCCAGCACGGATTCACCGAAATGCCGCAGGCCGACAGCGCCGCGGCGTCGGCTACTCCGGGCAGCGACCCATGCCATCGCTACCGCATGCTTCCGAGCTCCGGGCGCCTAGAACATATCAAGACCATCCGAATCCAGAAACGCGGACCCGCTACGAGGTGTGTGCCTCGGGCTGGGGGGCGGATTCGGCGACCGGGGGAGCGGTGTTAGCGGTCGTGCCAGGCAGGGACGCGGCGGTCGCGGTCGCGGCGTCGTCGTCGGCCTTCAGCGCACGCGCCTCGGACTTCAGGATGCGCATGGATTTACCCAGGCCGCGGGCGGCCTCGGGCAGCTTCTTGGAACCGAACAGCATGATCAGAACCAGTGCCACCACGATCAGGTGCCACGGCTCCAGCCCGTTTCGCAACATGGGGATCCTCGTCTCTCTTAGAGATGGCCCAGACATGTGCCTGGATTGTCGTACTGCCACCCTGGCGCCTGTCCAATCAGCCCCTCGGCGCTCAAAGCATCGGTAGAGGCTGTGCATACACCGGCTTGCATCGATGCCCTCGCACACTGGGCGAACTTCACGTCGGGAGTGGCACTCGGTCACACCTGTCGGGCGAGGTCCAGGGGGTTGGCGGCAATCTCGATACCGATGCCGTTGCGCACTGAGGCTGCGGCTGAGCTGTCCGGCTTGCGCGCCGCCTGGCTCCGGAAACAGGAGAAGAACTCCTTGGCGAGGCCGAGTCGCGGGTAGCGCTCGAGCACCTCGCTCTTGAACTCGAGTGAGAAGTCGTCCGTGTTGCGCCCACAGATGTCGAGACCCGTCGAGCGCTCCAGCAGGTGGCCTTCCGCATCCACGGTCACATCCACCCGGTCCCACATGTGCCGGACGATCACTTCGGACAGCCTGGTGCGGCGGGCCGGTGGCCACCCGGCCCCAGCCCCGAACACCCACGCCACGTGTCCGCCGGCCTCGTCGAAGGCCACAGTGTGGTTGTCGAACTCCCGGACGAGGCCGATGTCGTGCAGCATCGACGCCACATAGAGGAGTTCGGGATCGAAAGGGATCCCCTGCGAGGTGCCGTAGGCCGCAGCCCACAAGTAGGCACGCACGGAGTGGTTCAGAAGAGCGGGAGAGCAATACGCGGTAGCCACTTCGAGCGCGGAGGCGCACGCGGAGCTCTCGGGTATTGCCAATGCATCGAGTCTCATATCACTGACTTTCGCCGCATAGGTCGGTGCGGGGCGTGGCAGACGTCCGTTGTCTGTGTTCTGGCGGTGCTCCCACACCCGAAACGTGATCAGCGCGGTTTCAGGACGTGATGCGCTGGATCCGTGCTGCCAGGCTCCTGGTCGAGGCGTTCCATGGTGTCGGAAGCAGAGTGCCCGGGTCGATGCGGACGATGACGCGGCTTCCATGCGCATATGTGGTCGTCAGGTCGGTGGAACAGAAACGGAATCCGTAGGACAGGGTGGTGCTGTCCAGGTGATCTGTCCACAGGTGCACGGTGTAGTTACCTGGCCGGGTGACTGCGACCTCATAGGTGAGATGAATCTCCTTGATCAGATTCAGTCCGTCCCCCGGCGCGTCCCCGTCTCCGGCATGTGTCAGGTCACGGCCCTCCCAGTATGTGTTCCAGGCCCGCTCGACGAGGCGTCCGTAGCGGCTGTTGTGCAGCATGCCGAACGAGTCCAGATCGTCGCAGTAGACGCCGACTGGTACCCGCACACCGAAATCCGCCGTGCTCACAGCCCGGGGAGGGATCGCGACCACTGGGACGCCCTTTCCTGGAAGTGCTCCGGACAGGCCGGAGGGCCGGGACACGGCAGAGGACTCTCGTGAGGCTGTTGCCCCTGCGTTTGTACGCAACGGACGGGTCGCACGCTCACCCACTGATGGGCCCAACCTGCCGGTGGACCGCGGATGGTCCCGGGTGTGCGGCGGCGCAGCACCCTCATACCTCGATGTAGGACACCACGATGGTGTGAGAGGTCACGATGTAGTAGATGACGCGCACATTCCTGAAGGAGTCCGTGTACTCCCGCACGGCTCGGTTGGCGCCCTGGACCTGAATACCGATGTCGGAATTCATGGACACAGCCACCAGCACATGGTCGAGCTTCGCCAGAGACTCACGGCTCGTAACTTGCTCGACCTGTCTGATCGTGGACTCGGTGAGGATCATCCTGGCCCGATAAGGGGCGTGCTTGGCGGGACCCGTGGCTGCTGGACTGGCGGGGGGTCGGCGGGGGAACATCTTGATCATGTTTGTCCCAGTTGAAAGGAGGGGGTACCGAGGGCGCCATGAAAACAGCGATTCGCTGCCCTCGTGCCTCCCTCCAGCAAACTGCTTGCTCAGGAGTGAGACCTGAGTAATTTCCTACTCATTTCCGCTGTGAGTATCGCGAGACCATCAAGACCGCTTGCGGCCGGCCAGCCGCCGCTAGCTGCCATCGGGAGGCCGGGCTCCCTGCTGCCCTATGCAATTCCCGTCGAGAGGATTGCGGTGCGCATCACGTGCAGCACGCGTGTACGTCCGGGTTGCACCCGTCGCACAAGTGAGTAACCACGGCGTGCCTGATACGGCACTCTCGGCAGACGTACCGACCGCAGACACGGCACTCCGGATGAGCTGCGGCGCTCGTTGCACACACGACGAGGTGGTCCTGGTCGTCGACCATGGCTCTGCCCCTGACGGACGCCGACCGCGTCATCCGATTCCCTTCGCCGACCCTGGTGCGAAAGCAGGCCCGGTCCGTGGCCGCGACGTGGTGCGGTCGACGATCCCGGTGTTGACCACACCGCGAGAAGGGGAAAGCGAGGCGGTGAGCTCCCCTGATGATCTTTTTCCGATTCCCGTCTTTGATGAGCAATCGCTACTTCATTGTCCGCCGTCGGCTCCGGCGTGAGCGATGGCGGCCGCCCGCCCGCACCCCGGGCCCGCGGCAAGATCGTCGGTGCGCGGGCCGGCCCCCTCCCGAGGGCGAAGCGCAGGATTGCTGATGCGGCAGTCCTGGCTGCCAAGGCGGTTGAGGATTTACCCTCAGCGTCGATCGCGAAATATAGAATTAGCGACAAACGGCTGACGGCGCGTGAGTACTACTACTTAATTTTCTCTCGTGTCTTCTGTGCTCAGGAATTCTCCGCCGTCGGCTGCCTGTGCTCAGCCGCAGCCGGCACAGGCAGCGCCGCTGTTGTGCACGACGGATCAGACCAGCTCACGATGCCTGCGATCGGCTCGCGACAGGACGGGACGACAGAAAGCGACCAGTCGCAGCCATGATCGGGACCGTCCGAACCAGCAGCCGGGCTGGCGAGCGGGTCTCCTACGATGGCCAGCATGAACGATGGGGGTGCGGGATCACGGACCATTGACGGCCGCTTCGAGTTGCTGGAGCGGTTGGGGGGTGGAGGGATGGGGTTGGTGTGGCGTGCGCGGGACTTGGTGCTGGACCGCGAGGTCGCGCTCAAGGAGGTCCGCCCGCCCGACCCCGCCATGGCGGCAGCCGACCCAGCCGGGACGCGGTTGATGCGGGAGCGGGTGCTGCGTGAGGCACAGGCACTCGCCCGCCTGCAGCACCCGAACGTCGTGACCATCCACCACATCATCGACACCCCGGCGTCCCTCTACCCCTGGCTCGTCATGGAGCTCGTCCACGGTGGAAGCCTTGCCGACCGCCTGGCCCGCGGACCACTCACTGTGCGCGAGGCAGCCCGGACCGGCCGCGGGGTGCTCGCAGCGCTGCGTGCGGCGCACGACGTCGGAGTGCAGCACCGCGACATCAAACCCGGCAACATCCTGCTGCGCACCAACGGCACTCCCGTCGTTACCGATTTCGGCATCGCAGTCCTCCACGGCTCCACCGCCCTGACCGCCACCGGCGCACTCGTCGGTTCCCCCGAGTTCATGGCCCCCGAACGCATCCGCGGCCACGAGGGCAACCCCGCCTCCGACCTGTGGTCCCTGGGTATGACCCTCTACATCGCTCTCGAAGGGCATCACCCGCTGCGCCGCGCCAGCACCTTCGCCACTCTTGCCGCGGTACTCGATGAGCCCTTGCCACCCCCGCAGCGCTGCGGACCGCTTGCTCCGCTGCTGACCGCGCTCCTTGTCAAAGACCCCATAGGACGCCCCGACGCCGAGCAGATCGATCGTATGCTCGCTGCTGCCGAGCACCACGAGAGCGCCCCGCCGGCCGGCCCGGCCCCCGCTTTCGGGCCTCCGCCAGAGAAGTTCCATCGCGCCTGGCCACCGAGCGCGTACGGTTCGGCTGCTCCTGGTCCCTCCGCAGCGCCCGCGCCCCCGGCCCGATCCGGCGCGCCCGCCCGCCGTCTACCGCTGAAGCATTCCACCGGCACCTGGGCGCCCAGCGCGCGCCGCCGGCGTTCCGTAGTTTCCGCCTCGTGCGCGGCCGTGGTCGTGCTGGCCGGCGCGCTTGCCTGGGTCCTGATACCCCGTGGCGGCCACCCCGCGGGCAGGGCCGCCACCCCGCCGTCCCGTATGCTCAGTACGCCGGCGACCAGCAGCGCCCTGGACATCCCGTCCGCCCCCGGCGGTCAGACACCGGGGACCGACACCCCGGTCCTGTCGACCCCCGCAACTTCGGACAGCCTGCTCACCCCGGCAGGCGTACGCCGGGCGATCGCGGCGATACGCCCCCTCATCGCCGGCGGCAGGGTCAGGGAATTCATCGTCTACGCCGACTACGCCACCGCCGAGGCGCCGCTCGCCTCCAACCCGAAGCTGTACGACGACTTCACGTTCCGGGCGGGCAAGGTCACGCATTCCCCGGGCGGTGCCATGCAATCCGGCGACGCGACGGAGAGCCTGGACAGCTTCGACTGGGATGCCCTTCCACGCCTGTTCGACACGGCGGCGAAGACCTTGGGCGTCACTAGTCCGACGAGCCGCTACATCACCGTCGACCGCGACGTGTTCGACGGCATCCCAACCATGAACATCTACTTTTCCGACGCCTACGGCGGCGGCTACCTGTCGGCGGGCGCTACGGGAAAGGTGAAGTCGACGCATCCTCGCGGGGGCTCTTGATCCGATAGCACGGAGCCCCGCCGGGCTTCCGGGTCAAGGCCGCATGGCTCCGAGCAGCGCTGACCGGTCGAAGTAGACCTCGTTCTTGACGATCAACCCACCGTGCAGTGCGACCGTGCACACACCGTCGCACTCCACCACGGTGTCTCCCGCCGGGATGGCGGCATGCCAGTAGTTGAGGAACCCGCCCTCCAGAGGCCGGACACCAGTATTGGTCCACACCCAGTCCGGATATCGTCCGAGCAGTCGGCGGAAGTAGGCGAGGATCTCACCCCGTCCGTGGACGCCTCGTGGAACGGCCGGATCCCGGTACACGGCGTCATCCGCGTAGAACGCGACGAGCCGTTCGGGATCGTTGCCCGTCCAGGCAGGCAGCCACCGTGCCGCGAAGGCCCGAGCGGCCGCCTCATCCAGTCCGTCGAAACCGGTCATGTGCTCTCCGCCTTTTGCGATATTTCGTCCGCATTGCGAACTGGGGTATCCTACGAGTCATTCCACAGTGGTTCCGTGTACCGCGGCTGGGTTCCGATCTCCGCGTGCGCGGCGTGGTCCAAGTGAAGTTCCCGCGCAGTGCGGGACCCGGGGTGTTCAGGCTCCCGGAGTGAGGTTCTGCTTGAGCAGGAACCTGACTCGGGTCGGGGTGACGTTACCGTCGTCGGGATGCCCGCGGAGCCGACTGCGGTTGTACTTGGCCTCGATGTAGCGGAAAACGTCGGCGCGGGCGGCCTCGCGGGTCTCCCACTCGGTTGTTCCAATCTCCGCCTTGAACAGAGCGAACCAGCTTTCCGCGGCGGCATTATCGTAACAAGAGCCGACACGGCCCACCGAATGCCGGATTCACAACCTGGCTACCTCGACACGGAACTCGCCGCCGGTGTACTCGGCGTGTGCAACCAGTCTTGCAACACCGGGCTGTCGTAGCGAGCGTAGCTGCTCTTCGATGACCTCGGCCGGTGTCCGCCAACTGGGGACCTTGCGGGGCCGGTTGTCGATCGCCACGGCGACGGCTTCGAGGTCCTGGATGACCAAACGGGAGAGATCAGTGCCCTTCGGGAAGTACTGACGCGGCAGCCCGTTTGTGTTCTCGTTTGTCAGTCGCCAGGGCGAGTGCGGATCGGCGAGGACCACCTTCGTTCCAGGATCGAGAGCGAACTGGGCATGACCGGAGAGTACCTTCCCGCTGTCCCAGGTGAGGGTCTTGCGTAGCTGCTCGGGCAGCTGCGTCATCGACGTGGTGAGCGCCGCGTTCACCGCGATCGCGCCATAGCCATCGAGCGAGGGAACGTTCTGCACGGGCGGACTCTCGCCCCAGCCCGCGAGCCGAGGCAGGTGCACCAGGAGCGTGGAGCGGCTGCTGCGCTCGACGAGCGTACCGATTGCGGAGCGACCCGTCCCGATGATCAAATCGCCTTCCCAGTGTCCAGAGACCGCGCGATCCCCGGCCTCGGCGGAGCGTTCGCTGAGGATGACGTCCGCGGTGACATAGCCCTGCGGCTTGTCCTGCGACCGTGCACGGGGCACCCGTAGCGCCGGGCCGGTGCGCAGACACATGACCAGTTCCCGCTTGAGCGCGCCACGGCCTTCGATGAACAGCGCCTGGTAGACCGCTTCGTGGCTGACGCGCATGGACTCATCATCGGGGAAGTCGACTGGGAGCCGGTGCGAGATCTGCTCCGGGCTCCATGCCGTCGTCCAACGCCTGTCCTGCCGCCGCGGCTTGTCCAGCCCTTTCAACCCAGTCATCTGAGGCCCGGTGACGTTGTCGGCCCTTGGTGCTCAGAGTGACGTCGCCGAGGTGGCGGCCGAGGTCGCGCGGGTGCCAGTGGCGGTCGGGTTCTGTTTCGAGGTTGTCCAGGACGTGTTGGCGGCGGCGGTCGTCCGGCGGGTCTGGCGGTCGCCGTTCGAGGTGGCGGGCAGGTCGGGCTCGGGTGCGAGGATGGCGATGGCCAGGCCGGTGACGGTGCGGCTGGTGTCCGGGCGGCCGTCGTCTTTGCGGTCGTGGTAGTGGGAGGTCAGCGACTTGACCTTGCGGGCGCTGACGCGTGGCCGCCTGGGCGGGAGGAGCGCGGCCAGGATCCGCCGGCCGATAACGCCGGGCGTCCCGCGGCCGGTGATGCCTGCGGTCTGGAGTACCAGGTCCCGGGCGGTGTGGAGAGCGATAGTGAAACCGCATCGGTCTGGATCGGTGCCCGCAGGGACTCGGCAGCCTCCACCATGACCATTCGCAGGGCCTGGTGAAGGGTGGGCATGGCCCACATCTCCTGCTCGACGCCGAAGGGGTCGCCCGGCCCTGCCAGTGGGGTGTGCCGCAGCTCGGGATATGCGGACTCGTGTTCCCACCGCTGGTGGTGGAGGGCGACCACGGCCGAGGCCGGGTAGCGGCGGGCATCCGTCAAGGTGGTGGCGAGCCGGGCCGGGTGCCGGTCTCCACCAAAGTCATCAGCTCCACCATCGGGCAGCCGCCGCGCACGCCATGCTCCGCAACGGCACCTTCTACGAACCCCGCACACCCAAAACCGTCGAGCTGGCCGCGTGAACCCGACACCGAAGAATCACCTCAAACCCAGCGGCTCAGGCTTGACGAAAGACATAGGGGCACCCCTCCGGGCGCACGCAGGCCCCCGCGAACGCGCCGATCAGAACCTGACGGGTATTCAATTAAAACGTCGGGAAGAACAATAGCGACTCGCCCGCCACTCCCTCTGAGCAATGGCTGCTCATTTCTTCGCGTTGCCGTGAATAATTCGTGCACCCGGTCTTCATAAAATGTTCACAGCAAACCCGTGAGCGTTTTACTGAACTACTTCGTATTCTTCCCCGTACCGTTCCAAGCGCAGCCCGGCCGGGATGCGTGGTGCACATCGACAAAGATGAGGACAGTTAAAGGCAGATGAGACTCGTATCCAGGTCCACTCAGACTTCCAAGACCCGTCGACCCCGGCTCCGGGCGCCCTTGGTCGCAGCCCTCGGCTCGGCGGCGGTAGTCACCAGCGCGTTGGTCTCGCCGCAGGCCGCCTTCGCGTTCAATATCTTCCCGCAGGGGAGCGCGATCCTCGCCTATGCGGACGGGCAGACGGGCAATCTGATGATCCGTCTGCCTGGCGGCCAGATCACTGACACTCACCGGCAGGTTTCGCCCGGCACTAGTCCGAGCATCACCGGCCTGCTGGTGACCGGACACTGGGAGGTCGCGTTCCGCGAGGCCAACTCACAGCACCTGTGGCTGATGGGCCAGGACCTGGCGCCCCGTGACACCGGATCCTTCATCCAGCCGAACACCAGCCCCGCCATCACCACCCTTACCAACGGGAACTTCGAGGTGGCCTTCAACGGCCCCGGCAACCACCTCTTCCAGGGCGACTCCCACAGCGGCGGCGACACTGGCTCGTTCATCGCACCCGGCACCAGCCCCTCCATCGCTCCGACCGCCGTCCAGACCTACGAAGTAACGTGGGTGGGGCCGGGCAACGTCGTCTGGGAAGGCGGCCCCACGGGCGGCGGCCACATCGCGGCCAACGCCACCGGCGGTGTGGTGGAGGCCTCGGACGGTTCCAGCCCCTCCATCTCCGGCATCCCGGGGGGAAGCTTCAAGGGTCCGAACTTCGGGATAGCGATCCACGGCCTCAACAACTTCGCCACCGCGATCGACAACACCGACAAGGCTATCCCCAGCATCTCCGTCGTCGCCCCCGGCACCAACATGGCCAGCGGTGCCAACCCGTACACCAGCGTTCCCTTCTCCTACTCGTTCCAGCACGCCGGCGACGGCCACCTGATCCAGACGAACTCGGGCAGCGGCACCATCGACAGCGGTCTGAAGATGCGACCGGGCTCCAGCCCCGCCTCAGCCACCGTCAACAACGGCACGATCGACGCTTTCGTCAACGCCGACACCGGTACCCTCTGGACCTGGAACGACGACAGCTTGAAGGGGATCGAGACCGGCCTCAAGGTCGCGGCCAACACGAACCCGAGCATTGCCACGCTCTACACCGTCTCGTAACCACAGGCCATTGCCGAAACACCTGCTCCCCCGAGTAGGTACCGGCCACCGCATATCAGACACCACGGCCGCCGTGGTGCTCCTCCGCCCGAGGGGAGCACCACGGCGGCCGACGTCGTCTCACACATCGACAATGTGCGGCCTCGTCAGTCCGTGCGTCACGAGGCAGCCGCCCAGCCGATCAGAGCTCATGCCACAACTGCTCGTAGTGGTAGTCCTGAAACGGATTGCCATTGCCCTGGATCTCGTCACAGGACCACATTTGCAGCTGCAAGCCCTCGGTGTTGTTGCCCTCGAGCTTGTCCAGGCACAGGGCGCCCTGGAGACTGCGGATGTGATCGTCGGAGGCAGCCATCCGCTCCCAGCGCCAGTACTGCCTCACGTCGTTGACATCGCAGGGCGCCATGACGACCGGCGTGCCGTTGTCCGGCCAGCTCGCCACGGCCATGCACTGAGTCGTCCAATGGTTGGCGAGCATGAAGTAGCTCTGCCCGGCGACCGAAACAGGGAACTCGCTCCACCCCGGCGCTGGGAGCGTTCAGGCACTTCCACTGCTGGGCGGCCCCGGTATCCGGATTGTCCATGAGGCACTGCCCGGAGCCGCCCACCTGGAGGTGCGTGTACCCCTCCGAATTATTTATCGACCCGTGGGCCGTTCCCGACATTCCCACACTGATCGCCGTCGCCATCGCAAGTGGCAGCACCATGCCAACCATTTTGCGCCGGAATCCCATTCTGGCCTCCTGAGGTCGATGAAGCATCCGGAAAATATCATTCACGGATGATGTTCGCCACAGCCTCCGACGAATGAGTCACCACGTTATGGAACAGAGACGCATCTTCGCAAGTCCGCATTATCCGACCAGAGTTCCACGCAATTTGCCCCCACCTTCTCCCGGTAGATCGTGTTATCGAGCGCACGCGCGAACCAGCGAGATGCATTTATCGTTTCCGTCTTGATAGACCGTGGAGTCACGCTATATCTACTACTCCTTGTCGATCCCAGTGATCGCTCCAGGTATATGCCTGAAAAGGGCAGATCATTCGGCGTGCACCGGCATAAGAACTCTCGGAGTCGGGAGATTTGCATGAGAGTTCGACAGAAGATACTCAGAGCAATGCTGTCCCTCATGATGGCCGTCGCAGCCATCACCGGGTTGTCCAGGTCGGCACATGCCGACATTTCCGACCCGGTCGGCTACTACCACCTGAAGGTCTCCACCCCCATCAGCACCTGCGTCGACGCGCAGGATTCCCCGCCGGGGACACAGCTCGTCATGTGGAGCTGCCTGAACACGGACTACGAGGAACGGGCGTAGATCCAGAGCCCATTCCTGGCAACCGCTTCGGGCACTGCGGCTGCACGACACCCACCATGTTCGTCAACGAAGCCATGAACCTGTGCCTTACGAGCTCGTGCATGGTTGGCGCTGGCGCGTCGAGAGGTGCGGCTCGGCTTGGTGTTCACCTTGGCTGACCGGGCCCGCGGGTGGCAGTCTGCTGGTGTGACAGGAGCCCGGCGATGGCCTGGATGGTGTCACTCATGTGCTCGCGTCGGCCGTGGTGGCGGGCGAGGGCTCGCCAGTTCTTGAGGTGCGCGATGCCGTGCTCGACGCGGATGCGACGTGAGGAGTGGGTCTTGCGCTGGCGTTCGTGGATCTCTTCGTACCAGTCCGGTGCGTTCTTCTTGAACTTGCGGTGTGGCGGTGTCACGACACGTCCGCCTGTCTGCGCACCCAGTCCCTGGTAGCCGGCGTCAGCAAGGATCTCTACGGTAGGCCCGTCGACAAGGTGCTTGACCAGTCCTAACTGCCGGGCATGCGTGATGTCGGCACAGCTTCCAGGCTGGGCTGGACTGCAGAACAGAAGTCTGCCGTCGGCGTCGGTGAGGACCATGGACTTGACGGCGTTCTGCTTGTTCTTGCCGGAGATGAACTTCTCCCGGTCTTTGCGTCCCGCGGCTGGTCTGCGGACCCGGATCTCGGTTCCGTCGATGATCCCGCTCTGCCCGCTCGCACCGAGATGGTCGATGACCTCGGCGAGTGTGTGCAGTCGGACATCGGGCGCCACGGTGCAGCCGCGCCCTGCCAGCAGCGGCCGCACCTCACCGATGGCGCGCGTGATGGTGGAGCGATCCACCCCGAACCAGCAGGCCAGTACGTCATGGGTGGCGCCATGGCGGAGATGAACGGGCGTGGCCAGCAGCCGGTCGACAAAGACGAGTTTGTACCTCGCTCCGGCTCCCACTGCTCTGCGACGGGGACGCGAGGTGAGGGCCGAATGGTGCCGCTCCTGCCACAACGGGCCGATCTCGGCGATGAGTTCAGCGATCACATCGCGTGTCAGCCCAGTGATCCGCTGGCTTTGGATGATCGCTGCACGAGCCCGGTTCCCCACCACACTGACCATGATCAACGACCAAGACCCCAACGCACCAGCGCCAACCATGCACGAGCTCGTTAGCCGTGGAGAGCAACACCGCCGTCCGGTCCGACGGCAGCGTCGCGGTCGTCCAGCAAACCTGCAACGCGAACGACGAGAAGCAGTGGTGGCACCTCCCCAACTGGACCCACAGCGGGAGGTCGTTCGGCGGCGGCCTGATCGAGTCGTTCACCCTGCTCACCGACGGCGTCCTGGACGTGACCGGATCGCATTCCGCCAACGGCACGCCCCTGGAGACATACGCGGATAACCTCACCGCCGCCCAACTGTGGGGACCGTCGGCCGGCTGCACATGCTATCAGTGAACCAGCGGCCTGAAACTGAGTACTCATACCTATTGGTCCCGACAGACCAGAAGCCGGTACCTCCGTGCAGAGGTACCGGCTTACTCATCGAAGCTCCGACCGAGCAGCGTCTCCGCAGAGCTGCTGAGCCTCGCTCCGGGCCCGACCGGCTGCCGGCCTTCTCGGGAATCGTGTGCCGGATGCCCCGTTGCCGCAGATAGTCCCGGCAGAGCCCGTTGCTATAGGCCTTGCCGGCCGCGACGCTGTCCGGCTTCTTGCGCGGCCTGCCCGGCCCGAGCTTCGGGACGCGGATCTTCTCCAGAACCGGCTTGAACTGCGTGCAATCCGTCCGATGACCTGGTCTGACGACCAGGGCCAGCGGGCGGCAGCGGCCGTCCCCACTCAGGTGGAGCTTGGTGGTGAACCCCCCGCGCGAGCGGCCCAGACCCTCACCTCCCGCACCACCTCCACCAGACAGGCGTGCAGGCTCTGCCACGGCGTTTCGTCCTGATGTTCTGGCCCTTCGGCCCCCTTTGACGCGGGGGCCGGCGGCGGGTCGGTGCGGGCGCCCACACGATGGTGGAGTCGACCGAGACGTCCCAGTCGATCTCCCCGGCCGCGTCGGCCTGGGCCTGAGCCTGCTGGAGCAGACGCTCCCACGTCCCGTCGGCTGACCACAGCCGGTGCCGTTCCTAGACGGTCGTCCATGGCCCGAATCGTTCGGGCAGGTCACGCCACTGCACGCCGGTCCGTACCCGGTGCAGAATCCCGTCGATCACCTGCCGGTGATCCCGCCACCGGCCACAACGCCTGTTGCTGACTGGCAGGAACGGCCGCAGCCGTTCCCACTCGGCATCACTCAGATCACCCCGCCCCATGACAGGAAGAACGACCAGACCACGCGCCATTTACAAGATCACACGAATCCTGCTCCCTACTCCGTGACGAAGGGCGTGTATCCGACCGAGACCTCGCTCACCTGAAGGTCCGAGAAGAGCAAGGTCAGGTTGTGTGCGCTGGTCTCAATGCGTACCTCATGGAAGTCGATCCCGAGGGCCTTCGACCAGCGGCGGGTCTCCTCCGACTCAGGGCGAAGCTTGGCTCCCGGGTACAGACCATGCCACTTCACGCCCCAGACGTATCCGTCGAGGTCGATACCGGTTCCGTGGTCGATGAGCCGGTCGTCCAAAGAGATACGCCAGGTCTCCGCCGGCACTGACGTCTCGCATCGGGCCTCGACGCAGTACCGGAAGAGATACCGCAGGTGGGACGGCGTGATGCCCGTACGGGGATCACGCGTCGCGTAGACGATGACCTCGTAGTCGCGCATGTAGTCGGTGTATCCGTGGTGCACGACAGCATGATCGAAGGTCTCGTCCAGCATCTGCGCAAGTACGGCGGTATCCATGCCGTCCTTCTACCTCACTCGACGAGACCTTCGACAACGAGATACACGGGTGTCAGACGCCATCGCCTCAAAGATCGACCGGACAGGTCCTAGCGTCAGACGTCGATCCTCTGAGTGCGGGGCGCACTGCCCGCATTGCCGACAAACGAGTCCACGAACTGGAGGCAACTGGTGGGCGAGTTCGTGTTGCATGCGGTCTGGCCCAGAGCATTGTCGAGAGTTACCTGGATCACGTAGCTGTGGCCCTGAATGGGATTGAACGTGAAACGCGCAGGTGTGGACCCGAAGCCGCACGGGTGGTCTGTCGGGACTCCCGACAAGGTCGAGACCTTGTTGAAGGTGCCTCCCGCAAGGTCCTTGACCCAGACAAAGATGTTCAGGCCCTGGTTACCAGTGGCACTGTGCGCGACGTGGTTGCAGTTCTCGATGGTGTACGAGCTGTGCTGCTGCGTGGCCGGCGGGGTGGTCGGCGGCGTGGTCGGCGGCGGCGGCGGGACAACAGGCGTCACAAAGGCGATACCGGGAGTCGAGTGCGGGGCCATGGTCAAGCCGGTGTCGACCGTTCGGCTGGCGGAGTCGAAGGTCACCAGGTGGTTGGATCCGGCACCGATGAACGCCACCTTCCAGCTGTGGTCAACGGGACTGCTGGCGATCTCCGGACTTCCGTCCGGAATATGACCGCTCTTCACGACTCCGCCCTGAGTGCCCGTCACCCACAAGGTGCCGTCGGACGCGACGAACGCAACCTGGTAACCACCAGTCTGCGAGTTCGCAATGGAGGGGCTGGTTCCGGTGTTCATGGCGGACCCGGTCTTGGTCGCCACAACGTTGCCAAGGCCGCTGCCAGCCATGAGCCACAGCCGACTGTCATCGGCTTGTGCCGCAATCATGAAACCGTCACCTGATGAGGCGATGCTGGCGTTGGTACCGGGCTGCACCTTGAAGTCCGTCACCGTGTGGACTATGCGGTCGGGGCCTATGTACACCACGTTCCGATTGGCGTCGACCCACGCCGCCTCCCAGAACCCAAATGCACCCACCCGCGTGATATCGGGACTGGTATTGGGCGCTGCTGGGTCATCAATGACGTCGGGCACGCTGTTCGGACCACTCCCCACGACAAGATTCATCTTGCCGTTTGCTGCGAATACCATCTTGAATGCGCCGTTGTTATTGTCGCCATCGACTGCAGGGCTGGAATTCGCAGGCAGCGAGAAACCCCCAATTGCCGTCGTCACCGGCGCCGCCGAGAAAGGATCACCCTGCCACAGACCGCGATTCGAATCCGCGAATGCTGTGACAAAACCACCATTAGCTATGTTGGCCACGGAGGGATTCGTACCTGCAGCCAAAGCGGAGTTCGTCTTGGTTTGCGTGCCGTCTGGGGCAATCATCCACTGCCGACTGTCGCTGTCCTTCA
Source organism: Streptomyces sp. RKAG293 (assembly GCF_023701745.1). Lineage (NCBI taxonomy): Bacteria > Bacillati > Actinomycetota > Actinomycetes > Kitasatosporales > Streptomycetaceae > Streptomyces > Streptomyces sp. RKAG293. The sequence continues at coordinate 31,991 of NZ_JAJOZB010000001.1, read as the reverse complement.
TGGTCAGCTCATAGCCCGACGGCGTGGCCGCCGCAGCCGAAGCAGCCTGCGCGCTCGACGCCAGCGGAGACGCCACGGCAAGGGCACCGCCCGCGATCACCGACAGTGCAGCAGTCGCAGCCATCACCAACGAAGTCGTGCGCCTGGCCGACGGGGTTGCGCCGGGAGAAGTCCCGGCCTTCAGGCCCCCTGTTTTGAACAAACTCATTCCTTGGACTCCCATTCACAAGCAGTATCGATACTGGGACAAATAGGGACAACGTGATGAGTCAGGCATGAAGCGAAGTCTGCAGCGCCCACCCAAGCTGTCACTACCGCCCCCAATTTAACGAGACCACCGATCGGGATGCCTGAGTGGTCACTGCTCAAAGACCTTTGAACCACTGGTCGGAATCTGATGGGTTATCCGATGGAGACGCTGCCGCGCGAGACGATCGTCGATGTCCTGGAGGGCCGGCTGCAGAGGGACGTCCTGTCCGGACGGCATCCCGCAGGGAGTTATCTGCCGCCCGAGCGGGAGCTCGCCGACGGCTACGGGGTGACCCGGACGACGCTCAAGCATGCCTTCGGCCGTCTGGTGCAGGCGGGTCTCCTGGAGACCCGCCGCGGCGTGGGGACGCGCGTGCGCGACTTCCTCCGGCTCGGAGGCGCGGACCTGCTCCCGATGCTGGTCCGGCACGACGCGGGATGGCTCGAGGAGATCTTCGAAGTGCGGCGCCGCGTCCGGGTCACTGATCGCGGAACGCGCAGCCGAGCGGGCCACCCGGGCCCAATGCGCCGAATTGCGCTTGCTGCTGGAAGCGGTCGGCGCCGGTGCGGACCCGGACGCGGTGCAGCTCGCGGACGTCGAGGTGCACCGGGCGCTGGCGCGCGCGACGGGCAACCGTGTCTATGTACTGCTGACCAACACATTGTTCAACGCCTATCTGCCGATGCGGTCGCATCTGGCACACCCCTTCCAGGACGCACGGCAGGCCTGCACGCGCCTGGAACCGGTGGTCGCCGCCGTGGAGAACGGTGACTGTACCGCCGCGCACGAGGCGGCACAGGCGTCTCTGACCGCAACCGAACAGCTCATGCTCGACGGCATGGGGGGCCATTGATGGCCGGTCACGCTCACGGCCTCGCGATCACGGGGACGTTGGAAATCTCTCCCGTGGCTCGGCGCCGGATGCACTATCGGCTGGAGTTCTACTTCGGCGCGGAGCGCTGCACGTTGGAGGGGTGGAAGTCCGTGACGCCCCTGCGGCCGCTGGCGTCCATGACGGTGCTGCCGTTCGTCTTGACCAACGAGGGCGAACGGATCGGCCACGGCACGGTTCGATTCAGTCTGGCCACCGCGCTCGTACCGTTCCTCGTGAGTTTCCGCTTCCCTCGTCGGGAGCGGCATCAGCAGTGGGCGCCTCGTTGGAAGGGACAGCCTGGACGCACTGAAGTCTGGTACACCACCGCGACCGACCAGGCGACCGGCACCGGGCTGTGGCTTCACCATGAACTCACCGCCCCCACCGACGGATCGCAGCCAGTCGCCCACGGCTGGGCCGCGCTCTTCCCCCCGGACAGGCAGGTGCAGCACGCGCGGTTCGGCCCCGCACCCTGGCACACGCCCGCCGCGGGTTTCGCCGCCGCGGGTGTCGAAGCGCTGCCCGGGCGGTTGCGCGGCAGAGCCGGATCCCTGCACTGGGATCTGGTGGAGACGCCCGAGCGAGCGCCGCTATACACCTTCCCGCGCTGGTCATGGCGCCACCCCCTGCTACCTGCCGCACAGATGGTCCCGGCCGCCACGGCCCGATACACGGGAACCGTCCGGCACGGCGACATCGAACTGACACTGCGCGACGCGTCCGGTGCGACGGCCAGGATCTACGGACACGACAACGCCCGCCGCTGGGCCTGGCTTCACGCGGACCTCGGCGGTGGGGACGTCCTGGAGATCATCGCCGCCATCTCCATGCGTCCCGGCCTCGACCGGCTGCCACCGCTGGTCTTCCTGCGGTGGCGCACTGGCGGCCGTACCTGGCCACGCGGCGGGCTGCGCACCGCGATCGGCTGGGCCGGGATCAGCCGTTTCACCGCCCGGATCGCTTGCCCACCTGGACGGTCAGCGGGCGCGCAGGCCTGCGGCGCATCCACGTCGAAGTCACCCAACCGGTTTCGCGCACCCTTGCTCTGGAATACACCGACCCCGACGGCAGCCACGCCCTATGCCGCAACAGCGAGAGCGCTGACGCGCGGATCCTGTTGGAACCGTGGTGGGGCAGGACGAATGGACACTCGACGCGACGGCGCACGCAGAAGGCGGCGATGCGGTGGTTGGTGGGGTGGAGCGGTGGGCGGCTCGACGTGGTACGCACTTCGCATCAGGGCTGCGTCGTTCTCGTGGCTGGGCGGCGGGGCGGGCGCCGCGCACACGGTCTTGCGGTCCACCGCGAGAATGGGTGCGGGCGGGCTGGTCTGCGCGGCGGCCCGGCCACGGGACCGGCTCGGCCAGGCGCGGATCGCCGCACCCAGCGCGTCAGCATCAACTCTTTGGAGCACGCGCCGCACGGTGGCCTCGCGAGGCTGCCAGCCCGGCGTCGGGGATTGAGGGCATCTCGCCATGTTTCCGGCACCACCGATTTCCCACGGCGCTTGATATCGCCGCAGGCGATCGCCACATCCTCGTTGGTCGGCCCCTCGGTGATTTTTTCCAGAAGGAACGCTCCACTCTGGCGGACCAGTGTTCTGCCGGCGACGGCATCGCCGGATGTCTCGTCACGCCGGGCCTGCCCTGTCGGCCGCCGACCTCTCGGTTCGCCTTGCCAGGGATGCCCGGCACAAGCCCTTGTCCTACGAGCTGATCCTTACATGGTGCCCGGCGAAGCATCACAAGGCGTTGGCATGACGCCACAGATTCGAACGCGTCATCGACAGATGAGCAATGGTTACTCACTCTTCTCGCTGGCAAGGTTCTAGTGTTTCCTTAACGAGCGAGAGGCGAGGTAATTTATGACTGAGTTTCCCGGGCTTTCACACGTGGCTCTCACCGTTTTCGATCTGGAAACAAGTGTGGAATGGTACAGGCGGGTAACCGATTCCGATCCGGTCCTCGACGAGGACACAGGGCCCTTCCGTCATGTGGTGTTCGCTCTCAACGGCGGGGCACTGCTTGGACTCCACCAGTTCCCCTCGGGGGAGACCCCCTCCGCTGAAGGGAGAGGGGGGTTCGACGAGCGCCGCCAGGGTCTAGACCACGTAGCCTTCGCCTGTGCAGACCGTGCCGAACTGGAGGGATGGGAACGGCATCTCGACGGTCTCGGAGTCGCACACGGCGGGATCGTCGACGCACACTACGGCTCCGGGCTCTCATTTCGTGATCCTGACAACATCGCGCTCGAGTTCTTCGCGCCGCCCTCCTGATCCAGGAGGGCCGAACCCGTGCGCCCCCGGTTCGTGGGAATGAGTGGATGGCGCTCCGGCAGGGGTCGGAGCGCCATCCACTCATTCCCACGAACCGGGGGAAAACCCTTTCGACTCCGTCGCGGGACTTCCCGGAAGTCATCTCGGTCTGCCGGAACCTCATATACAATTCGAGGATGAAAATGAACGATATACCCTTCGGAATCACCGACTGGTCGCAGGTTCCCGTATCCGAACACCCTGGCGAGACCGGGAGTGCGACCTGGAAGACCTGTGAGTTCGGCTCCACAAGGGTCCGCATGGTCGAGTACAGCCCCGGATACCTGGCCGACCACTGGTGCAACCGGGGTCACATCCTCCTGGTGCTGGAGGGGGCCCTTACCACGGAGCTGGCCAACGGTGAGGTCGTCACGGTCGAGGCCGGGAGCAGTTATCAGGTGGGAAACGACGTGGAGGCCCACCGCTCCAGTACTCGTGAGGGCGTCCGTCTCTTCATTGTGGACTGACGGTCGCACCGGCCGACGTTATGCAGTGGCCTGACCGGCGGAGAACGGACGAACCGGTCAGCCGTGCAGGCCGGCGCTCCAGGAGGGATGGCCACGGGCGCGGGTCTGCCGGGCTGCGTTGCGGGTGGTGGCGGCAGCGAAGCTGATGACAACCCTGCGGTGCATCGCAGCCGTTTGCGGCTCCGCCGCCCTGACCGTTACCGGCGCACTCACTGCTCCTTGGCCGCCCCCGAGACCTGGCTGGTCAGACGCGTGGTGCGGCGCTGAAGGCGTTCCAATAACCCCGGTACTTGCTCGAGGAAGGTCTGCCGACGACACCCCAGGACTGGGCAGACCAGACGTCGCACCTGAACGTTGACCACGACCGGGCGGCTGTCGACTGGCACATCCGCAACTGTCCGGCCGTGGTACCCGTGCACTGTGCCTGTGGGCCCCGCATATCGGGCAGGGAAAGGGAACGTCCGGGGTCCGGGTCGGGACCCGGGTCACCTCGCCGTCGTCCACCACATCATCCATGACCAGCGCCGAGAGCCCTGACAACGCCGTTGCCACAGGAGAGTTGACGTCGTGCATTTGCTTCGACGAGACCCGTCACATGTCGTCACCACTGACGACAGAGCAGAGCCGAGGACTGGACAGACCCGTGACATGCGTACCGGGTACCTGCGTGGTGAACTGGGCGTCGGCCACGACGCGGGAATTCATCAGGAGCAGTCGTTGTGTGGCCCGCCTGCAGACTTCGGGGGGCTCCGTCAGCAGGCGGGCCGGCAGCTCGGCCAGGGGAGGGCGTTTTCCAGCCTCACTGCGTACACGGGAACGAGTGGCCTCATGCCCTCCGTTGCCGCGTCAGTATCCATATTCGCCTACCGTCGGCGATCGCTCCGAGAGTAACCCCTACTCCAATTTCCCTTGATGCCCCGGCGCCGAAGCAGTCGCCGTGTTTACTGAAGGGCTCGTAAACGAGCGGACCGCTGGACCTGGATCCTGATCGTCGCCCACACACAGCTTCGACTGGCCCGGCCACTTGCCGTGGACCTTCGCAGGCCCTGGGAGAAGCCCACCACCCTCGACCGGCTCACTCCGGCACGGGTCCGCCGGGGGTTCAGGAACATCCGCGCTCACCTCGCCTGCCCGGCCCGTGTTCCCAAACCCCGAGGAGCTGGCCCTGGACGGCCTCCCGGCGCCAAGAACAAGCACCGGGCACCCCGCTACGACGTCGGCAAGACCGTCAACCGCCCCGAGACCCTCAAGGCCATCGGCAAGCCCGGAAGATCTTGGTGGATAAAGAACAAGCTCAGGCCAGGCGTTCGTGTGGGACGCGCGCGTGATGCCGTTTGCTACGACCGTTCTTCGGTCAGGCCGCTTGCGGTGTTCTCCAGGTAGAGCAGGACCCATTCGACTCCCGCCTGCCACCCGTGTTCTGCGCTGGCATAGCGGCCTTCGGCGTCGGCCAGGACGCGGGCGGCAAGGGTGCGAAGGTCGCTCTGCAGTCCTTGCCGTTGGGTGGTTTCCATGGCCCGATGCATCTCGTCGGGGATCTCCCGGGGGGCTTGCCGTTACCCCTCAACTGTGAAGGACGGAACCGGCCAGAGCCATACCCCAAGGTCAACGAAGGGTGGACCCGCACGGGACCCCGGGGGCCATGACGCTCCCGGGGTCCCGCTGTGCACTTCGCTGACGGACCGTTCAACGACCGGGCATGCCCGGTGTTACGCCCGTGCTGGGACCGAGGTGCGGACTGAACGGCATCCGTCACAGGACGGGGAAGTGACCCGGTGGCTCCCGTCGCCGGACGTGCCGGCGACGGGAGCGCACGGTCACAAGGTGCCGGACGGGCTGGCTCCTGCATTCATGCCGGTCCCGCTGTCGTGCGGGACGTTGCTGGGGTCGACGGTCCACAGGTGGTTGTTGGTGCCGTGGAAGGCGAACTCGAAGCCGTTGTTGGTCAGGGACGTGATGGCGGGGCTGGTGCCGTGGGCGACCTGGACGCCGCCGGCGGCGTTGCGGTTGCCGCCGTCGCCGACCTCGGCGAGGTTGCCGTCCCAGGCGTTGATGGCGGTTTCGTAGCCGCCGGTGGGCAGTGCGGTGATGGCTGGGCTGGTGGACGGCCACATGATGGCGGTGGTGTCGTTGGTGACGCCGTGGGAGTCGTAGGTGATGAGGTGGTTGGTGGTGTTGCCCTCGAAGGCGATCTTCCAACCGCCGTTGGCGTCGGCGGCGATGGCCGGGCTGGAGGCGGGGATGTGGCCGATGGGGTGCGAGGTACCACCGGGGATCCCGGCGTCCTGCGAGTACAGCTTGCCGTCCGAGCCGACGAACGCGATCTCGTAGCCGCCCGTCGACAGGTGCGCGATGGACGGGTCGGTGCCGGTGTTCATCGCGGAGTTGGTCTTAATGGCGTGGCCCGCCGAGTCAAGCGTCCACAGCCGGCTGGTGTCGTCCTGGAAGGTGACCATCCACCCGCCAGCACTGTCCGCCGCGATCGACGGACTGGTACCAGGCCACAACTTGTGCCCAGTGGGTGTACCCGTACCACCGGGGATACCGGCGTCCTGCACCCACAACTGACCACTGGTGTCCACAAACGCGATCTTGAAGCCACCGGTCGACAACCTCGCGATCGACGGCCGCGTCCCGGACAGCATCGTTGAGAGCGTCTCGAAGGGGAAGCCGTCGACCGACAGGGTCGAAAGGTGGTTGTCCGCCGCCTCGAAGGTGATGGGGGTGGCTGTTTCGAGCGCTGTGCCCGAGTTGACGGCGAAGGCGTAGGTTTCGGCTTCCGGGTCCGGCCGCGTCCCGTCGACCTTGACCGGGTTGCCGCCGGTCAGTTTCACATCGATGTGCAGCAAGAAGTGCCGCGACCCGCACGTGGATACGACCGGCACGTTCGGCAGCGAGTACGGGATGTTGAAGTGATGGACGGCCTTGGGAATCACGGTTGTCAGATCCCTGGTCTGCGTCACCCGGCACGTCCCTCCCGCCGCGTTCAGTTGGACGGCTTCGAGATGTGTGACGACTGTCGAGCTGTCAGAGTTGCCGTAGTCCCTGGAAAGACAGGACAGTGTGCCTTGGAAGCACGTGGTCAGTGCGGCGTTCCCGGCCACATCGATCGAGGTGGCGTAAGTCGCCGCCGACCACGACTGCGGTGGGGTACCGTCATTGCCGAGAAGCAGCGACTCCTTCGGCGACGGGCCACCAATGTAGGTGCAGTTCGGATCCTTCCCGGGAGAATCGCAAGACGGATTCTGCACCCACTGGGCACCCGCGTCATTGGCAGAGTCCGCCTTCAACCAGGTTGAGCCCGCCAACGCGGTCAACTGGCTCCCTTCGCCGTCCGCCACCAGGTTGCACCTGTACGTACCGGCAACCGGTGGCGTGAACAGCAGGGAGGGGTTGAGCGCCAGAGCGCCCGTGTCGGTATGGTTCTTGGCCGCGAACGCCGAGGGACCCACCTGTCTGCCACTCGCGTCGACACAGACGATGCCGGCGTCGAACGCCACCCCTGCCGGCTGACTGCTGACCGCATTGACCTGACCGAACAACCGACGTGACTCGCCAGCTTGAAGAGTCAAGGTGTCGGTCACCAAAACCTTCGACGAGAACTGAGTGCTCGCCACAAGCGAGATCATCTCTGGCGCTGGAAGAACGGAAGCTGCCGCATGTGTGGCCGGTATGACGGACGAGGCAAACGCCCCGACCGCCAGGACTGCGACAGCGAACCACCTGCCCGCCACCGGCAATCCCGGTGGTACCACAGCCGACGGGACCTGTCCGGCAGACTGAAAGGACTTCAAAGCACATCCCTCACATCAAGAGAAGAAACGGACGTCCTGCAAGCCCGGACCGGGGTCTCCCCGGATACGCCCCCGGTCAAATTCCTTGCTTGTCCAAGTCGAGATACGCAGGAGAATCGCATTCCACTCATCTCAGCCATCATCTACTTCCCAGGCGGATCAGAGCCGCCAAGGATGCGGCTCACCATACTTCACAACTCACAGACCGGCAGCAGTGACTAACGGGCCCTCAAGCGCCTGCCGGGAACGCGATGCCAGCTCGGCCAATATTTCTCCTGAGCATTCCATACTCATTCATTCGCAACGCCGCGAACGCTTCCCCTTCGGATGCCTAGAAATCCACCACTGAACCAGTGTATTTTTCCTCAAACTTGCCCGTACTCTTCCCCGAAACCGTTCCAAGCGCATTCAGCGCCGGAGACCGCCTTCGGCACATCCGCGTCGACCCCACACGCCTGTGCCGACCTGAAGCTCCCTCAGCAGCTCAAGGTGCCTATCCACAAGACAAGTACTTTTCGGCCGATGAAACTCACATCCCGTTCCGGTAAGCCGTCCGCTCAGGACTCCAAGGCCTGTCGATCCCGGTTCCGGGCACCCCTGGTCGCAGCCCTCGGCTCGGCGGCGGCCGTCGGCGGGTTGTCTCTCCGCAGGCCGCCTTCGCGTTCGATCCCATGCCGTAGACCACCCCGACCTTCGCCTATACGGACGGGCAGACCGGCAATCTGATGATCTGTCTGTCCAACGGAACCATCGCCGACTCCCACCGGCAGGTGTCGCCCGGCACCAGCCCGAGCATCACCGGCCTGCTGGCGGCCGGGCGCCGGGAGGTCGCCTTCCGCGAGGCCAACTCGCAACACCTGTGGCTGATGGGCCAGGAACTGAACCCCCGCGACACCGGCTCCTTCATCCAGCCGAACGCCAGCCTAGCCATCGCCACACTCACCAGGGGCAACGTCCAGGTCGCCTTCAACGGCCCCAGCAACCACCTCTTCCAGGGTGACGCCCACAGCGGCTCCGACACCGGCTCGTTCATCGCATCGGGCATCAGTCCTTCCATCGCCCCCACCGCCAACCAGACCTACGAAGTCGCGTTCGTCGGTCCGGGCAACGTCATCTGGGAAGGCGGCCCCACCGGCGGCGGACACATCGCAGCCAGCGCCACCGGCGGTGTGGTGAACGCTTCGGGTTCGCACGCGGCCGGGCGGGCGTCATCCTCGCCGCGGTCGCCGCGGTCACCTCGCTACGACGACCGGGTGCTCGAAGTCCCCAGCCGAGCCGGAATCCAAGGCCAGCCATCTGGTGGCGAGCAGTTCCTCGCCAGCGCCGACCGCTACCGCGGACAGCGGCGGCATCGTGTCCGCGAATGCGCTGTCGACCATCATGCTGCCGAAGGCCCCGAAGCCGCCGAAGAACGGCATGTGGTCGGATACGGACACGGGTGGTGACGGGAACGGTGACCGCCTCGCCAACTACGTCCTCGGCGAGCATCAGTACGTGTCGGTCGAGTTCATCGACTGCCGCAGGCCGGATGTCAAGTCGTATGCGGACAAGCCGACTGCTCAGCAGGGCATTTTCGAGTCCTGCTTCGACAAGCCGACCGGCATGCTGAAGGGCTACCCACTCCTCAAGCCCACTGATCCGCAGAATCCGTTCCGCGCGCTCCCCGTGGGGCACCTCACCGTCGAGGTCAGGCCCGGCGCCGTCGACGGCACCTCGATCAACGGTTCCGACATCGAGGCGTTCCTCGGGAGCCTCGACCTCGCGTCGATCGCCAAGCTGTAGTCCGCGACACGCGGCCAGGAACGCCGGGGCCCGCTGCCGTGCCGGTGGTCCGCATGCATGCGGCGGCTAGTCATGCGGACGAAGGCGTGCTCGACGCGGGCGCGGACTTTGACCTGATCGGCCTGCGCACACGGAACGTGATGCGCCACCGCCTCGCCGCGCTGTTTGTCTGAGATGGACATGAGTAACAGATGCTCTGTCAGATTCCTGATGGTCAGAGCAGTGTAGGAACGGAATCATCCCTCCTGCCGACCGGTGAAATCAGTGAGAATGCGCAGACTCGTGTCCAGATCCTTGGTGTTCGCTATTTTCGCGGTCATGCCGTTCGGCATGGCCCTCGGCGAGCCGCCCGTCAAGCAGCCGGTCACGCCCGGTATCGCCGCGCCGGGAACTCTGTGAATAGCGCAAGTGCGCACGCTGCGGCCTGGTGCTGCCCGAGCGGGCAGCACCAGGCACTGCGGGGCGGGCAGGAGTGTCTCCCGCGTGCGACCACATCGGAGGCCGAAGGGCCGACGTCGTGATCGTGATGGCGGGTGCGGTGGGCGTACTCCTCGGCGGGACGGTCGTCGTGGCGTCGATCGCCCTCCACGAAGCCGCTCACGCCGGTACGGCGAAGCTCTTCGGAATGAAGGTCGACAGACTGTTCTTCGGCTTCGGCCCGACGCTCTGGTCGACCCGCTCTGCGACCACTGAATACGGCGTGAAGGCCGTTCCTCTCGGCGGCTTCGCCGATATTCCCGGACTGGAACACGGGGAGGCACGCCGGCGGACCGGGGAATACGTCCTGCGGACGGCCGTCTGGAAACGGACAACGGTTCTGGCCGCCGGATCAACCACGCACTTCCTTCTCGGGTTCATCCTGTTCTGGACGGTCGCTGCGACCGCTTCGGTGGCGAACTCCGACAATCCGGGCCCGTACGTCGACGACCACCGCGCGCTCACGCAGCCGCCGTTCGTGAGCGTCCTGCCGCGACTCGGCAATTCGGCGGCTGCCTCGCCCACGGTCCCGGCCCCGGCCGGTCCGGCATGGTCGGCCGGACTGCGCGAAGGCGACCGGATCACTTCGGTGGGCCATCACCGGATTACCACGTACGGCGATCTGGTGCGCGTCGTTCCCGCGCTCAGCATCGGCCGCGCGGTCACCGTCGCCTACGTGCGGGACGGTGTGAGCCACCAGACCTCCGTGACCCCGGTTGCCGGCCGCAAACGTCCGCCCGGTGGAGCGGACGGCCCGAACACCGTTGTCACGGTCGGCATCGGACTGTCCTACGACCCCGCGCTTCCCAGAAGGCTGCGGTTCACAGCGGTGACCGCGGTTCCTGTCGCGGCTTCGTGGTTCGGAGAGATCATGGATCGAGCGGCCACGTCCCTCGACCCGACTGCCCACTCCTGGAACCCCATGACGTTCTTCACCAGTCGCCACCGAGATACACAGAGCCCCGTCAGCATCGTCGGCGTGGCACGCGCGAACGGCCAGGACTTCTCCTCCGGCCAGTACGGGAAGATGTTCGGTTCCCTCGCCGCGTTGAACATCTTCGCGGGATTTCTCAACCTCCTGCCGCTACCGCTGACGGACGGCGGTCGCATCGCGCTCGCCTGGTTTCGCGCACTCCCCTTCTTTCGCTCGTACGAGACGGGCCGCGACCCGGTCGTGGCGGTGTCGACGCTCCTGGTCTCCGGGACGGTGGTCCTCTTCTTTGCCTTCACCCTGCTGACGGCCATCGCCGACATCGTCAACCCCGTGACACCCTGACACGCCGTCCGGTCCCGGCGTCGAACAAGGACGTAGAAGGCGCCACAGTCACCGTCTTCGGCACGGTTGCGCAGCGCTGCTTCCATACCCGCTCGCCAAGCAACCTGTTGAGTCTCCGGCGGGCATGGACGACCCACCCGGGCCAGGGCGGGTCCGAATGCAGACGTGGCGTCACAGCCCTGCTTGATCGACCATCTGGCGCGTCGTGGTCACGGGAAGCAACCGGTTCGCGCGGTTCCCGCAGCGACGGCGGAATTGGCGGACTGGCGCGATCCACTTGCGGTCGGCCGCTAGCAGCACGAGGCTCGCAACCGCCAGCAGCAGCCCGTCGAGCGCGGCTGAACCGACCACCGATGCCAGCCAGCTGTTCCCGTAGGCCGGAATCAACCCGGCCATGTGGCCGTGGGCCATGGACGCGGACTCAACGGGCGGGGGAATCGGTATTGAAGGCATGGTCGTCATCCTTACGGTCAGCAATATTCTTAGGGACGAAGCAGCGCAGGTGGACCGACGGGGGCCGAGCGCGCAATTGACATGCGTTCCAGGAAGTTCCATCGTCGATCCCCTCCCCGCAGGCCGGGGGACACTCGGGAACCGGGGAGCAGACTTTCGCACCGGCCGCTGCGACTTCGAACATCTCCGTTCGGGTAGTTCGACGGGTCCCCTGCCCTCCTGCAGCCGCAGGGCGTGCGGGGGGCCGTCCCAGCCCAGCTGCGCCATCTGGTCGGGGAGTGAAGATCCCGGCGGTTTCGGCCTGTCGATGCGCCGGATCGCCGACCTGTATCCGGGCGAGGCGAAGACAGACGCGCGCGACGCGGCGGTGATCGCGGACGCGGCCCGTACCCTGCCGCACCCCCTGCGCTCGCTGGAGCTTACCGACGAGATCGCGGCCGAACTGACCGTCCTGGTGGGCTTCGACCAGGTCATCGCCGCCGAGGCCACCCGCACCTCCAACCGGATACGCGGCCTGCTCACCCAGTTCCACCCGTCGCTGGAGCGCGTCCTGGGACCCCGACTCGACCACCAGGCCGTCACCTGGCTGCTGGAGCGCTACGGCTCCCCGGCCGTCCTGCGCAAAGCCGGCCGCCGCCACCTCGTCGAGCTCATCCGGCCCGAGGCCCCGTGCATGGCCCAGCGGCTGATCGACAACCTCTTCGACGCGTTGGACGAGCAGACCGTCGTGGTCCCGGGGACCGGGACCCTCAACATCGTCGTGCCCTCCCTGGCCCGCTCACTCGCCGCCGTCCAGAACAGCGCCGGGCCCTGGAAGCCCAGATCAACGCCCTGCTGGAGGCCCACCCTCTTTCCCCGGTCCGCCTACCTCGCCGCGCTCAAGACCTGGCTCCCCATCGGAAAACTCGTCCACTCCCAGGGCGCACCGCATAACCCGAAACGCTCCGGCGTCCACCTCATCACCCCACCCACCTGGCAGATGCCTGACCTGCCCTCACCCCTGGGCGCCCGCAACGAACCCGGGAATCTGTGGGTCACCGAACCCACCCTCCGACTCCTCCTGCGCTGTACGAAACTCGGACTCTGCGACCCACCGACCCTTCACGAGTCGTGGACCTCTGGCGAGAGCACCGCGAACCGGGAAATCAGGCGCCCCGACTGGATGCACATCATCCGCTCACAAGCATTCGCGAACCTCTGGCTGAAAGCACATAAAGAACACACCGCAGGACTCACCGTAGTGGAAATGTCAGGAACCGATGAACTCCACGTAGCCGGCGACTGGCAGCAAGTCTTCCCCGAAGGCCGCGACCTCACCCAGGTCAAAGCCAAATCCTGCTACACCCTGGGAGAATAGGCCGTGACCGGCGGAGCAACCGACCTCTGGGGCGAATGGCAAAAACACGGCGCCCAAGGCATCAGCGGCGCGCGTGCCCTCGCCGCCGAACTCGACCGCATCGCCCACCAAGGCGGCATCGCCTCACCCGTCACCACCCACCGCGGCCTCACCGCCCGCCTGCGCTACCTCAGCAACGGACCCGGCCTCGAAGCCCTCCGCAAGAACGGCATCAGCGCCCGCCTGCTGCGCTCCTGGGGCCGGGGCGCCCATCCCAGCCGAGCCAAACTTCAAGCCGTGGACCGCGCCTACCAGGACCACCGCAAAGCGAACCTCGTACGCTCCGGGGCACTCAAACGCCTGCTGAACAACGGGGGACAAGGCCGGCGCATCGAAATCTACCCGGTAGACCAGTCACGAGTGGACGAGAAATACCGCCGACCCACCCTCAGCGAACGCTCCGTACAAGCCCGCTACATCTGGGACGACCTCATCACCGCCTGGGGCCGAGACGACGAAAACGCCCTGGACGAAATCTGGGACGACGTCATCACCGACCTCGACTCCCAATATGCGGCCTACGCATACGTGAGCTCCCTCGGCATCGGAGCATGAAACCCGCAGGGCCTGGCTGTGACCGAGGAAGAGGGTGCGACAGGTCCCTGGTCTTTGGCGGAGATGCACGTGGTAGCGCCGCGGTTGTGGCAGCGACCGGCTCGGGTTCCGGCCCAGCCGGCAGGGGATTGCAAAGTCTGATGATCTTATGAGTGGGTTGGTCAGGCGATGCCCAGGAGGTCAAGCGGGCGGGTGAACGGTTCGTAGGAGGCATGTCGGAGGCCGGCGGCGACGTTCTGGTGCCTGGCTGTGCGGACGATGATGATCGCCAGGTTGCGCAGGTTTGCCATGTTCTCGCGTGGCCGGTTCGGATCTTCGGGGCGTCCTCGCGGAAGGTGGTGTCGCGAACGAAGTGAAACCGGTCCTCGATGGTCCACTGCGAGCGGGCGAGCCGGCCGAGCCGTTGCGGCGATGCCTGATGTGAGGTCAGGTCCCCGACCGCGTAAACGGTCTCGCGGCTGGCCTTGCCGGTCGTCAGGTCGGTGCGGTGGCGCAGGATGCGTACGGCCTGGGCTGCGTGGGGGAAGTCCAGGCCGAGGTCGGTGATGGTGAGTGCCCTGGTCGCCCGGGTCTCTCGGCGACCGTGGCCGGTCTCGCGGTCGTAACGGCGCGAGGTGACGTCCTTCCATGGCAATGACCGCAGCCGGCGGTGCAATTCGGGCTGGTTGGCCTTGACCACGAACAGGTAGTGGGCCTTCTTCTCCTCGACGAGGAAGCGGACGTGGCCGCGCTGGGTGTGGAGCGCGTCCGCTGTGATAGTGACCCCGGTCAGGTCGAAGGACTCCAGCAGCGCCGCGGAGCAGGTGATCTCATTCGTCTTGTCGGGGACGCGCAGTTGGGTGACGGTCCGGCCGTCGCCGGTCATCGCGGCCAGGAGGTGGGCGGCGGGCGAGGTGCCCGGGAGCCGCGGGCGGCCTTGCCGTCGATAGCCAGTGATTCCGAGCCGGCGGGATCCGCGCCGGTCAGATCGGCCAGGCCGCCGGGGCAGGCCATGCCGACGACCCGGCGGATTGTCGCGACACTCGGCGTGCCCGTACGCTGGGTGCCCCAACGACGCGGGCGTCCAGCCGGGCCAGGGCGTGCTGCGGGGCGTTCGCGGCCCACTGGCCGATGGCCGCGAACGACTGCATACCGCCCGACGACGGCGGAGGCGGCAATCAGCAGCACGGCCACGAACGGCTGACGCACCCCTCGGCGCTGACGCGGATCGGGAAGCAGCCACAGCCGCTCCACCAGCGACAGTCCCGCCACGTTGTCCAGGACCGGCGACTTGATCAGCTAGATGGTGGCAGACTTGCGGCACATCGAAGCTCCGGTGGTTCGAGGCGACTTGGAGGTCGCCCCGTCCAACCGGAGCTTCATTGCGTTCGTGACGGGCCAGTCCCGACCCCTTGCGCAACCGCGACCTGCGGACTCAAGGGCTCGCGGGGACTTTGAAACGCCCCTGATCAGCCGGCCGGTTTGGGCGGCGGCGTCAGCACCACCGGCTACATGATTGACGCGCCGTCGGGCCACGGCTCGGTGGGGTGGGTGATCATCGGGCAGGTCAGTGCCAGCGTGAAGTCGCTGGACTGTGTCTGGAAGAGGGTGCACTACAGCTCCCCGGCCTTCCGGCACCCAGGGTTGACCCAGACCTACTTCGCCGAAATTGGCACCGCTCCCTTCTGACCCGGCCGGCCACGTCCGTGGACACCCGCCCCGCCCCGCCCGCCGCTGCGCTACGGCATGGACGGCGGGTGTCCACAGTTTTCCGGAAATTCCCTTGTAGGACAGCCGCCCCACCCATCGCTGAGCACAGTCAAGTCGCCCTACGAAAGCACACCTTGACGCCAGGTCGTCTTGTTGGTTGAGTGGCTCATCCACTGAGCCACTAAGCCGTATCTGATGGGATATCCGATGGAGACGCTGCCGCGCGAGACGATCGTCGATGTCCTGGAGGACCGGCTGCAGAAGGACGTGCTCTCCGGACGGCATCCCGCAGGCAGTTATCTGCCGCCCGAGCGGGAGCTCGCCGACGGCTACGGGGTGACCCGGACGACGCTCAAGCATGCCTTCGGCCGTCTGGTGCAGGCCGGTCTGCTGGAAACCCGGCACGGTGTGGGGACGCGCGTGCGCGACTTCCTCCGGCTCGGAGGCGCGGACCTGCTCCCGATGCTGGTCCGGCACGACGCGGGATGGCTCGAGGAGATCTTCGAAGTGCGGCGCAGCATCGGGTCACTGATCGCGGAGCGCGCCGCCGCGCGGGCCACCAGGACCCAACACGCTGCACTGCGCACGCTGTTGGAAGCGGTCGGCGCCGGTGCGGACCCGGACGCGGTGCAGCTCGCGGACGTCGAGGTGCACCGGGCGCTGGCGCGCGCGACGGGCAACCGTGTCTATGTACTGCTGACCAACACGTTGTTCAACGCCTATCTGCCGATGCGGTCGCATCTCGCGCACCCCTTCCAGGACGCACGGGAGGCTTTCGCCCGTCTGGAGCCGGTGGTCGCTGCCGTGGAACAGGGTGACGGTGACGCCGCGCGCGCGGCGGCCGAGGCCTATCTGACCGCGACGGAACAGCTCATGCTCGCCGGCCTCGGGGCCCGCTGATGGCCGGCCGGGGAAACCGGGGGAACCGGGGGAACCGGGGGACGGTCTTCGCCGAGACGATGACCGGAACGGTCCGGCTGCGGGGCGACCGGCAACCGCGGCCCGTACGGCTGGTGCTGGCAGCGCACGCGGACGAGGTGCTGCTCCCCCACCGCACGACCACCGCCCGCCTCACCGGTCGCATCCATATAGCCGGCCGCCATATAGCGGGGCACCCCATGGCCGGCGGCGCCGACGGGCTCGAGGTCACCGGGACGCTGGAGATCTCCCCGCTGGCCCGGCGCAGGATCCACTACCGGCTGGAGTTCGCCCTCGCCGACGACGGCGGCCACAGCGGAGACCGCTGCACGCTGGAGGGGTGGAAGTCCGTGACGCCGCGGCGGCCACTGGCATCCATGACGTTGCTGCCGTTCACCCTGACGACGGGCGGCGAGCCGGTCGGGCACGGCACCGTTCGGTTCTCCCTGGCCACCGCACTCGTACCGTTCCTGGCGAGTTTCCGTTTCCCCCGCAGGGAGGATTCGCGACCGCGTCGGGAATCCCCGCGACAGCGTCCGGAGGACCAGCGACAGCACTGGGCGCCACGCTGGAAGGGACAGCCCGGACGTACCGAGGTCTGGTACACCACCGTGACCGACCCGGCGACCGGCACCGGGCTGTGGCTGCACCATGAACTCACCGCCCCCACCGACGGATCACGCCCCGTCGCCCACGGCTGGGCCGCGCTCTTCCCCGCGGACGGACCCGTGGAGCACGCGCGGTTCGGCCCCGCGCCCTGGGACGCCCACACGGAGGGTTTCGCCGCCGCGGGAGTCGAGGCGCTGGCCGGACGGCTGCGCGGCCGGGCGGGGCCGATGGACTGGGATCTGACGGAGACACCCGAGGGGGCTCCGCTCTACACCTTCCCGAGCTGGTCATGGCGGCATCCGCTGCTGCCCGCCGCGCAGATACTCCCCGCCGCCACGGCCCGCTACACCGGAACCGTCCGGCACGGCGACAGCGCACTGACGTTGCGCGACGCGTCCGGAGCGTCGGCCAGGATCTACGGACACGGGAACGCTCGCCGCTGGGCCTGGCTGCACGCGGACCTCGGGGGCGGGAACGCCTTGGAGATCGTCGCCGCGGTGTCCATGCGACCTGGACTCGACCGGCTGCCACCGCTGGTCTTCCTGCGGTTGCGCAAGGATGGCCGCACGTGGCCGCGCGGCGGGCTGCGCACCGCCGTCGGCTGGGCGGGGATCGGCCGGTTCACCGCCCGGATCGGCCTGCCCACCTGGACGGTCACCGGTCGGGCGGGCCTGCGGCGCATCCGCGTCGACGTCAGCCAGCCCGAGTCGCGCACCCTCGCTCTGGAGTACACCGACCCCGACGGCAGCCATGCGGTGTGCCGCAACAGTGAGACCGCCGACGCCCGGATCCTGCTGGAGCGGTGGTGGGGCCGGTGGCGTACGGAAGCCGAGTGGACGCTCGACGCGACGGCGCACGCGGAGGTGGGAAGCCGGTGAGCGCCGCCCTGCGCGGTCTGGTCGCCGCGCTCCTGGCCGACGACGGCGGCGAACCCTGGCTCGCCGGTGTCCCCCGCCGACTGGAAACCCTGCTGGGCGCGATGCCGGCGCCGGCCCGTCACGGCCTGGTGGCCGCCGCCACCGCCGTCGACACCTACGCCGTCGCGCGCACCGGCCGCCGCCTGCACACCCTCACGCCCGACGAACGGGAGGACGTGCTCGCTTCACTCGCCTCCCGGCCCGCGCTCCTCGCCCTGCTGGAGGTGGTGAAGGTCCCGGTCCTGCTGGCCGCGGCGACCGAACGGATGCTCCACGCGGGAGCGGGCGGAGAACACGACCATCGGCACGACGCCACACCACCCGAGCCCTCCGCGGTCCCGTCGCCACCGCCCGACCCGCCTCTAGACTGCGTGCCCGCCACCGACTGGCCGGACCGCTCCACTGCCGACGCCGTGGTCATCGGCTCCGGCGCGGGCGGCGCGATGGCCGCCCGTACGCTGGCCCGCGCCGGACTGCGGGTCCTGGTTCTGGAGGAGGGGCGGCACCACACCACCGCCGAATTCGCCCGGCGCGCACCCCTGGACCGTTTCGCCGAGCTGTACCGCGACGGCGGCGCGACCATGGCCCTGGGCCGCCCGCTCCTGGTGGTGCCGGTGGGCCGCGCGGTCGGCGGCACCACCGTCGTCAACTCCGGCACCTGCTACCGCACTCCGCCGCGTGTTCTCGCCCGGTGGCGTGACGTCTACGGACTCGGCCTTGCCGACCCGGACGCGTTCGGCGGTCGGCTCGACGACGTGGAACGCACCCTGCGCGTCGGCACCCAACCCCTGGACGTGATCGGCCGCAACGGCAGGCTCGCCCTGCAGGGCGCGAGCGGACTCGGCTGGGCCGCGGGCCCGCTGCGCCGCAACGCTCCGGGTTGCAAGGGATCGTGCCAGTGCGTCGTCGGCTGCCCGACGGGCGCCAAGCAGAGCGTCCAGCTCTCGGTGCTGCCCGACGCGTGTGCCGCCGGGGCGCGCATCATCACCAGCGCCTGGGTGCATCGCATCCTCACCGAACCCGACCGGCCGGGCGGCCCGCGCGCTGCCGGTGTGGTGGTGCGACGCCAGGACGGCACCGAACTGGAGATCCTCAGCCCCATGGTCGTGATCGCGGCCGGAGCCCTGCACACCCCGCTGGTCCTGCGCCGTTCCGGACTGGGCCGGCACCCCCGGCTGGGCCGCAATCTGGCCGTGCACCCGGCGATCAGTGTGGCCGGACGCTTCACCGACCGGGTCGTGGGCGGCCCGGCGGTTCTGCAGAGCGTGGGCGTCGAAGAACTGCATGGAGACGGCATCCTCCTCGAGGCGACCGCACCGCCACCCGGCATGAGCTCCTTCATCCTGCCGGGTGTCGGCCGGGAGCTGCGCGCCGAGTTGGAGGATTCCGGACGCCTCGCCACCTTCGGCGCGATGATCGCCGACCGGCCCTCGGGCCGGGTCCTGGGCCGCCGCCGCGCCCTGCTGCGCTACGACCTCGATCCCCGCGACGGCCGGCTCCTGCTGCGCGCGGTGCACGCGATGGGAGAACTGCTCCTCGCCGCCGGCGCCGAGGAGGTCCTCACCGGGATCCCCGCCGCCCCGCGCGCCCGCACCCTTGCCGAACTCACCGAGCTGCTCAAGGGGATCACGGCCCGGCAACTCCACCTGTCGGCGTTCCATCCGACCGGAACGGTCGCGATGGGCACCGACCCGCGGACCGCCCCCGCCGACACGCTGGGCCGGCTCCGCGGCATTCACGGCGTACTGATCGCCGACGCCTCAGCGCTGCCCAGCTGCCCGGAGGTCAACCCGCAACTCACCATCATGGCGGTGGCTTTGGCTGTGGCCGAAGCCGCGGTCACCGAGAGGACGGCGGTCGGCGTGAACGCGGGCTGATGCCGTGAGCAGTCAGCACTCGACCTGCGGTCAAGGTTGGGCTGCGGGTCAGCCCAGCCGCTGCTTCACCGCCGCCACCTCGGGCCCAGCGTCGGCCGGCCCCCTCGCAGACCGCGTCGCTCACGAACTGGTCGCGTAACCTCACCGCGCGGGCGATCGTCGGCTCGAACACCATCGAGGGCTACGCCGCGACAGTCGAGGACGTCGAAGCACTCATGACGGGCGAGGAGCCTCTTGACACCGAAGACCGGACCAGAGTGGAGCTCGAGGGATACCAGCGCGCAATGACCTACATCCAGGCGCTCGCGGACGCGGGGGAGGGGTTCCGGTACGACGCGGGTCTACTCAACGGGCTGCACTTCATGCTCCAGGGCCACCATCTGGACAAGCGGCCCGGCCGCTGGCGCAACGGCCCGGTCTTCGTCACCAGCCCCGACGACCCTCTGGTCCCCGCCTACACCGCCCCGGACTTCGAGCACGTGCCGGCGCTGACGGCGGAGCTGATCGAGTGGCTCAACGACGGAGACCTCGAGACCCCCGTACATGTACGGGCCTCGATGGCCCACTTGAACCTGGTCAACGTTCATCCGTGGAAGGACGGCAACGGGCGGATGTCCCGTTCCCTGTCCACGCTGGTGTTCGCTCGCGAGGGTGTCCTGCCGCCGGAGTTCTCCTCCATCGAGGAATGGCTCGGCCGCGGCCAGAACACCTACGCCTACTACCGGGTCCTGCAGCAGGTCGGCAGCCCCCGCTGGGATCCCACCCGTGACACCCACCCCTGGGTACGGTTCTGCCTCGAAGCCCACCACCGCCAAGCCCAACAGGCCCAGCGCCGCACCGACCTGCTCTCCCGCGCCTGGACCCATCTGGCCCAGGCCTCCACCGCCGACGACCTGGACGAACGCGTCGTCTACGCCCTGCTACCCGCCTTCTGGGGCTCCCGCGTGCGCCGCACCGTCTACCAGCAGGACGCGGACCTCTCCGACCAGCAGGCCATCCGCGACCTGCGCGAACTCGTGCGCCTCGGGTGGCTGGCACCGCACGGGGCCGCCCGCGCCCGCTACTACGGGCCCGGGCGGCGGATGCAACTGGCGCAGGAAGAGGTCCGTGGATCCTTGGAGCCGTACACCGACCCCTACGAACCGCAGACTGGAAGCTGAGCCCGGTTCTTCAGTGGTGGCGCCACAGGTCGCTGGCGTCCAGAACATCGCGGAGAGCGTCCGCGTCGTCGGGGAGGTCCAGCCCGAATGCGGCCGCTGCGGACCGGAACGCTTCAACGACACCGGGGTCACCAGTTGCCAGCAGCGTGGACAGCAACGGTTGGTCCGCTGACGTCGTCCGGTCGACGATGAGCAGGACGGTGGCCAGGTCCCCGGATTGCAGCCGGGGCAGCGCCGAGCCGAGCTGCTTGTTGCAGGATAATGGCTCAGCCGGGGAGGCTGACGTCGATGGTTCCGGACTGCGCGAAGTCCATGAAAGATGCCCTCGCGGCAGCCGTGACGACGAGGACGGGCCCGAACCTGTCCTTTGAGTCGCGGACGGCAACGTGCCCGGCCAGGTCAGCGAATTCAACGCAGTTGCCGTTGTCCTGTGAGCTGTGGGACGACTTGAACCACGCTTCTGAGTCGGGAGCCGGCACGTTGGCGAGAGGGAGACTGCGCAGCGTCCGTTGTGTTCCGCACTGCGCAATGGGCCTCTGCGCAACCGCCTTTTGCGCAGTGCCCGATTTGCTCCGCACTGCGCATTGCGCAACCGGCCCGTGCGCATACGCAGTGCGCACGGGGCTGACCGCCCTTTCCACCGACCCCATCGCCTCCGTCGCGCAGGCGCGACGTCGTCGCCGACAGTAATTGCGCGGCGCGACGCGGACGGAAACGGTACGCAGCGGAACAAGTCGCTGGCGACCGCCCTGACAATCACGCACCTGTTGCGTGGCCAGGGCTGGGGGCGACGCCATGGGAGAGCCACCCCGCCTGGCGACTGTCCGCCGACCAGGGCCTCATGGCTGGTCGCCATACGGCGATCTCGGCGAACGTCACCGAACACCAAGCAGGCCGTCGGTGACGCGGCTCGCAGGCGGCGTGTTCGCGGAAGGTTCGACGATGTGCCGCCAGACCGCTGGGCGCTTGCCGTGAAGCTATGCCCAGCCGTGCTCTGTCAGACCGCCGTTATCGTTCAGGTAGCCGAGGAGGCCTTCCTTGGGGTACTCGATGATGTCTTCGGGCAATTCGTGGACAGTGAACCACGCCAGATAGAGGCACTTCGCTGGTTCCCGGTTGACGGGTTCGCCGCTCCATTCGGTGGCGACGAAGAAGAGCCCGATCCGTTCCACGTCGTCACCTTGTTGGTGGTGCACGACGTGGACCAGGCGCAGGTGATGCGGATCGACTCGGACGCCGGTTTCCTCCAGCAGCTCACGTGCGGCGCCGACGCTCAAGGACTCGCCCTGGTCGAGCTTGCCAGATGGTAGGTGCCAGCGGCCGTAGCCGTAGGGGCCGCCGCGTTGGGAGAGCAGCAGTTTGTCGCCGTCGCGGAGGATGACGTGGGTGTCGATGACGGGTTGTGCGGGTGCGGGGTTCATGGTTCCTGGGAGGCTGTGGGGTTCGGTGAGATTGCCGACGGTATCGGGGGATCGGGCAGCGCGTTGGCGATGGTGGACGCGACATCCGATGGGGTGACGCGGTTGGTGTCAACGACCAGCACGTTGACGCTTCTGGCCGTGAGGATGTGCGCGGCTTCGGCATAGAGGTCGATTTCCCGGCCGGGGGCGGTGGGGTCGAGGTGGAAGCGGTGTCGGACGCCGCGTTCGGCTATCCGGTGGGCGATGAGGCCGGGTGGCGCGGTAAGGATCACCGCAAGGTCGGGCATGAGCATGTCCGCGTTCAGGGCGAGCAGGAATTCCAGTGGCACGTCGTCGAGCCGCTGCAGGACCAGCGTCGAGGCGACGTAGCGGTCGCAGATCACTGTGTCGCCGGCCTGTAGGGATGGCCTGACCTCGTGCTCGATGTGCGCGTACCGGTCGGCTGTGACCAAACAGGCCAGGGCGCGTCCGTGGATGCCGTTGGCGTTCTGGCGGGTAAAGGTTCCCAGCTTGCTATGGGAGGGCTCTGCGGTCGGGCGCACCGGGATTCCCTGCCCTGCCAGCTCCGCGCGTAGGGCCTCGATGGTGGTGGACTTGCCCACGCCGCTGGGGCCGTCGAGGGTGACGAACAGGCCTCTGCGCTGTGTCATGCTGCGGCCTGCGGGGGCGCCTGGTTGCGCTCGTGCTGTTCGCGGGTGAGCGTCGCCAGGGTCGAGCGGACGTGGGTCAGGGGGACGTCTCCGAACTGAATGCCGACGCTGAAGTTGAACTCGAACTCGTCGCGTTGACGCATTGACTCGTCCGCACCGTCTTCGGTCAGGTCGACGTCTCCGTACGCGAGGAGAGCGTCGGGATCGTGGCCGGCGGCGGTGAGGTCCTGCCACCTGGCACGCCCTCGCCCACGCCCTGGGAGCCCCCTCGACCAACTCCTGGGAACCCTGTGCGACGGCCACGAACCGCCGGCCCCGCCGACCGCCTGACACCCGGTCGGCGAGGCCCGCAGCACCGAGCGAGGCTGGCCGCCGCCACCCGACCGGTACCGGCACACGAACACATGACCCAGTAGGCGAACGCATGCACGGGAAATGCCGCCTCCCGGGGGACAGCCACGGCTCCGGCACCCCGGTGGCGGCGTGTCACCTGCGACATTCACCGCATGCGCGCCACCAACAACCCCGCCGCTGATGGCTTCGCCTGGGACGGCACCCCCAAGAACCGCCGCCCCCCGCGCGCCCTGCGCGTCAGCCCCGACAGCCCCACCAAACTCCTGCGCTCCGGGCAGACCGGTCATTGCACTGCCTGCGGCAACCGCGTCGAGTGGTACTACCGCGACACCAACCGCGCCGTCCCCCTGCACCCCGGCGAACTCCCCACCCGCCTGGTGCCAGACGGCCAGCGCTGGCACGTGCTGTCCGGTGTGGCCCGACCGACCCAGGACGGTTCGCCCTGGTGCCGGGTACGCCACCACTCCCTGTGCCCCGCCACACCGGACCCCGGTAGCCCCGGCCTGCAGGAGGCCCGCCGGAACCTGGCGCTCAACACCCGCCGCCTCCTCGACGCCGGCCGCTTCACACCACGCCAGCCCGCCACCGAATCAACGCCAGCACCTCTCCGCCGCCCCGCGGTCCAACTCCTCCACCTGCTCTACCTCGCCCCCACGCCTGTCGATCAGATCCCCTGCGTCGCCCAGACCCGCACCCGCCACCGCTGCACCCTGCCCCTACTCGCACCACGCACCACCCCCGGCACCTGGATCCTCATCCCCACACCCGCCACCACCGGGCACCTGACCGCCCCGGACATCCCCACCGTGATGGCCACCTATGACCTCACCCAGCCGCCGTACACCGAACAACTGCGCTGGCGCGCCCAACGCTGCCCCACCCACGCCGCGACACCCTCCGCCGCCGACACCGCCCTGATCGGCTGGGAACCCTTCGACGCCTTCCTGCACCACCAACACATCCACCCCCAACCCCCCGATGCCCTCCACCACGCCGCAGGCGGCCCCAACCTGCCGGAACCTCCGCCACCGCATCCACCACCAACCTGACCGCACGCAACCGAACACCGCACCCACGACCCCACGCGACCCGACCACCCTCCTCCAACCCCACCGGAGCAACCGTGCTGAACCCCACCGACGAACAAGCGGCAGCCGCCGACCTCTTCCACGCCGGCGACCACCTCGCCCTACAGGCCGGCGCCGGCACCGGCAAGACCAGCACCCTGCTCCTCCTCGCCTCGCGCACCCAACGCCGCGGCCGCTACATCGCCTTCAACAAAGCCATCGCCCTCGACGCCGCCACCCGCTTCCCCCGCACCGTGCACTGCAAAACCGCCCACGCCCTGGCCTACGCCGCCATCGGCCACCGCTACGCCCCACGCCTGAACGCCCCCCGCCAGGCAGGCTGGCGCACCGGAGCGGCCCTGGGCCTGACCCAGACCGTGCGGATTGGGGAACGGGACATCACCGCCAGGACGCTGTCCCATACCGTGCTCCACGCAGTGGCCCGCTATTGCCACTCCGCCGACCGCACCCTGACCGCCCACCACATCCCGACCCTGCGCGGCCTGGAAGACAAAGACCTCCACGCCGAGTTCACCGAGCTGCTCCTGCCTTTCGCCCACAAGGCCTGGGCCGACCTCCAACACCCCGAGCACGGGGTGGTGCGCTTCGATCACGACCACTACCTCAAACTGTGGGCACTGTCCGACCCCACCATCGACGCCGACTACCTCCTACTCGACGAAGCCCAAGACACCAACCCCGTCCTGGAACAAGTCTTCTGCGCCCAGCGCGAGCACGCCCAGCTCATCGTGGTCGGCGACTCCGCCCAGGCCATCTACGGCTGGCGCGGCGCCCGCGACATCATGACCGGCTTCAACGGAACCACCCTGACCCTGTCGCAGTCCTTCCGCTTCGGCCCCCGCCTGGCCGACGAGGCCAACCGCTGGCTGGCCATCGCCGACGCCCCAATCCGCCTGACCGGAACCGAAGCGATCAGCACCGAACTCGGCGAAGTCCACGACCCCGACGCAGTGTTGTGCCGCACCAACATCGGCGCGATGACCGAGGTCATGACCCACCTGGCCGCAGGCCGGACCATGGCCCTGGCCGGCGGAGGACACAGCCTGCGCGCTCTGACCACCGCCGCCCAAGATCTCAAGGACGGACGCCGGACCTCTCACCCAGAACTGGTGCTCTTCCCCACCTGGGGCGAACTGCAGGAGTACGCCGAACACGACCCCGCAGGCCGGGACCTAAAAGCCTTCGTGGACCTTATCGACCAGCATGGCACCCGGGCTGTCCTAGTCGCGGTGGATCAGCTCAGCCACGAGAACCAGGCCCAGATCACTGTCTCTACCGCCCATAAGGCCAAAGGTCGTGAATGGGCCAACGTGCGGATTGCCGACGACTTCACCGCGCCCAAAGACACCAACCACAAAGACGCCGCCGACTGCCCCTTGCCCGGACCGATCGACGATTCGGAAGCACGCCTTGCCTACGTCGCCGTGACGCGGACGCGGAACCGCCTCGACCTGGGAGGCCTGAGCTGGGTCCATCACCATCCTGACGGAAACCCAGCCTCAGGACCGCGTTGACGTATTGCGCGAACCTGCCTGGAAGCATCGGGTCCAGGGTGCCTTCCGTATCGGAAGAGTATCCTCACCTCGAACCGAATGCCGCCGTAGATGTCTCGACCCGTAATACAGCCGTCTTGTCCACGGCCCGGGTCCGCCCCAGGACCCTGGGGATGAGCCGGCTCGCCCCCAGGGTCCGCTCCCACGCGGGGTATGTGTCATCGGTCGGCTCCTCGTCAGGTGCTGTCCGCCTGGTGGACGAGGTGCCAGGCGCGCATGACGGCTGCTGAGACAGCTGCGCCGGCAGCCCATGCGAGCGCGGATGCCTGCCAGTCCTGGAGCCCGTACCGGAGGGCCTCTCTCTTCGTGATCGTGTGGGCGCAGGAGCCTGCGATCGCCGCAATGAGCTTCTTGGACACGATGGCGCCTTTCTGTCGATGGGTCGAACTGGCCCCGGGTTCGGTTTGGTGTCCTCAGCGAATCAGGGCGAATGTGCAGGTACAAGGCCCGTATGCCGGTTTGCAAGTTATCGGGACTTCCGCTGGGAGTACCTGGATCGAATGTGGGTCAGCGGCCTATCCGAGGGCGTCCGCACGGCTACGCTGCCCCATGACCAACGACTGCGCCGGTATCGAGGGCGCCGATCTGATCCAGACCGGGGCCGTGGCAGGGCACGGCGTCAGCGCACGGATGTTGGAGACCTTCCGTGCTCAGGGCCTGGTCTCCCGCCCCAAGCGGGCGGCGAACCGAGGACTCACGCCGGTATGGCTGTACCCGCCCGGTACGGAGCGGCAACTGGTGAGCCTCATGCTCTGGCGTGAGCAGACGAAGAACCCCGACACGCTGCGGGTGCTGCTTTGGATGGATGGCTTCCCGATCCCTGCCGACGCCGTGCGGGATTCCGTGAGCGCCTACCTGAGCACCATGACGCGGACCCTGGAACGCGAGCTTGTGGCGGAGGCCTCGCGCGAGGGCCTGCACCCGGTCACGGAGCGCGAGGCGACACTGAACTCCGTCGCCTCGACCCTCGCTGCGAAGCGCGGGCCGAATGCTCTGCCGCGCCTGGTGCGCGTGGCGGCCGCCGAGCGGTCCGGCGCAATCGAGTCGCTGCTGCGGTCATTCGCACTCGGGGAAACGCTCGGCACGACCGAGGAGGAAGCCGCGACGGCCGAGATGGTGCTCGGTATCTCTCCAGGACGTCGGCAGCGTGTCAACGGAGCCGGTCCTTGGCTTGTCGGCCCGGCGAAGGATCTGTTCGACGCGGCCAAGCTCGTCTCCGTGCCCGCGATGGCGCAAGCTCTCGCCGACGCGACGGACGCGGAGTTGGAGTCTTCCCGACGGCTGGTGGTGGTTCTGTTCCGCTCCCTGCCGCTGGCCGCCAGGTTGATAGGCGCCGCGTTCGACGACGACAACTACGCCGGGATGGAAGGGATCGGGCGCCTTGACCAGCATCCTGACTTCGTCCTGCTGCTGGTGCCGATGGTTGTTGGGATGATCCGTGTGGGATGGCAGGAGAATCTGGACGCGATGGCGACCGCCCTTGAAGGGTTTCCTGCCCTGGCAGGCGAGCTCCGGAACGTCCTCGATATGCCCGCAAAAGAGGTCGAGGACAACCTCAATGGCCAGCCCGCCGCGATAGAGCGCCAGGCGCGCCTCATGATTGACGCCGCCATGGACGGAAAATTGAATGAGGCCCCGCACTGAGGGACTCTGTCGGGATCTTGAGGTTCCTCGGTGCGGCGACATGATCAAGCGGCACGCTCGGGTGGGATTCGAAGGTGGACGACCCGTGTCGAGGTTCCTGATGTCCGTCCGTTCCCGTTCCGGTGTGCAGGTCCGGTCAGCCGACACGTGTCGCGAGCGCTCCAGGCTCGGCGTCGATCGACGACGAGGGAAGCTCCTCAGCATCCGCCAGGGCCTGGTGGAGGCCTCTGTGGCGTACAGCTCGGCCGCCAACGCCGGCCTCGCGAGGGTGCTGTGTGGTCTGTCATGTTCCGGATCGCCGGAGCAGGAGATGCGGGGCTCTGCTCGGGTGGAGTCTGCCCCGCCGGTGACGGGTGTCCCGTCCGTGTTAGGCGGCAGCGGGCAGTTGGTGGTGGGGTGGTGGGGTTTCGAAGGTGGTGTCGAAGGGCAGGGAGCGGCCGGCGGGGATCAGGTAGTAGGGGGTGCCGGAGCCGGCGGGTGTCCGGGGCCCGTCCTGGCCTGCAGTCAGTACGTCGGACGGGGTGAGGACGTCGAGGTTGTCGAAGACGTAGTAGACGGGCAGCATCGTCCAGGCCACCAGTTGGAGGTGGGCGTGGACTGCGGCGCGTTCCACGACGTGACGGCAGGTGGCACGGCTGGTCATCCGGCTCTTGCAGTCGATCAGAGTGACCTGGCGGTCCTTCGCCGCGATGAGGTCAGGTGTCCAGCGCAGCGAACTGTACGATTCCCGCAGGGCGTACCGCACGGGGTCGGTCAACACGCCCTGCCCCCACGGATTGACAGCCCATCCGCGGTGGATGAGTTCCTGGGCGACGCGCACCTCGTGGGCGTCACCGACGGCCTTCCTGTGCTGAAAGCTCGACATACAGGAGAGTGTTGCGCATCCGCGCCGGTCCAAAACCCTAACTGGATGCCATCAGGCCAGGTCAGAGGGGTCGTGCGGGCGGTCATCATCGGTGGTTGTCGGTCGTTGTTGTCCGCCGGCGTTCACCGGCGTCCGACCCTGCCGAACGGAGGTCGGCCGGATTTCGCCCCTCGAGCGGGTGGCGGACGCCTGATAACGAGCGGCCACGCCTGCGGGTATCGCGGCCGTCCGCACCACGCCACACGATGGCCGATGACCGCCCAGCAACACGCCCGACGCCATAACCACCGGGTGACTGGATGACCTCGCCCCGCTCCGGGCCCGGCGTGCTCGGCGGTGGCAGCACC
Source organism: Streptomyces sp. RKAG293 (assembly GCF_023701745.1). NCBI lineage: Bacteria > Bacillati > Actinomycetota > Actinomycetes > Kitasatosporales > Streptomycetaceae > Streptomyces > Streptomyces sp. RKAG293. The sequence goes on along the minus strand of NZ_JAJOZB010000001.1, from coordinate 3,261 downwards.
ACCGATTGCGTTGCGACGATCAGAATGCCGGCCCTGACCCCGCCGGTCGATGTCGGCCCGTAGCGTGGTCAGTTCTGGTCTTCGGCCATCAGCCGGTCCTGGGATGTGGGGAGCACCGTGGAGCACATCGGTCTGTACTACCCGTATGTGCATGTGCGTGACGAGCGGTGGATGAAGGCCGCTGCTCTGTACTGGCCGCGCCTGGCCAGGGTGGTTCCCCGGGACTTCCCTGTGGCTGATCCACCGGCCGTCAGAGCGCTGTGCGCGGAGCTGGACTTTCTGATCGATGTGGACCCGCAGGCTGCGGCAGCTGCAATCGCCCCCGCCTTTGTTCGGGTTATCGAGGATCATGGCAGGGCCCTCCGGCGATGGTACAGCGCGGCACACGGGTGGAGGAATTTCCTGAACTCTCAAGGAACCTCAAGCAGCAGGACACCGGGTGCCGACCCATCCTTACGCCCCCCACACGAAGGACACCGTGGGGCGGGTCGGCCGTTGGCGGGGCTGCACCGGGACGAGGTGGACCCCACGCTGCGCGAGGCCCTGCTGGCACTGGACTTGGCCGTGCAGACCGATGACGTCGGCCGGTCCGAGCTGCGGGGCCACTGGATCGCCACCGATCCCTCGGTGGCATGGGTCTACAAATGCGCCCTGACCGCAGAGCTCGCCCGCACGACGCGCTACGCCCCCACCACCGACCAGGTCGCCGCCCACACCGCGACACAAGGATGGGACGAAGACCGGATCACCCAGGTCCTCCTGGGACAGCACCAACCGGCCGTCGACACCGACACGGCGCATCGGCTGGCCATCATGGCCGTGCGATGTGTCCTGCCCGCGAACCTGGAAACCGTCTCCGCCGACAAGATCATCGAGCTGCGCACGTGCTACCGCGACGAGTTCGACGCCTTCACCCAGGCCGTGGCCGCAACCGCGGCCACCCTTCAGCGCGGCGTCGCGGGGATCGAGGACCACGCCGCGTTCGAGCACCACCTGCGCCTGGCCTGGGAGACCGACTTCGAGGGACCTCTGAAGAACCTGCGGAAAGCGATGAAGAGCCTGAACATCAAGGCAGTGACCAGCTCGCTCAACATGAAATTCGAAGTAGGCGGCCTCGCCGCCCTGAGCCTGGGCCACTTCGCAGGTCAGGTCCCCGTCACGGTCGCCGGCGCCTCGCTGGCCACGTTCATGCTGCGCCAGGCCACCGCGCAGGCGCACGACGCCCAGATCAAGGACTCCCCGGTGGGCTTCCTGCTGCGGGCGGAACACCACCTGAGGCCGGCGACCCTTGCGCGGCAGGTGGCCCGTTCGATCACCCGGGCAGCCGGCACCGGCATCTGAGGTTCCTGCAATCGGCATCGCCCCAGGCGACCCACACAACGGTGGACCCGAGACCGGGCGTGCCGTGCGGGGCCGGTGGGGATGTCCTCGGGGGCAGGACGCGGCCCGGCGGGTGTCGCCGCTGCACAGTGCCGGGAATTGCCACGACGGTACGGACCGGGGTCGCACCCCCCCGGAGACGGTCCCGAACGCCCGGCGCGCCGGAGCCGGTGCCCATCGATGTCCCGCTCGGTGGACCGGCCTCGGGCGCACCGCGCTGCTCGACCCGCTCACACGCGCCCGGGCCGCACCGGCGAACAGCCGCACGGCACAACGGGATCCTTGCCCCAACGGTCGGCGTCAGCGACGTGGCGGGTGTTGTTCGTTGACGGGCGCCCACCCACCCCCTACCGTATGCACCTGATCAAATATCAGAGTTTGTATGTAAGGAGGCGTGGTGCTGTTGACGACGGGGCAGGCAGCTGAGGAACTCGGCTGCGCTGTCACGACGTTCCGCCGCCTCGTGCACGCCGGGGTCCTGCCGGGCCTGTCGCGCCGGGGCAACCGGGTCATGGTTCCGCTGCCCGTGGTCCAAGCCCTGCGGGACCGGGCGCCGGCTCCGCTGGACCAGCTGGCGGCACCCGAACTTGCCGTGCTGCGGGTGGATACGGCTCGCCCCGCCCCCGACGGCAACCAGCGGTGGATCGGTTTCGCTGCCGACCTGCCGCCCACTGACCTGCTTGCCGCGCTGCGAGGGAACTGGCGCTGCGATGCGGCGGCCGTCGCGGCCGGGGGAGTACTGCCGATCACCCTGTCGGGATACGTCGTGGCTGTCCTGACCGGCCTCCAGCGCTGGGAGAAGAGCGCACCGGGCCGTCACTCCTTCCCCGACGCCGTCCTGGCCGGTCACCTCACCGACCTGGTCCGCCCGGTCACCCACCTGACCGCCCCGGACGCCGAGGGCAGGGCTACCGCCGGCCTGTTGCTGGGAACTCGTCTGGAATCGCACTCGGGCGGGGCCATCGCCTACGTCACGACCCGCTCCACCAGCGGCCATGCCGCCACCTCATCCGCACCGCATCAGGGATCGTGATGGACGCCAAGACCTACACCACCGCCCTGGCCGAACTGCGCACGCTGCGCGACGACATCAAGAAGGCGCAGGCCGTCCTGGCGAAGCTCGAGGCGGAGCGCGGCCGGCGGATCGTGCTGCTGGCGGAGCATGACAAGGCGAAGGCCGACCGGATCGCCCCGGCCGCCGGCCTGGCGGTGATCGACGTGGTCGCCCTGGTACCTGCCCTGGGCCCACCGCCGCCCGCCTGCGGACCTGACACACCCGCACCGGCCCCCGCACACCCCGATGATCACGCCGCGCCGCAGGCGCCCGCAGGGACGATCGCCGCTGCGGGAGCGCTCGTTCCGGACCTGCGCCACCCCGCCCCGGCCGCAGCCGCCGAAGTGGTGCCCGAGGCCGCCGACCTCGTTGCCCCGCCGGGGGCCCCGGAGGCCGCCGCCACGGACGAGGCCGTCGAGGACCAGGAGCACGGCGACGTCCCGGCAACGGCGGCCACCGTCTCGGTACCCGTGCCGGTCACGGCGCCGGATGCGGGGGAGCGGGACCTCCCGTCGATCCCGGCAGGCCCGGAAGGCGACCGCTGGTTTGCCGTGACGCCGAACCTGACATCGACCCGACCGAACTTCACCCAGCAGGCCCGCGCGATGGCGTTCCTCGACACCACCACTGGTGTCCTGGTGCACCGTGACCAGACGGTGCGCGTGCAGTTGGGCGCCGGGTCGGTGGCGGAGATTCTGGCCGCGGTGTACGCGGTGCTGCCCGCGACGGTGGAGCGGATCTACATCACCGCCGGCGACCCGTGGCACGCCGACGCCGCCCGTCACCCGTTCCTGCGCGACGCGGTCGCGGCGTGGCTGAACGCCCCG